>CAVKZU010000031.1:0-10574 GCA_963660725.1 Lachnospiraceae bacterium | reverse complement strand
TTTTTGATAAATTTTTATTAGTTTATTTCCTATCGCAATTCCTACGATTAATTTAATTAAATCTGGAATAATAAATGGAAATACTGTTGCTGTTAATGCAGTTAATAATTCACAATCTCCATTTTTATAAATATAAATAAACCATAACGCTCCAAATAAATAAGTAATGATTAATCCAATTACCATACTTATAGAATAACTAATTAAATTATTTTTAAAAATTAAATAAAAAGGTAAATAAATTAAAGGAATTAATAAAAATCCAATTAAAAATCCACCTGTTGGTCCTAAAAATACACTAGGTCCCCCATTGAAATTACTAAATACTGGTACTCCTACTAATCCAATCAATAAATATAAAGCAATAGATATAAAAGATTTAATAGGACCTAAAACAAAAATACAAATAAATATTGCAAGGAGTTGTAAAGTAAAACTAACTACTGATCCAATTGGAATTGATATCCAAGAACAAATAGTAATTAAAGCAATAAACATTGCAATATAAGCGATATCTTTTGTTTTAAAATAATATAAATTAGTTTTTTTAGCTTGTTCCATAAATAATTTAAAGATGAAATGTAACTTCTCCTGAATAAATTGATTTTTCTAAATCATTTAATTTAACTAATAAAGATAAGTCATCATTAATATCAAGAACTTTAACTAATTCTTTTTTATTATTGATTAAGCAATAAACTTCTTTATTCTTTAAATAATTTTTATTTCTAGCAAAAGTTAAATATTCATCATTCCCCTCTTTTAACTTTTTAAAATAATCATAAAAATTTTTATAAAGTAATTTTTTAAATAAATCTTTATCAATAAATTCATTTAATTCATTTGATAAACTACTTGCTTTAAAAAGCAAATCATCATCAAATTCTTTTTGATTTAAATTGATTCCAATTCCAATTATAATTCCATTTATTTTATTATTCTCCATATGAGATTCAAGTAAAATTCCTGAAATTTTCTTATCGTTAATATAAATATCATTAGGCCATTTATATAACGCATTTAAAGATGGATAGAGTTTTTTAATTGTAAGAAAAAGGACATAAGCACTTGAAACTGAAAGTTTATTATATTCATTAATAAGGGTAGGATCTTTTAATAAAATACTAAACATTAAGTTTTCATTTTTACTAGAATACCATTTTCTTCCACTTCTCCCTCTTCCTTCTTTTTGATAATCACTTTCACAAATTGTAAAATCATCTAGCTTTTCAAAATTTCTTTTTAAGTATGAAGAAGTGGAATCAATTTCTTCAAAATGTAAATATTTATAAAACATTTTTATGCAAATAATAATAAGAATAACCCAGCAGCAACTGCACTTCCAATAACCCCAGCAACATTAGGTCCCATTGCATGCATTAATAAATAATTATCTGGATTTTCTTTTTTACCTATGTTATGAACAACTCTAGCTGCCATTGGAACTGCACTAACTCCAGCTGCACCTATCATTGGATTAACTTTACCTTTAGTTAATTTACACATTAGTTTTCCCGCTAAAACTCCACCTGCACAACTAAGTGAGAAGGCAAATATACCTAAGGCAAAGATTACAAGTGTTTTAACTGTTAAGAAGTTACCTGCAGTAGCAGTTGCACCAACACAAAGTCCAAGTAAAATTGTAACAATATACATTAAACTATTAGCTAAAGTTTCAGTAATTTTTGGAACTACACCACTTTCTTTAACTAAATTTCCAAGCATTAAGCATCCAATTAAAGGAGCACATGTTGGAACAATTAAAACAGTAACTACAGTAACAATAATTGGAAAAAGAATTCTTTCTCTTTTTGAAACAGGTCTAGCTTGTTCCATTTTAATTTGTCTTTCTTTTTTAGTAGTTAATAATTTAATAATTGGAGGAAAGATAACTGGAACTAAAGCCATATAAGAATATGCAGCAATAGAAATACTTGAAAGTAAATTTGGAGCAAGTCTAGTTGCACCTAAAATTGCAGTAGGTCCATCCGCTCCTCCAATAATACCAATTGCAGCAGCTTCTTTTACAGTAATTGTACTTCCTAAAACATTTTCAACTCCTGGAATTTTTCCAATTCCAAATGCAATTAAGAAAGTTAAGAAGATTCCAAGTTGAGCAGCTGCACCAAGTAACATTAATTTTTTATTTGCAATTAATGGACCAAAATCAGTAGTAGCACCAATACAAAGGAAGATTAAACAAGGATAAATTCCAAATTTAACTCCATAATATAAATATCCAATTAATCCAGAATAATGAACTTCTCCAGCTGCATCAGTTGTAGTTACAAATATTTCATTTGCAACTCCTGGAAGGTTAATTAATAACATTCCAAACGATATTGGTAATAATAAGTATGGTTCAAATTGTTTTTTTATCGCTAAAAAGATTAAAACAAACGCCAAACATATCATTATTAAATTTTTCCATCCACCACTTACAAAAAAACCTGCAATTCCAGTAGACTCGAAAAATTGTTTAAATAATTCAGCAAAATCCATACTACTTTAATACCATTAATAAATCATTATTAGAAACGCTTGATCCTTTTAAAGCACTAATTTCAACTACTTCTCCATCAAATGGAGCACTAACTTCGTTTTCAAGTTTCATCGCTTCAATGATTGCAACAGTATCTCCTTTTTTAACTTTATCACCAACTTTTACTTTAACATCAAGTAAAACTCCTTGAAGTGGTGCAACAATTTTTTTATTTTCGCTTCCACTACTTACTGGTGCTTTTTCTTCTTTTTTAACTTCTTCTTTTTTTACTAGTTTACTTTCTTCTTTAGTAACTCTTTCATCAATTGATTCAAGTTCTACTTTATAAGTTTTACCATTAACTTTAATTTTATAAATTTTCATATTATCTCCTACTCATCAATTCTTTCTATACTTTTTAACTTACAATCTTTTTTAAACTCTTTATTAAAATCAATTGTCGCTACAAGTAAAGCAACTACTGCGTCATTATCTTCGCTTAATAATTTATTTTCTTTTTTAGGATTAATATTCATTTTTCCATCTATTTTATTAATACATTTAATAACTGCATCACAAATAAGTACAATTAGAAAAAGCATTAAAATAACAAATAATATTAAGACTATTGATAAAACAACAGCAACCCCAAAATCTAAATCTTCAATAAATGCTAAAGTATTCATTTTTAAGCCTCAACTTTTATTTTAGTTGGTATTTTATCTTCTTCTCTTTTCTTTAAGAATTTAATTGCAACATCTTTGAATAATGCAATTGATAAAACATCTTCGTCACTTTTTGCAATACCTTTATATTCTTTCTTTAAATCTTCAAATTCTGGTTTTAAATCATCAGCAGGTCGATAATCAATTACCTTTTGATCTCCAATAATTTTCTTTCTAATTTCTTCATCTACTTTACCTGGAGCTTTTCCATATTTTCCAAGTAAATAATCAGTAATTTCTTTTGGAACCATTTTATATCTTTCATTATTTAATACATTTAAAACTGCTTGAGTTCCAACCATTTGAGAAAGTGGAGTAACAAGAGGAGGATATCCTAAATCTTTTCGAACATTAGGAACTTCTTTTAATACTAAATCTAATTTATCACTTTGACCTTGTTGAGCAAGTTGAGAAATTAAATTAGATAGCATTCCTCCTGGAACTTGATATTTTAAAATATTTGGATTACAAGATAATACTTTTGGATTTAATAATCCATTATCTAAATATTTTTGTTTAATTGGTTTTAATTTATTAGCAGCAATATTTAACATTTCTTCATTTAATTTAGGATCAAATTTAGTACCTTTTAATGCAAAATTAAATGATTCAGTACATGGTTGAGATGTTCCTCCACTTAAAGGAGATAAAGCAAGATCAATAATATCAACACCTGCTTCAATTGCTTTTAAATAAGTCATCTCAATAAGTCCACCTGTGCAATGAGCATGTAATTCAACAGGTAATTTAGTATTTTCTTTAATACCTTTAACTAACTCATATGCAGTTTCTGGAAGTAAAACTCCTGCCATATCTTTAATACAAATACTATCAGCACCAAGTTTTTCAACTTCTTTTGCAAGATTAATATAATATTCTACTGTATGAATTGGACTTGTTGTATAAGATAATGCAATTTGACATTCTCCACCATATTTTTTAGTAGCAACAACTGCACTCTTTAAATTTCTAATATCATTTAAAGCATCAAATACTCTAATAATATCAATTCCATTTTCAATTGATTTTTGAACAAACTTATCAACAACATCATCGCTATAATGACGATATCCTAAAATATTTTGTCCTCTAAAAAGCATTTGAAGTTTTGTATTTTTACAAATCTTTCTAGCTTTCCTAAGTCTCTCCCAAGGATCCTCATCTAAAAACCTTAAACATGCATCAAAAGTAGCCCCACCCCATATTTCAATAGCATGGTAGCCAACTTTGTCAAGTTCAGGAAGTGCCTCTAAGACTTCATCGGTAGTCATTCTTGTTGCAAAGAGTGATTGATGACCATCTCTGAGGGCTGTTTCTACTACTTTAACACCCATATTTTCTCCTATTATTTTTAACTGTTTTTCTTAAACAATTCGATATAAATATTTTATCATTTTTATTCGTTTTTACCAAAGAAATTATTTGTATTTAAGCACAAAAAAAGAAGGTTTTTTATTTCCCTCTTCTTTAAAATTAATTTCTATTTGATCTTAATAAAATTACAATTACTTTTAATAAAATTAAAATGTAATCATTATATAAATTTAGTGCAAAATATAATGCAACATTTGTATTATCTTGTGAAGTTTCTGCAAATCTTTTAACATGCCACATATCAATAGCAGTAACTAATAATCCATAGAATAAGACTATAAAATCTACAATATAATACATCTCTCTTACAACTTCTAAATTACCATTTGAAGCATAAATAATTGGAATTAAGAAAAAATTAACTAAGCAAATAATACCTGCTCCACTAATAAGTCCAACTGCTAAAAGTGCAACCCATGAAACTTTATCTTTTAAGATATATCCAAAGATACACATTACAAGGAACATTCCACTAGTAATTAAAACAGCAAGACCTACAATATTTAAATCTTCAACATAGAATCCAATACTTGAAAGTAAAAAAGACATAAATAAGATATAGAATATCCAACTTACAATTCCACCTTGTGATTTTGCTAAACTTCTAAATGTTGCAATAGTACTAGAAATAATAACACCAATTGCAGAAATAATTGTAATTGTAAGATAAGTTGCTCTAGATGCAGCTAAAGAAATTGGCCAAATATAGTTAAAAAGGTAAGTAAATCCAATTGTTAAACCTGCAGTTAAAAGCAAACTAATTCCAAAATATAAAAATACTCTTGCATAGAAAGTAGCCTTACTTATAGCTTCCATATTTTTAGGTTTTTCACTATAAATTACATTTTCATCATTACGCATAATTTTCCTCCTATTCCCTATATTATATATAATTTTCTTTAAGATTAAAGATAAAAATGGAATTAGATTTACTAACTCCATTTTAATTAAATTTATTCAATATTACGTAATAATTCAGTATAGCTATCAAGTTTTAAACTTGCTCCACCAACTAAAGCACCATCAACATCTTTTTGAGCAAGATATTCTTTAATGTTATTTGGTTTAACACTTCCACCATATAAGATTCTAATCTTATTAGCAGTTTTAGCACCATATAATCCTCTTAAAGTTTTACGGATAAATGCACAAATATCTTGAGCAATTTCACTTGATGCATTTTTACCTGTTCCAATTGACCAAATTGGTTCATATGCAACAATAACTTTAGTTGCATCTTCTAAAGAAACATTTTTGAAACCTTCAATGATTTGTTCTTTAACAAATTCTTTTGTCTTTTTATTTTCAAATGTTTCTAAAGATTCACCACAACAATAAACAGGAGTCATGTTATTAGCAAGTAATGCTAAAATCTTTTTATTACATTTTTCATTAGTTTCATTATCGTAAGTTCTTCTTTCACTATGACCAACTAAAGACATATCAATATTAATATCTTTTAACATTGGAATAGAAACTTCACCAGTAAATGCACCATGATCTTCAAAATGGACATTTTCTGCACCTACAAATAATGATTTTTTAACGATTTTTTTAACACTTTGAAGTGATAAATAAGGAACACAGATACCTAAATCAATTTTATGAGCTTTTGCTTCTTTTCCAAGTTCTTTAGCACCTTTAGCAAATTCAATTGATTCAGTAACTGTTTTATTCATTTTCCAGTTACCTAATAATAATTTTCTTCTCATAATTATCCAATAACATCAATTCCTGGAAGATGTCCATCGTTTTCAATCATTTCAAGTGAAGCACCACCACCTGTTGAAACGTGTGAGAATTTATCAGCGTAACCAAATTCTTTTGCAGCAGCAGCACTATCACCACCACCAATAACTGAGAAACAATCTTCGTTATGAGCAATTGCTTTACAAATTCCTAAAGTACCATCTTGGAATTCAACTCTTTCGAAAACTCCAACTGGACCATTCCAGAAAATTAATTTTGCTCTTCTAATAATATCAGCGAATTTTTCAACTGTTTTTGGACCAACATCCATGCCATTATAGCCTTCTGGGATACATTCATTAGCAATACCAACATCTGTATCAACACATTTAATAACTGTTGGATGTTCAAAATTATCAGCAACTTTTGTATCAATTGGTAAAACAATCTTACCACTTGAGAAACATTTTCTTGCGTATTCTAATTGATCGTCTTCGACTGGAGAATCACCAGTTTGCATTCCAAGTGCTTTATAGAATGTAAAACACATTGCACCACCAATTAAAACTTTATCACATTTTTTGAGTAATGAATCGATAACTTTAATTTTATCGGAAACTTTAAAACCAGCTAAAATAGCAATATATGGGTGTTCTTCACCTTTAACACATGCGCCTAAGTTTTTAACTTCTTTTTCCATTAAGTAACCTAAAGCAACTGGTTTACCTTGTCCTTTTAAAACTTCAGGGACTCCATATGTAGAAGCATGAGCTCTATGAGCACTACCAAATGCATCCATAACGAATGCATCAACATTGCTTGCCCAATCAGCAGCTAATTCAGGATTATTTTTACTTTCACCTTTTTCATATCTTGTATTTTGAACAAGTAAAACTTCACCTGGTTTTAATTTAGCAACTGCTTCTTTTAAACCTTCTCCACTTGTAGCTTCTGAGAAATAAACATTAACTCCTGGAAGATGACCTTGTAAGCAAGGGAGAACATATTTCATATTATTTTTTTCTTTTTCTTTTGCAATTTCTTCATCATCAACCTTGCCCCATTTAATTTTTCCTAAATGTGACATTAAAACTAAGCTTGCTCCTTCGCTTAAGAGTTTTTTGATTGTAGGTAAAGCTTGAACAACACGGTTGTCATCTCTAATTTCACTTCCCTTTAATGGGACGTTGAAATCGACTCTAACGAGAACCTTTTTACCTTTTAAGTCTTTTAATTCATCGATTGTATGCATAAACACTCCTTTTATAAATAAAAGGCTTAGAAAATATACTCTAAGCCTTTTTGTTTAACAATTTAAATTATTTTAATTCTGCGAAATATTTAATTGTTCTAACCATTTGGCTGGTATATGAATTTTCATTGTCATACCAAGCAACGACTTGAACATGATATGTTTCATCATCAAGTTTGTGAACCATTGTTTGAGTTGAATCAAATAATGAACCAAATCTCATACCAATAATATCACTAGAAACTAATGGTTCGTCTGTCCATCCAAATGATGCGGATGTATGAGCTTTCATGTAATCATTGATAACTTCTGGAGTTAAATCTTTTGCTTTACAAACTGCAACTAAGATAGTTGTAGAACCTGTTTTAACAGGGACTCTTTGTGCAGAACCGATTAATTTACCATTTAATTCTGGAATAACAAGTCCGATTGCTTTTGCAGCACCAGTGCTATTTGGAACAATGTTTTCAGCACCTGCTCTTGCTCTTCTTAAATCACCTTTTCTGTGTGGACCATCAAGAATCATTTGATCGCCTGTGTAAGCGTGAACTGTAGTCATGATACCACTTTGAATTGGAGCTAAATTATTTAAGCAATTAGCCATTGGAGCTAAACAGTTTGTTGTACAGCTAGCTGCAGAAATGATTGTATCTTCTGGAGTTAAAGTATGTTCGTTAACACCAAAGACGATTGTTGGTAAATCTTTTCCAGCTGGAGCACTGATGACGACTTTTTTAGCACCTGCTTGAATATGAGCAGAAGCTTTTTCTTTTGATGTATAGAAACCTGTACATTCTAAGACGACATCAACACCTAATTCACCCCAAGGGAGATTAGCTGCATCTTTTTCACTATAAATTTTAATTTCTTTGCCATCGACAACGATTGAGCTTTCTTTAGCAACAACTGTATCAGCTAAAGCATATCTACCTTGAGCTGAATCATATTTTAATAAGTGTGCTAACATTTTTGGGTCTGTTAAATCATTGATTGCAACGACTTCATAACCTTCTGCATTGAACATTTGTCTGAATGCAAGACGTCCGATTCTTCCGAATCCATTAATTGCTACTTTAATAGCCATTTTTATATTTCCTCCTTAAGAAAATTTAACATAATTATTATATCTAATAATTAAATAGTTTTAAAGCAATTTAATTAAAAAATAATTATATTTTTTATAAATTTTTATAAATTATAAGTTGTATTGCCTTTACAATATCTCTACATTTATCAGTAACATATTCAAAATAAGAATATACTTTTTCTTCCATAAATAAATGTTTTTGATCTAAAGATTCATCTTTATATAAATCTCTTACATTTTCTTCATATAATTTATCTACTGCTTCTTCTACATTTAAAACTTCTTCAATATATGGATCTAATACTTTTTTATTAGTTAAATTATCTAAATTACTTAAAAGTTTTAATAAAGAATTAACTGCTTCTTTAGCGTATTCAATAAAAGGATTAATGTTTTTAGGTAATTCATTATAATTTCTAATATATAATTTATAAGATATTTCATCAATTGAATCAGTTAAATCATCAATTTTATCAAGCAATAAGAAGATATCTTCTCGATCAATTGGAGTAATAAATTCTTGTGCTAATTTTTCTTCAATAATATGCTTTTTTTGATCAGCTTCATGTTCTATTTTATGAACATCATTTTTAAGTACTACAAGTTTTTCATTATCAAAATTTAATAATCCATCACTTAAAGTATCCATTGCTTTTTTACTATATTCTCCTAATTCTTTAAAAGATTCAAAGAAATAGTCTTTTTTCTTTCTAAATAAACCCATATTTTAAAACTCCTAAAATAAATTAAATAATAACGCCATTAAAAATCCTATAATTCCACACCCTGGAAAAGTAAATACCCATGTAAGAATCATTTCTTTTGCAATGCTCCAATTAACATGTCTTATCCCTTTAGTAGATCCAACTCCAAGGATTGAAAAAGTTTTAACTTGTGTAGTAGAAACAGGAATTCCAAGGAATGTTGAAATTAAAATACCAATTGCACTAGTAAAGTCAGTAGCAAATCCTTGATATCCTTCTAAATCTGCCATTCCCATACCTACTTTTTTAATAATTCGATATCCTCCAATTGAAGTTCCAAGTCCCATAATTAAAGAAACAATAACTGCTAAATACCATAAATCAGCACTTCCTGAGAAATTAACTTGCATTTGAGGTAAATTAGGATTTGCTGCATTATAAGCATTTCCTGCAAGAGATAATGCTAAAAAGATAACCCCAATAAACTTTAGCCCATCTTGTGCTCCATGAACATAAGCCATCCCAGCACCTGAAACAATTTGAGCATATTTGAAAAATGGTCTAGTTCTATTTCGATTCATTCTTCTACAAATAAGTTCAATAATTTTAGTAACTACATAACCAACAACAAACCCAAATACACAAGATAAAACAAGTCCATAAATAGTTTTAGCCCAGCTTGAATCCCGACTAAATATAATTTGAGCATTTTTTCCTAAAGTTATTGCAGCTAAACCAGCTCCAGTAATACCTGCAATTAAAGCATGTGATTCACTTGATGGGATTCCAAATGCCCACGCTAATACACCCCAAGCAATAACTCCAACCATTCCAGCACTTAAAGCAGTTAAAGCAAACTCATAATCAGTACCAAAATCAACCATATTTGAAATAGTATCAGCAGTTGCAGTCGACAAAAAATACATGGTAATAACACCAAGGAAATTAAAAATCGCAGCCATTATGATTGCTTGTTTTGGTTTAATCGCTTTTGTTGAAATGCAAGTTGCAATTGCATTTGGAGCATCCGTCCATCCATTAATGAAAATTACTCCAAATACTAAAATAATACAAACAATTAGCATTGGATAATTTTGCATCAATATAAAAATTGAATTAAAATCCATATGAATAAATTGTAAAGAAATTGTTTAAATTTGTAAATAATTTGTAAAAAATTAATTAAAAAAGACCATTACTTTTTTAGTAACAGCCTTTAAGTCTTATTCTTTTATATCACTAACTGTAGCATCAATAATTT
>CAVKZU010000030.1:0-4369 GCA_963660725.1 Lachnospiraceae bacterium | reverse complement strand
TAATTGTTGAATTTTCTGGATTAAAAGAATTTAAGAAAATGAATGATCCTCATATAGTTTCTTATTTTTTAAATTGTAATGAAGAAACAAGAATAAGAAGAATGATTGAAAGAGGAGATACAAAAGAACAAATTGAAAAGAGGCTTAATCACGATAAATATAAGTTTAAAGCAGATGATTACGCTTCTTTAATTGATGTAGTTATCGATACTTCAAGCGAAGACATCGAAAAAATCGCTAACGACATCGTTAGCGATTACAAAAACAAAATTAAATAAACTATTAATTATAGTCTTCAAGAACAATATTTCCGTCTTGGAGACTTTTTTTAACGTTAATTACTCTTTGATTTTTACTACCTTTAAATCTTAATTCTAAAGATTTTTCTTCTTCAATAAATGGTCCATCAATAATAACATCAATTAAATCTAATAATTCTTTTAAAGAAGGGTTAGATTTAGACATTTCAACCAATTCTTCAAATAAAAATCCAGTATAGGAAATTAAATGGTATCCACTTTCTTTTACAAGTCTTGCCATTTTTAAAGCACCTTCTATTTGATAAAATGGATCTCCTCCAGAAAAAGTAACACCACTTAAAAGGAAATTAGATTTAATAATTTTCATTAATTCATTTTCATCAATTAATGTGCCTTTATTAAAATCCCAAGTTTCTTTATTAAAACATCCTTTACAAGCGTGTTTACAACCCTGGAAAAAGATTGTAAATCTTATTCCAGGACCATCTACTATTGAATCATTTATATAATTTGCAATTCTAATCATTACTTATTAACGTCATGACCAGTTAAATGTTTAACTCTATCATGTTCTTCACTTCTTTTACCATTATTGAATCTATCAAGAGTACCAACTAAATAACCAGTAATTCTTCTAATTCTTTCAAAATTAGGATTTCCATCGTTTTCATGTCTATGGCAGCATGGACATTCATCGTTAATAATTCCATTATATCCACAAACAGGATCTCTATCAATTGGATGATTAATTGCACCATAACCAATATCATTATCATGCATTGCTCTAACAATCATTTCAAATGCATCAACATTTTTACTAACATCTCCATCAACTTCAACATAACTAATATGTCCACCATTTGTTAATTTATGGAAAGGACCTTCTTTTTTAATCTTATCAATTAATGAAATGTTGTAGTAAACTGGGATATGGAATGAATTTGTATAATAATCTCTATCAGTAACACCAGGAATAATACCAAATTTCTTCTTATCAATTTTAACAAATCTACCACTTAATCCTTCAGCTGGAGTAGCAATAAGTGAGAAATTTAAACCATATTGAGCAGTATATGCATCACATTTTTCTCTCATATGAGAAATAATTTCATAACCAAGTTTATATGATTCTTCGCTTTCTCCATGATGGAAACCAGTTAATGCTTTTAAACATTCCGCAAGCCCAATAAAACCAATTGTTAAAGTTCCATGAATTAATACTGGTTCTATTTTTTCATCATATCTTAATTTATCGCTATCAAGCCAAACATGTTGTCCCATTAAAAATGGGAAGTTATAAACTCTTTTATTAGCTTGAATTTTATATCTTTCAAGTAATTGATCTTTACAAAGATCCATTAATTCATCTAAACGTTTATAGAATACGTTTACATCATGATTTGATGTAATACCAATTCTTGGAAGATTAATACTAGTAAATGATAAATTACCTCTTCCAGTAGTAATTTCTTTATCTTTAATAACGTTTCCCATAACACGAGTTCTACAACCCATGTAAGAAACTTCTGTCTTATAATCTCCTGCTTTATAGTATGGTTTATTAAAACTACTATCTAAGAATGAGAAATTAGGGAATAAACGTTTTCCACTAACATACATTGCTTTTCTTAATAAATCATAGTTAGGATCTTCTTTATTATAAGATACACCTTCTTTACATTTAAAAATTTGAATTGGGAAGATTGGAGTTTCTCCATTTCCAAGTCCTCTTAAAGTAGCATCAAGTAATGCATTAATAACCATTCTTCCTTCTTTTGAAGTATCTGTACCATAATTTAATGATGAGAATGGAACTTGTGCACCTGCACGAGAATGCATTGTATTTAAGTTATGAATTAAAGCTTCCATTGCTTGATGAGCTTCTTCATCAGTTTTAGCGTATGCATCTTTAATAACTTTTTTAATTAATTTATCGTTATTTGGAATATTAGCAAATCTTTCTTTAACTAATCTTGCTAATTCTTCGTGGAATTTAGGAGCATCTAATCCAATTTCTTCTACCTTTTCAGCATTCTTTACTAATTCTTTTACTTCTTCTTCAGTTAATGATTCATCAAAGATTGAATAAATTTCATATAATACATCTCTAATTTCTTTACGATATGTTTTTTTAATACCAGGAGCCATTGAATAATCAAAGTTTGGAATTGATTGTCCACCATGTTGATCATTTTGATCACTTTGAATTGCAATACATGCAAGTGAAGCATAACTTCTAATACTTGCTGGTTCTCTTAAGAATCCATGTCCTGTAGAGAATCCACCTTTAAATAAAGGTAATAAGTCAATTTGGCAACATGTCATAGTTAATGTATAGAAATCCATATCATGAATATGAATATCTCCACTTCTATGAGCTTCTGCAAATTTAGGATTAATAACATTATTTAAATAAAATTCTTTAGCACTTTCACTACCATATCTAAGCATACTGCCCATTGCAGTATCACCATCAATATTAGCATTTTCTCTTTTTAAATCATTATCTTTACTATCTTTGAAAGTAATATCGTTTAATGTTGCCATTAATTCACTATGATTTTGTCTATATTTATTTCTTTCAGCACGGTAAACAATAAATAATTTAGCAACTTCTGCTTGGTTTTCTTTAATCAAGACTTTTTCAATTTCATCTTGAATATCTTCAACCATTGGAGTTTTATCTCCAAATTTTGCATCTATATTTTTAATAACTTCATCAGCAATTGTTTCAGCATTTGATTCAAGTGAAGCACTTTCGTATGCTTTTTTAATTGCGTTTACAATCTTATTTTTATCAAATATCTCTTTTCGGCCATCTCTTTTAATAATAATATCCATATCTTAACCTCTACTTTCTAATAATTTCATGATGATGTCTGCATCTTGGTTCATAAGATTCATTTGCACCAACTAATACAACAGGATCATCACTTGAAGCAGGAACTCCATTAATTAATCTTTGAGTTTTTGTAGCTTCTCTACCACATATTGGACATATTGCGGTAAGTTTAGTTATATATTCTGCTCTAGCAAGTAAATTTGCTGTAATTGGGAATGGATCTCCTTTGAAATCACAATCAAGTCCAGCAACAATAATTCTAATACCTCTATTTGCTAAAGTTTCAATAACATCAATAATAGAATCATCGAAGAATTGAATTTCATCAATACAAATAACTTCTAAATCATTTGTAACAAATTTTAATAATTCAGTTCCTTTTTCAATTGAATGTGCTTTATATGCTCTTTTGCGATGAGAAACAACTTCATCTTCACTATATCTATTGTCAATTTTTGGTTTAAAAACTAAAAACTTCTTTTTTGCGTATACTAAGCGGTTAATTCGTCTTAAAAGTTCTTCACTTTTACCAGCAAACATTGGGCCGCAAATAACCTCAATGCATCCAACATTTATATCATCATGTCCCATACTATCTCTCTCCGTTGTTAATTAGTTTATACTAAGTCAACAAATAAAAAAAGGGAGAATTTAAAAAACTTTTTACAATGTTTAAATGCACTAAATTACTAGCAAATTCGATACTTTTAAAAAGTTAAAAAATATACTAAATAACTACTAATACTATTTATTTATAATAAAAATGGCTTAGCACAAAAAATGTGGATAAGTGTGGAAAACTATGTGGAAACATTTATACAGTCATTTATTTGAAGTCAATTGAAAAAGTCAATATAAAAATGAATTTTAATATAAT
The DNA here is from genome assembly GCA_963660725.1 of Lachnospiraceae bacterium. Classification (GTDB taxonomy): domain Bacteria; phylum Bacillota_I; class Bacilli_A; order RFN20; family CAG-826; genus Onthovivens. The sequence continues at coordinate 390 of CAVKZU010000030.1, read as the reverse complement.
TTTAATATCTTCTCATTAATATTTTTTATTGATAATTAATTAATATTTGTATCTTATATTTTTACTATTTTTTAAAGTTCAATTTTAGTAATATTTCATGCAAAAATTTTAAAGAAAAAATGTCATTATCGGAATCATTAATAGTAGTAAAAATATTTTCAAAATTCGTCAATTAACCTATATTTTTTCATAGCTTTAATAATCGTCAGTTAAAAATTAATGATTTTACCATTATCTATAATTAAAGAATACAATATGTTATTAACACGAAGTCAATTGATATTGATTCTTAAGCATTTACATTAAACATATTTCTATATTTTAATCTTATTGTTTCATATACAAAATTAACCCAGCAAAAGCAAATTTAGTATCTAATAACTATTTATT
>CAVKZU010000029.1:0-11339 GCA_963660725.1 Lachnospiraceae bacterium | reverse complement strand
AGCTGGATAGAGCAACAGCCTTCTAAGCTGTGGGTCAGGCGTTCGAATCGCCTTAAGGTCACCAGTTATAAAATTATGAACTTACTAGTAATGGTAAGTTCTTTTTTTATTTATTTATAAATTTTAAAGATTATAATTATTAAGTATGAAAAAAAATATTGATAAATCTAAAGTTTATATGTATGTTTTCTATTTATTATTATCAATAAATGGAGGTTTTTTTGAAGCGTATTCTTTATATAAACATTCTTTCTTTGCGTTTATGCAAACAGGAAATATAGTTAATATTATTTCTTCTTTAATCAAAAATAATTTTAATTCTTTATATATTTCTTTAATCTCACTAATAACTTTTATTGTAGGATTTATCATTATTACTTTAATAAAACATTTATTAATAAAGAAAAATAAAGATAATTTCTTATTCCAAATAATAATGCTTATTATTTTTAATATATTATTAATTATTATTCCTACTTCTTATGATTTTAATATTTATAAAATATTAGAAGTTATTAATTTAACAATTTATGGAGTAATCCTTGTATCTTCCTTTAATAACTTTAACTTAATTATTTTTACCCCTACCATGATGACTAATAACACTAGAAAAGTTATTGAATTTGGAGTAGAAGGAATAATTTTAAAAGATAAATCAAAAATAAGTAAGTCTAGAACTTACTTATTAGTATTAATATTTTTTATTATAGGAGTAAGTATTTCTATTTTATTACTTCATTTTGTTAACGTTAATCAATTAATAATTAATGATTATTTAACGTATAATCCTAATATTTTTAGTTTAATTCCTTTAATTAATCTATCTTTTTCATTAATAATATATTTAAAAAATAAATCTAGTATTAAGAATTAATAAATTCTTTTATTTTAGAATCTAATTCTAAATAATCTTTTACTACCATATTTGGATTAAGTTCGTTTAACTTATCATAATTTTTAAGATTATATAAAGCGATTGATATTATTTTAACATCTACTTCATTCATAGAATAAATATCATTAACTGTATCTCCAATATATAATAACTCATTATTACTATATCCATGATCATTCATTAAATTTTTAATGGAAGTAGGTTTATTAATTCCTTTTTTGCTCCCTACATAATATCCTTTAAAATATTTTCTAATATCTAAAATATCTAAAGAAATATCTAAAGATTCCTTACTTCTTCCAGTTACAATATAAGTATCAATATCTAAAGATTTTAAATATTCAAAGATATTTTTTAAATTTTTATCTATATGAGTGAAGAATTCTTCATGCATTTTTTTATATTTTTCTAAATAATACTTAAATGCTTCTTCATTATCATAGCTTCCATCATTTAAATTAATTAACATTCCATCTTCACTTGGTCCATAGTGACTTAAAATATCTTCTAAAGTTAACTTTTTATTAGTAAATTTTAAATATGTTTCATAAATTAATTTTCCAATAAAAGGTTCAGTGTTTAAAATAGTTCCATCAAAATCAAATACAATTACTTTTTTCATACCTATTATTTTAATCAATTAACAATTATTTTCAAATTTAATATTTACAAAAAGTTATAATCAGGATAAAATTACCATATAAAATGAACAGGTTCATAATATGCCAAAAATAATTAAAGATCCAAAAGAAAAAATATTAAACGTATCTAAAAAAGAATTAGAAACAAAAGGATATGAAAAATTATCCATGAGAGAAATCGCCAAAAAATCAGGAATTGGACTTGGAACAATTTACAATTATTTTGATGATAAATTATCAATAATTGCTCATCTTGTAAGTATTGATTGGAATAATTCATTAAATGAATTAAATATTTCTTTAGAAAATATTAAGTGTATTGAAGAAGGAATTAGATTAATTTTTCAAACAATTCGTAATTTTTGGAAAAGTCATCAAGAATTTTTATTATCCATTCAAGTTAAAAATTTAAAAGATAAATATGAAGCAGGACATAAAATTTTTGTAAATCGTTTAAGCATATTAATCAAAAATATTTACATTAAATTTAATGAAGATATTAATGATAATGATTTAGTTTTATTAAGCAATATTATTATTTCTTCTTCTATCCAAGAAGAAATAAATATTGATGATTTAATAAATTTTTTAAAACACTTTGTGTTAAAAGGAGGCAATAATGAGTAGTTTTAAAAACTTAGAACCAAAGGATAATTTTTATCAAACATCCTTATTTTTCCCAATGCCAGTAGTAATGGTTTCTACTTTAACAAAGGATGGGAAAACAACAGTTGGACCATATTCTTTATGTTTTCCATACTGGATTGCAGGTAAAGATTGCTACACTTTTATATTAAATTGTAGAAATTCTTCAAATACTGCCCAAAATATTTTGCGTACTGGAAAATGCGCTTTAAATTTCATTCCTGATGATAAGAAATTATTTAAAGAAGCAGTTAGAATGGGTTGGCCTGGAGATACTCCTGAAGAAAAGATGAAAGATTGTATTTTTGAAATGGAAGATGGGTTAAAAGCTAGTGAAAATAAAAATGAATTATTCCCTAAAATTTTAAAAGATGCTTTCCAAGTAGTTGAATGTACTTGGCTTAAAGAATTAGATAACGCTCAAGATGATAAACCTGGAGAATTAAATGGATACGAAGGTCCATATCATAATTTCAATGGTATCACTTCTCAATTTGGTGCAACTTTTATTCTTCGAATTGATAAAATTTTAATGAAAGAAAAATATTGGAATACAATTGTTAATGGAGTTACATCAAATGGATTCCCAAAAGTTCCAGTAGATTATGGATATAGAGATAGTAAAAACTTCTGGTGTTCTAAATTTAAAAAACCAAGACCTGAACTTCTTCCAATGAGAGAAACTACTGTTTCAAGTGTTAGATACGCTGCAAAAAGATTGCAAACTGATGTTGAATTTACAGATGATGCATTAGAAAAGCTTGTAAAAGTTCCTCGTATTTTCCTTCCAACTGTTTTAAAAGGATGCGTAAAATGGGCAAAAGAAAATAATTGTACAAAAATTACTGCAAAAGAAATGGATATAATTAACGATAAAAGATCAAAGGAGAAATCAAAATAATGAAAGTCGCATTAGCAGGTGCATTTGGAAATTTAGGATTAGATATCTTAAAAAAATTAATTAATGAAGGACATGAAGTAGTTGCACTTGATTTAAAAGAAAAAGATGTTCCAGAAATTAAAGGAAAATATGAATTTCACGCAATTGATTTAACTAACCCTTCTAGTATTGAAGGATTATTAAATGGGTGTGAAGTTTGTATTACAACTGTTGGACTTGTTACAAAATCTACAAAATTTAGCGCATATGATGTTGATTTCCAAGGGAATTTAAATTTATTAAATGAAGCTAAAAAAGCAGGTGTTAAATATTTTGATTATGTTTCAGTTATTTATTGTGACTCTGATCCAAATGTTCCACTTTTAGATGCTAAACATAAATTTGAAATTGAACTTAAAAAGAGTGGATTAAAATACAATATTTTTAGACCAACAGGATATTTTTATGATATTGCTCATGTATTTATGCCAATGGTTGAAAAAGGAAAAGTTACTTTACTTGGACATAAAAAACATCATGTAAATGTTATTGATACAAAAGATTTAGGTGAATTTATTGTTTTACATATGAAAGATCCTAATAAAACCTATTCTATTGGTGGAAAAGAAATTTATACATATGATGAAATTGCAAAAATGTTTTTTGAAGCTGCAGGTAAAAAATGTAAAATTTCAAGAGCACCAGTATTCTTATTTGATTTAATCGCTAAAAAAGCTGATAAAGCAAAAATTCAAGATGGTACAGCTGGACTTATTAGATTTTCAAAATGGACTATGACTCATGAATTAGTTGGTGAAACTAAATATGGAGATTCTTCATTTAAAGAATACATTAAATCTAGATATAAAAAGGAGAAATAATTATGGAAGCATTACAAAACGCATTTCCTTGGGGAATATTAGTCTTATTTGTTGTTGCACTTCTTCTTTCTTCTGTTGGATTTAAAAAGTTTGTTTATTTTTTATCAATTGGATATGGTTTTGCAATAGCAGGAATTGGTATTGCTTTAATCATTATGAATTTTATCCCAAATTTCTATAAAGAATCTATGGGATGGACTTCTTGGATTTTATGTATTTTACTTATTCTTTATGGAATAAGATTGTCAGGATTTTTACTTGCAAGAGAATTAAAAAGTGCTAGTTATAGAAAGAAAGTTTCTGAAAATGCTGAAACAGGATCTACTAAAAAAATGCCTTTCTTTGTACTTTTTTCAATTTGGATTGTAGTAGGTATTTTATATGTTCAAGAAACTTCACCTATTTTCTATAGATTATATAATGGAAAAGGTGATGAATTATTGTTCCCTTTAATTGGTGCTTCTATTATGTTTATTGCACTTTTAATTGAAACAATTGCAGATTATCAAAAAAGTGCTGCTAAAAAGAAAAACCCTAAAACATTTGTATCTAATGGATTATATAAATGCGTTAGATGTCCAAATTATTTAGGAGAAATTCTATTTTGGACTGGAGTTTTAGTTTCAGGAATTAATGTAATTTCTGGATGGGCTCAATGGATAATGGTAATTTTAGGATATGTTTTAATCGTTTATGTTATGGTAAGTGGTGCTAAAAGATTAGAAATTAGACAAGATAAATCTTATGGAGATGATCCTAAATATCAAGAATATAAAAGAAAAACCCCAATCTTAATGCATCTTATTCCAGTAAAATCTATTAAAAATTGGAAATGGATTAAATAATTATGAATTTATTTAATATATTAGATACTGCATTAGGCGATGCACCAGGATATTTACAAATTTTACAAGGATTATATGATTTAGTTCCATTAATTTTATTTTTAATTGGAATTATCATTTTGCAAAAGACTTTATATAACAAAATGGTTAAAGGGTGTTATGCTTTATTTGCAGGTGGTACCATTATGGTGTTTGCGGCAGGTTTTTTTAAAGCATTACATAAAGTTTTACTTGGCTTTGGAATAGAATATTCGATTTTATCAAGTCAATTTACTACTACTCAAAGTGTTGGATTTTTCTTAACATTTTTAGGGATTATAGGAATGTTTACATTTCATAATAAAAATTACACTAAAGTAGGGTGCTCAACATTAGGAATATTAATTTCTTTAGTAGCAACTCAATTTACTTCTACAATGCCATTTATTATTTTAATGATAATTGGTGCTGCTGGATTTTTAATTACCTTAATTTATATATCAATTAGATTAAAATCAATTACTTCTATTATATTATATGTAATTGCGTTAATTTCGATGATTGCAATGGGGTATTTATCTACTAAAACATCATTTGAAAAAGCATGGATTCAAATTACAGTAAATGTAATTTATCAAGGTTCATTCTTAATTTCTACAATTCTTTTAAAGAAAAAAGGATTAGGAAATGAAGATTGTTTATCCAAAAAATAATTAATAAATAATATTCTTTAAAAGTTCACTTAAATGGTGAACTTTTTATTATTCAAACTTTTTTCTTAATTCAAGAAATTCTTTAAATCTAGGCAATAAAAATTCTGATTTTCCACGTTTAGAAACATCAATTAATCCTTCTTTAGCAAGTTTAGCTTTATAAATTGCTAAATTACCTCTAGAAATATTCATTGCACTTATAATTTCTTCATTTGTATTAAAACCTTCTGCAATTAATTGCAATATTTCTTTTTCAGAATTTGTTAATTCATTCCAAATGATTTCATAACTCCAATCACTTAATTTAATATCAAATTCTTTTAATACTTTTTTTGATAATGAAGTTTCTTTATTTCTATAAAGAATGTCTCCAAGTATTTGATACGCTAAAGCATAACCTTTAGTAACTTTAGCAAGTTTAATCGATTCATCTTCACTTACATTAAATGTTTCTTCATAAGAAAATGCAATTGAAGGGATTGATAAAGGTGCAAGAAGGATTTTTGGTGCTCTAAAAAGAAAAGTTAAAGATTTATCATTTTCAAGTTTAGAAATGTTTTTACTTAATCCAGTCATTAAAAGTCTTATATCATAATGATCAATTAAGAATCCTTGATATGCTCTTATAAAATTAACCATTCCTTCATTTTTAGAAACATCATCTATTGCAATTAAAACATGAATATTTTTCTTTTTAAAATATTCAAACAAATTCTTTAAATATATTTCAATACTAGATACAGGTTTTTCACCTTTTACATTAAAAGAAATTCCTGAGAATGAAAAAGAAAATTCTACTTTTAAAGTTTTTATTTTCAATGCACCATATTCATATAATAAACTTGCTAATTGTTCTAAAATATTGTCATTTTGGTTTAATCTTGCAACAACCCAATCGTCTTTTTCTTTATAAATATCAAGAATATGAGCTAAAGTAACAGTTTTTCCAGATCCTCTTGGACCAGTTAAAATATAAACTGTATTTCTAGTATGAGTAGAATTAAAATCTTCTAAAATAGGTTCTATGTCTTTATCTCTTTGAATGACTTTTTCATTAATTCTTCCAAATGATATTGAAAATGGATTTTCCATAAAAATACCTCCCCATCTATTAAATAATATTGTATTTTATTGTATTTACTAATTCAAGTTGTATTTTATTGTATTTCATTGTACTTCATTGTATTTTATTGTATTTCGTTTTTCTTTTTGTACTTTGTTGTATTTTTAAAATCTATCTAATCTAAAGAACTTTATTTTTGACTTAATACTAAAAAAGTGCATAAATATCTTTAAATTTTAGCAAAAATTCTACTTTTTTACTTGCACTTTATTGTCAAATAGTGTATATTTATTGTCGTTAGTAGAAAGAAGTTTGCTCTCACCAGATTTGATTTATCAGATTGGTATTATGCTACAAGAATTAGTTAAATTAATTTTTTGCACGGACAGTTCTTCTACTATCCGTTTTTTATTGCTATTGAGGAGGAAATTAATTATAGCTACAAATCAAAAACCAAATCAAAATTTTGGTAACAAGAATCGCGCTGCAAATAACAAAAATGGCGATTTAGTAAATGAATTTATTCGTTTCCCAGAAGTACTTGTCATTGGACCTAATGGTGAATCATTTGGAGTAATGTCAAGATACGATGCTATTAGAAAAGCTGAAAGCTTTAACTTAGATTTATTATGTGTTCATCCATCAGGAAAACCACCAGTTTGTAAAATCTTAAACTATGGTAAATACCGTTTCGAAGCTCAAAAGAAAGCTAAAGAAGCTAAGAAGAACCAAAAAATCATTGAAGTTAAGGAAATTCAACTTACACCTCAAATTGGCGAACATGACTTATTAACCAAAGCCAAAGCCGCTAATAAATTCTTAGAAGATGGTAATAAAATTAAAGTTGGTGTTAGATTTAAAGGAAGACAATTAAGTCACGTTGAAGTTGGTGAAAATGTTTTAAACAAATTCATCGAACTCGTTAAAGATAACGCAAACGTCGAAAAAGCACCTTTTTTAGAAGGTAAATGGTTAACTTGTATGCTTTCAAGTAAAATTAAAAAGTAGAAAGAGAGGAGAAAATTATCTATGCCAAAAATGAAAAGTAAAAAAGCTCTTACAAAGAGAATTAAAGTAACAGGTAGCGGTAAAGTTGTTAGACATCATTCATATGTTTCACACTTAGCACCACACAAAACTCATAAACAAAAAATGCATTTAAGAAAGAGTGCATCCGTTTCAAAGAGTGATTTAAAGAGAATTAAATACTTAATTCAACAATAGTTAGGTAAAGGAGAACGTTATGAGAGTAAAAGGTGGAACAGTTACACACGCAAGAAGAAAAAAAGTTTTAAAACAAGCTAAAGGCTATTTTGGAAGTAAACATATCTTATTCAAGACTGCTAAAGAACAAGTCATGAGAAGTAAGAGATATGCATATATTTCAAGAAAAGATCGTAAGAGTGATTTCAGAAAATTATGGATTAAGAGAATCAATGCTGCTTGCAGATTAAATGATATTTCTTATTCAAAATTCATGCACGGTTTAAAGGTTGCTAAAATCGATTTAAACAGAAAAATGTTATCAGAAATCGCAATTCATGATGAAAAAGGCTTCAAAGAATTAGTTGCAATCGCTAAAGAAGCTAAATAGTTTTAAAAAACATAGATTAATTTAAAAGACATTCTATTATTAAGGGTGTCTTTTTTATTTACTTCTTTTTTAATAAAGAAAAAAGCTACCAAGTTTATAACTTGATAACTTCTTTAGTGACATTATTAATTGCGTCTTCAATTAAAGATTCATAATCAAATTTTGATTCAATCTTTAAACAATCTTCTTCTTTTGGATGAGTTTTAGGATTTTTAACTGGGAAGATTGTACAACAATCTTCATAAGGTCTAATTGAAATATCATAAGTATTAATCTTTTTAGATATTTCAATAATATCAATTTTATCCATTGCACTTAATGGTCTAATAATAGGCATGGAAGTTACTTTATTAATTACATATAAAGATTCAATTGTTTGACTTGCAACTTGACCTAAACTTTCTCCATTAGAGATAGAATAAATATGTAATTTATTTGCAAGTTTTTCTGCAATTCGATACATCATTCTTCTCATAATAGTAACTGGATATCCTTCAAAAGCGTGATTATATATTTCTTCTTGAATTTTTGTAAATGGAATAATATATAAATTAATCTTTGATTGATATGGTAAAAGTTCAGTTAATAAATCTTTTAATTTTTCAATAACTTGACTTGATGTATATGGAGGGGATGCATAGTGAATAAAACTAAGTTCAATTCCTCTTTTCATTAAAAGATAACTTGCAACAGGACTATCAATCCCACCACTTATCATCATTAAACTTCTTCCAATACTTCCTTCAGGATAACCACCTAATCCTTTAATTGTTTCAGTAAAAATATAAGCACCATCATCACGGATTTCAATTCCAAGTAAGATTTCTGGATTATGAACATCTACTTTAAGGTTAGTATTTTTTAAAATATTTCCTGCAACTTTTCTATTAATATCATCACTTGTATAAGGATATGATTTATCAATACGGTGTGTTTTAACTTTGAAAGTTGATCCTTTATCTTGTTTAATTAATTCTAATGTCTTATTTAAAAGATTATCTAATTCTGGATCTTCTAAAAGATATGCCAAAGAGAATGAATACATACCAGGTACTTCTTTTAAAATTTTAACAATATCTTTAATTTCTTTATTTAAATAAATATAAATATGGTCATGTCTTTTTACTAATTTATAATCATCTTGAAATTTAATTAATGCTTTATTAATTGAACTTGCAAGACGATTAATGAAATCTTTTTTATTTTTACCTTTAGTAGACATTTCTCCATATCTAACAATAATAGTATTAAATTCCATCTTAACTCCTTAATTTAGGTAAAATTTCTTTTACCTTACTTACAAATATTTTACACTCTTCTAAAGTATTATTCTTGCTAAATGATACTCTAATTGAATTTAATGCTTCTTTTTCATCATTATAGATTGCAAGAACTACATGAGAAACTGAATGTAATTTATTTGAACAACTTGCTTTACTTGAAACATAAATCTCTTCATTTGATAATGCTTCAATTAAAACACTTGCACTTTTTGATTTTAAACTAAAATTAACAATGTAAGGAACTTGATTAGGGAATTTATGAACTTTTATTTCATCAATTTTATCAAATTCGCTTACGACATAATCAAATAATTCTTTAACATGGTCATGGTTTTTTGAATAATCATTAATTGCTTTTTGAATTGTATAATCAAAAGTTGCAATTCCAGCGTAATCCATTGTACCAACTCGATATCCATTTTGTTGAGTACCACCACATAAAAGAGGTACTAAATTACATTTTTTCTTCTTTATTAATGCACCAATCCCTTTTAAACCATAGATTTTATATGAAGAAATTGTCATTAAATCAAATAAATTACAATCAACATCATATTTTCCTAAAGTTTGAGCAAGATCGCTATGGAAAATACATTTTGGATATTTTTTAATAACTTCTTTAATTTCTTCTAAATTTAAAATTGTCCCAACTTCATTATTAACTGCCATAATAGAAACTAAAACAGTTTCGTTATCAATAGCGTTTTTAAACTCATCAATATCAATTAATCCATCCTTATTAACATTTAAATAAGTAACTTTATAACCTTCACCTTCAAGTTTTTTAAAACAATTTAATACAGATGGGTGTTCTATTTTACTAGTAATAATATGTTTCCCTCTATTTCTATAAAAATATGTTGTTCCAAATATTGCAAGGTTATTAGCTTCAGTTGCTCCACTTGTAAAAATAATTTCATATTCATTACTAGGAAGATTTAATGTTTCTAAAATTGATTTTTCAATTTTCTTTAAGTTATTTGCTAAATTTTGTCCAAAAGAATGGAAACTACCTGTATTTGCGTAATTTTTATCACATTCTTTTTTAAAGCGTTCTAAAACATCCTCGTCAACACGAGTAGATGCTGCGTTATCAAAATATATCATTTCTATTTATTTACCTTTTCTTTATCTTTTAAATTTTTTAATGTTTCTTCTGTTAAGTTGTAACTTGCTTCATAATCACCATTAAAATATAAGTTTTCTGCTTGTAAAACATGGTTATGAATATCAGAGAACTTAAATTGTTCTCTATTAATAAATAATAAGTTAGTAGTTGCAAGTGCTTTGAAATTATTTAAATTTTCAGCTTTTGCAAAAGTCTCAGTTGATGCTTCTTTAAGTTCATTAACTTTCAAATTAAGTGTATCAATATCAATTGGAATTGTTTTAACAATTCGATAAATTTCATCCATTAATCCATAGATTGATTGGAATTCTTCTTTAAATCTATTTAATATAATATCATTATTTAAATTTCTAAGCATTAATTCACACTTTTTAGTTTTTAAATATGTATCATTATTAATTTTAAATCCATTATCTGCGTCAACTTTAAATGAATCTAATATTGCTTTAAATTCATCATAACTTGTTTTTAATTCATTAACACCATTTTCAAGATCAATTGCTTTATTTAAAAGATCTGTATAATAAGTGTTTTGGAATCCATGGATGTAATAATCAAATCTTCTTTTTGCTTTTGTTAATGTATCAAATTTATCATTAATTACTACTAATTTCTTATTAAATGAGTCAGTTAATACATAATATTTTCCATAATGTGGGATTCTATTATTAAGATTAATGATTGCTCTTGATAAATCTTCATAATCTTTTAATACTTTAGCGTATTTTGTATTATACGAATCTTTTGCTTCTACTTCTGCATTCATTTTAGAATTGATATCTTCAAGTAAA
>CAVKZU010000028.1:0-4341 GCA_963660725.1 Lachnospiraceae bacterium | reverse complement strand
GAATTCTATTATTATATTTTTAATTTCAATTTTGATTATTTCAATAATATCGTTATTTATTTCTAAACATTTTAGGAATATTTCAATTTATAAGGAGTTAAAAGAAGAATGATTGAGTTTAAAAATGTATCTAAAAAATATGATCGAGTATTGTTTAAAGATTTTAGTTTTAGATTTGAAGATAAAGGTTTTTATTTAATTAAAGGTAATTCAGGAAGTGGGAAATCCACAATTTTAAATATGATTTCTGGATTAGATAAAGATTATGAAGGTGATATTTTAATTAATAATCAATCTTTGAAAAATCTTTCAAATTCGAAATTATCAAAGTTTAGAATGGATGATATTGGATTTATTTTCCAATCTTTTAATCTATTTGAAAATGATACAGTATCAAATAACATCTTAATTACTTTAAATACATTAGATATATCAAAAAAAGAAAAGGATTATAAATTATATGAAATATTAAATAGATTAGGATTATTAAAATTAAAAGACACGTTAGTTTCTAAGTTAAGTGGTGGTGAAAAACAAAGGGTAGCACTTGCAAGAAGTTTAATTAAAAGTCCTAAAATTTTATTAGCGGATGAACCAACAGGTGCTTTAGATTTTAAAAATTCTAAAAAAATTTTTAAAATATTAAAGTCTATTTCTCAATATATTTTAGTTATTGTAGTTACTCATGATGAATATTTTTCTAACCTTTTTGGATCTAATATTTTGTATTTTAATAATCAAAAAATCGAATATAAAAATATCATAAATGATCATAATCCAAAATTTATCGTGTTAAACTTTAAGAATAACTATAAAAGGAAATATACATTATCTTTAAAATTTATTTTTGATAGGTTCAAAGAATCTTTTAAAAGTAATAAAAAAATGAATACTTTTATTATTTCTATGTGTTCTATCTCTTTATTTTTATTTGGTTTAACCTTAACAATTAATCAAGAAATTGGTAATTTAATTATTAATTCTTTTTCTTCTCTTTGTGGAGAAAATTCATTAATTTTAGAATCTAAAAGCAATAATGAAATTAAAGATTATTATGGAGCGAGTAAGGATGATTTAATAAATATTTATAAAACTTATGATGATATTGATGAGATTGGATGTTTTTATTTAAACGATTTTAATAATTTTTTCGTAGAATCTAATGCATGTTATATTGAAAATCAATTTAATTCGTTAGTAGAAATACCAAAATTAAATATGAATAATTTTATTAATTATAGTTATGTTAAAAATATGAACAGTATTAAAACTTTTAATAAAATTGAAAATTATTCTAAAGATTCAATTATTTTAGGTATTGATAATGAATCTATGATTGAAATAACAAATAATTTAAGAATTAAAAGTACATACCAATCTTTAAGTGATTTTTTATTTAAATATAATCCATATATTATTTTAAGAGTTGAAAATGATTATTGGACATATGATGATGAATTAATTATAGATTTAATTGGAATTGCTCAAGCAAGTTCAAACACGATTTATTCATCTAAACTTTTTTATAATGAATATTTATTAGAGGATTTAATGAGGTTTCCATCAACTTTAGAAATATATAAAGAAAGTGAATTACCATGGGAATTAAAGAAATTATATTATTTTAAAAGTGAGAATAAAGTTGATTTAATTAAAAATATATCCTTATCTGGCGTTTTTAATGATTTAAGTTTTGATTCATCTTTTAGAAGTGATGATAAAGTTGCTTTAATGCATAATGTATCAAGTGGATTAAAAGAGAGTGATTTAAAAATTATAAATGATAATTTTGATATTAATTCATATTATTATTCTACTGATTTTGGGTATATAAATTATGGATCAATTATGGCAGGATTTTCTAAACCTACATTTATTTCATCATCTAGTGCAAATTTAGAAAAAATAATAGATAAAGAAAATAAAATTGAATATGAAGATTATTACTATTTAAATGATAGTGATTCATTTTTAAGAGGAAATTATTTAATTAACGATAAATCTAAAGTTACTTTAAGTAGTAATTTTTCTAAAGAAATTAATGGAAAATACCCTCAAAATTATAAAAATATAGCCATTTCAAAAGGGATTGCAAATAAGTTTAATTTTAAAATTGGTGATCAAATATATCTAGGAACTTTTACTAAATTAAATAAGGAAAATAATAAAGTAAATGGTGATTTTAATATTGCTTCTTTTAGAATAAGTGGAATCACTAATGAATCAAAAAATGTTTTATATCAAGATGGATATTTTTCAATTGCCTTATATCGAGATTTGTTCAATATTTCTCCAATTAATTTAAGTATTTCAAATATTACTTTCTTTTTAGATAGTAAAATTAATAAATCTATAATTGATGCTTTTAATGAATATAATCCAAATTTTAATCTAATTGCACCACTTTTAGAAATCGAAAATTCATTAAATGAATCATTAAAAGTTATTTCATTAGTTTTAAGTATTTTTAGTGTGTTTTCTTTAATTTCTTGCATGATTTTATTAATTATTACAAGTTATATTAAATTTATAAAATCTAAAAAAGAAAGTGCAATCTTAATACTTTTAGGATTTAATGATTACGAAATATTTAGAAATTCATTTTATTCTAATCTTTTTATTGGCTTAATAAGTGTAGTTTTTTCAATATTTTCTTTAATAATAGGTAATATTTTAATATCTTTAATCATTAATAAAATGATTGGAGGAAGTAGTATTTTATTAATGAATAATTATTCTATTTTATTATTAATATTAATAATTATTTTATTATCTTTTGTCTCTAGTGTGTTTTTGATTTTTAAAATTCGAAAAATAGATATAAATAAAGAGCTTCATCATTAATAGTGAAAAAATACGATACTTTTAATGATTTTTTGCTTAAAAGTGTATATAATATATACGATTTTGAGGAGAATAAAAAATGGGATTAAAAGCTGGTATTGTTGGATTACCAAATGTTGGTAAATCAACGTTATTTAATGCAATTACAAATAGTAAAGTAGAAGCTGCAAACTATCCATTCGCAACAATCAATCCAAATGTTGGTGTTGTTATGGTTCCTGATACAAGAGTTGATTTTTTAGTAGATATATTTAAACCAAAGAAAACTATATATACAACATTTGAATTTTTTGATATTGCAGGTTTAGTTAAAGGTGCAAGTAAAGGTGAAGGATTAGGTAACCAATTCTTAGCAAATATTAGAGAATGTGACGCTATTATTGAAGTTGTTAGATGCTTTGATAATAATGAAATTATTCACGTTGAAAATAGTATTGATCCAGTAAGAGACGCTCAAATTATTAATTTAGAACTTATCTTAGCAGATTTAGATACTTGTAATAATAGACTTGGAAAAATTGAAAATAAAGCAAGAATCCAAAAAGATAAAGAAAGTATGACTGAAGTTAATTTATTAACTAAAGTTAAAAAATGTTTAGAAAATGAAAATGCTATTAGAACATTAGAATTAAGCGAAGAAGAAAATAAATTATTAAAGAATTTTTCTTTCTTAACTGCAAAACCTATTATTTATGTTGCTAATGTTAGTGAAGATTCATTAAAAGATCCTGATAGTGATAAATACGTTAAAGCTTTAAAGGAATATGCTAGTAAAGAACACGCAGATGTTATTCCTGTAAGTTGTGAAATTGAAGCTGAACTTTCTCAATATTCAAAAGAAGAAAAAGAAGATTTCTTAAAAGAAATTGGTGCTTCATGTAGTGGACTTGATCAATTAATCCATGCGTCTTACAAATTATTAAATTTATCAACTTTCTTTACAGTAGGAAGTGATGAAGTTAGAGCTTGGACTTTCAAAAATGGAATGCTTGCTCCAGATTGTGCTGGGGTTATTCATACTGATTTTAAAAAAGGTTTTATTAGAGCAGAAACTTATAATTTTAAAGATATTGAAGAATTTAAAAGTGAACAAGCTTTAAAAGATAATGGTAAAATCAGAATTGAAGGCAAAGATTATATCGCTAAAGATGGAGATATTTTCTTCTTTAGATTTAATGTTTAATTTATGAGAATTGGGTTTGCTAAAGATATACATAGACTAGTTGAAAATAGGAAATTAGTTTTAGGTGGAGTAGAGATTCCTTATCATAAAGGACTATTAGCTCATAGCGATGGTGATGTTGTAATTCATTCTTTAGTTGACGCAATAATTGGAGCAATGAATGAAGGAGATATAGGTCAAATATTTCCTGATAATGATGATAAATATAAAAACATTTCTTCAATTTATTTTTTAAAAGAAATTAAGACAATGCTTTTAGCAAAAGGTCTTGAAGTTGAATATATTGATATATTTATTAGTTGTGAAGCTCCAAA
>CAVKZU010000027.1:0-3558 GCA_963660725.1 Lachnospiraceae bacterium | reverse complement strand
ATATAATATTTGAAATTAAAAATTAAGAATATTACAAAATATCTCATATTATTTCTTTTAAAATTTCTTAAATTTTTTATACATAAAGACAAAACTTAAACGCATAGCCTTACTTTCATGCTTAATTATTATTGAAATTCTGCATAAAAATAAACAACTTTTAAAAAAGTTCCGCAAAATATATGCCAAAAATTCCTCAAAATATATGGTGAAAATTCCTCAAAATATTTGACAAAAGTTCCGCAAAATTTTAAAATTTTATTAATACATAGGGAGTAATATGAGTTCATTATTTAAAGACGAAGACTATAAACCAAGATTGATTGACAAAACAATAGATAAATATTTAAAAAGCTGTGGGGCAATTTGCATTGAAGGACCTAAATGGTGTGGTAAAACATGGACTTCTTCTTATCATTCAAAAAGTGAATTCTTCGTTGGAAATCCAGAAAATAATTTTTCAAATAGAGAATTAGCAAAAGTAAATCCATATATTGTTTTAGAAGGTGAAACTCCAAGAATGATTGATGAATGGCAAGAGGTTACATCATTATGGGATGCTACAAGATCATATGTCGATATGCATAAAGGTTTTGGACATATTATTTTAACAGGCTCTGCTACTCCAAAAACAAAAGGTATTTTGCATTCTGGCGCTGGTAGAATAGTATCAATAAAAATGATTCCTATGTCTTTATATGAATCAGGAGATTCATCAGGCGTAGTTTCTATTTTTGATTTAACCAAAGGAAATTTTAAACCACAATTGTTAGAAAATATTAGTTTAGAAAAAATTGCTAATTTAATTGTCCGTGGAGGATGGCCTAAAAATATCGATAATCCAAACCCTTCAATTCTTCCAAAGTCTTACGTTGATAAAATTATTAAAAGTAATCTAACTGATGAAGATAAGAAAAGATTCTCAAGTCACAGAATTGAATTAATTTTAAAATCTTTAGCAAGAAACGAATGTACTACAGCAAGCATATTAAAAATTTCTAAAGATATTAACGTTAATAACGAAAATTCTATTTCAGAAGATACAGTTTATAGATACATTGAAGCAATGGATAGAATGTTTTTATTTAATGATCAGCCTCCTTTTGATCCAAACGTAAGATCATCATTAAGAATTAAAGGAGCACCAAAAAGACATTTTTGCGATCCATCTCTTGCATGTGCAATATTAGATTTAAATGAAAAAAAATTATTAAATGATTTAAATACTTTTGGATTTTTATTCGAATCATTGGTAGAAAGAGATTTATATGTGTATGCTCAAAGCAATAACGCTAAACTTTATCATTATCAAAATTATAAAAACGAAGAAATTGATGCAATAATAGAATTTGACGATGGTTCTTGGTGTGCTTTTGAAATTAAATTAGGAGCAAATCGAATTGAAGAAGCTGCATTAAATCTTAATAAAGTTTGTGCTAGTATTGTAAACGATGGCAAAAAACCACCACTTTTTAAAGCTGTTATATGTGGTTTTTTAAACGCAACATATCAAAGACCAGATGACAAAATTTATGTAATTCCAATTACAGCGTTAAAAGATTAAGAAAAAGATACGAAAAAATCGTATCTTTTTAACTATTTAATCAAATTATCTATTTTCTTATTAATATCTTTAATAACTCCTTCATCAATCTTTAATATTTCTCTATCAAAAGTATAAAGTCCATTGATTTCATCTTCTACATCATTAAGTTGAGTATAAATAAATCCAGTATTATTCTTTTTTAAAGATGAAATGATTTGATGGTTAAATAAGTTTTTATATGCTTTTGATAATGATTCTTTATCTTTATATTTTTTATATCCAAATGGTTTCTTACCATAAAAATGATTATTTAAATATAAAGAATATCCTCCACATTCAGATAGAATTGACGCTCTATTTTTCTTTTTAAAGTTATGAATTCTTGTAAAATAGATATGTTTTGAATAAAAATCACTCTTAGAATTATCGTACCATCCACTAGTTAAATCAATAAGTCTTGATGGATCAAGTTTTTTAATTAAATCATAAAAATATGATGAATCAAATTGTCCCCATCCTTCATTAAATACAGTATAAATTATTACACTTGGATGGAGTTTTAAAGAATTAATTTGATATTTTATTTCTTTTTCAAATAATTCTCTTCCTTTTTTATCTTCTCTTTTAAATTTCTTATAATTTGAATCTTGATTTTGACGAGTTGGTAAAAAAGCAGGATAAGAAATGGTTAAAAAATCATATTTATTTCCTCCATTAACAAAATCTTGAATAACAAGGATTCCTTCTTTATCACAATAATAATAGAAAATATCATCTTCATATTTAATATGTTTTCGAATGGTATTAAATCCTAATTCTTTTAAATTTTTAATATCTTTTAAATAATCATCATAGGAAGAAGGAGTTAAATTACCTTTATAGTAATATCCTTGATCAAGTACACCTTTAATTAATATTTCTTTATTATTTAATAAAATTCTATTCTTTCTATTTATTTTTTTAATTTCAATTTTTCTAAATCCAATGTAAGAAGTTACCACATCATCAAAGAATTTTATCTTTATATCATATAAATATGGATCATCTAGATTCCATAAATGCATTGAAGGAAGTGATAATGTTACTTCTTCATTAGAAATAATTGAATAAGATATATCATTAAAAGAAATTTCTACAATATCTTTAATATTTGTATTAACTTTGACGTATATCTCTTTTTTATCTATATCATATTTAATATCAAAATCTTTGATATAATTTCGAGATTCAACTACTTCTAAATAAATAGATTTATATATTCCAGAAGATGAAGTGTACCAGATATTCCCTCTTTTTAAAGATTGTTTACCTCTAGAATAATAAGAAGAATCTGTTAAATCTCTAACCTTTATAATAATATCTAATTCATCTAAAGTTTTAGTAATTAAAGGAGTTAAATCAACGGTAACAGGAAGATATCCACTTTCAATTATTCCAACCTTCATCTTATTAATATAAATTTCTCCTATTTGATCAATTCCTAAAAGATGTAATATTAAATGGTTTTTTCTTAAATTTTCATCTAATTTGATCGTTTTATGATAATAAATATAATCATTAACTTCAATTAATCTTCCAACATGTGATAAAGGAGATTCAATAGAATAAGGCACTAATATCTTTTCATCATATGTATTTGGTAATTCATTAAATTTAGATATTTTTAAATCCCACCATCCATTTAATATTTTATAATTTTCTCTTTTAAAACTAGGGTTTGGGAATTCATTTAAAGGAATATAATTTTCATCTTTTATTTTATCTTCTTCTTTTAAAGGAATTATTAATCCTTCATTTTTAAGTTCTATTTCTTTTTGAAATACACTTACTTTATTTCGTCTTTTTTTCCTTGAAAGATAAATTATTATAGGAATTAAGCTTAAAATTAGAATAAGAGATGCAAATAACCATATTTCTTTTGATGGTAAAGTTTGATATTCATTATATTCGTTTAAATATTTTTCATAGCTAAAAGAGGAAATGATTAAATTAGAAATTAAAGGTCCAATAAT
>CAVKZU010000026.1:0-2478 GCA_963660725.1 Lachnospiraceae bacterium | reverse complement strand
GTTTAGTAGTATAACTATCTAAAATTGTACCTTTAGAATATATATTTTCTTGATAATAAATATAATCTTCAGGGGTATATCCACCTTTTAGTAACTTATCGTATAAAGAATTGTAATAATTTAAATCACTTGAAGAATTAATGATTTGATTTTCTTCTGTTGTAGTACCTAAAATATTTTCGCCTTGAATTCCATACGATTTAAAAATATAAACATTTCCATCCTTAGCACCTGCAGTTTCTCCAGGTTCAATAAAGAATTCTGTAAATTCATTATTATAGGTATCTTCAGTACTTGTACTTGAATTGTTAATAGCAACTTTTAAGTAACCTTTAATTTTATAAACTGTATTTATATAAGCATCTTGTTCTTCTTGAGATAATTTTTCAAAATTTTCAGGTTTTTTATCTTTAAATAAATTTAATTTAATATTGAAATATAAATTATTTAATATTTTAGAATCGAATGAAATTCCTAAGAACTCAGCTTTAGAACCAAAATTTAAAGTACCTTTAATGTTGTAATATTTTCTATCAGTAGTGTATATTCCAAGTTGTAATAAATTATAAACATTAGCAGTATCAATGTAATTGACAGTACTATTTTCATATTTGTAATTTGTACTTTCTCTAATTGGAGTAAAACCATTTAATGTTTCTGTACCTTCTGGTTCTAATCTTGATAAATTTTCTGATTTATCTCCTTGAAGAGAAGTGCTTTGAAGTGCAATGTTTACATTTAAAGTTGGTTCTTTAGCATCATCTACTAAGTTAATTGAAGATAAAGAAATTTCTCTTTCTTTTATTATATTTCCTTCATCATCTTTTTCTGCATCATTAATATTAAAGTTTAAAGTAATTTTAACGTTAAAATCGTTTAATTTGCTTTCTCCACTAATAGATCCTAAATTAACTTTAGCAGTTAAAGTAGTTTTATCTGTACCTAACCCATTTAATAAATTAATTATACTAGAAGCGTCAGTAACACCTAATTTTTTTAATATTTCGACTGTATTTATTGAAGATTTAGTTAAAATATTACTAATAGTTGAAGCATATTCTTGAGCAGTTCTAATAACTTTATAAGGCCATAAAGTATTATCTTCACCTAAACTAGATAAAGAATCTAATATTGATAAAACTGTTTCTTTATTTGAATAAGCATAAAGTTTAGAATTGCTTCTACCATTATCATCTTTTGCATAATTTAAAGATAATCCGATTTGCGTTCCTTCAATAATTTTATTATCATTACCAACTATTCCAAGGAATTTACTCTTTGCTTTAGTAATATTTTCTTCTTTATCTAAAGTATCGAACGAATTAGAATCGCTATAAATAAATTGGAAATTTAATCCTGAAATGTCATTTGCTTTAGTATTTCCAGAAATTGATAATGGAATAGATCCTTCGATATATTTATCATCAATATTTAAATCTTTATCAAAGTGGAATTTAGTAGATAATTGTCCACTTAATGTTTTATTTTTATATGCAAAATCAATTTTAATTAAATTTTGGAGAACTGAGTTTGCTTTGATCATTGAATTAAAGATTTGAACAGTATCGTTAATTTTTGAAACAACTTCATTTAAATCTTTTGAATTTTCTTTTCCATCTGTGTTATCCCATTCTTCTTTAATTTTATTATCATCAAGGATTTTTGCTTGATTAAAATCGTTTAATCCAATTGAAGTACTAGTAACTTTATTAGTGACGTTATCATCATCATCTTTTAAAACAACTTCATCAACACTTAAAGAAACAATTTTACCTTCTTCTTTAGATAAACTTATTCCTACTTGAGCATCTTTGTCATAATTTTGATCATCTTCAAAATATGTACTTTCAATAATCTTACCTAAATTAAAACTAACATGAACTGAATCAGTTTTTGGAGTAATTGTCATGTATTTAGTTAAACTTTTAAATGAAAGGTTATGTTGGATATCATATTTAAGCTCACTAATGATATAGTTTGTATTAACTTTTTTAATTAAATTAGAAATTCTTGTGATTTCTTTTGAAATTGTATCAAAACCTTCAGCTGTATTATTACTTTTTGAAGAACTATTTGCAGTTAATGTTTTAACGGATTCAATCAATTCTTTTAAAGAAGAACTTTCAAGAGTATATTTTTGTTCTGTTTCACCTTGTTTTAATTTAATATAGAATTTTCCACTCTTATAACTTAATTGATCAATTTCTAAATTAAAAGAGTTTTTAGCAGAATTAGTTGTATCTTCTAAAAATAATGCTGTAGCAGTGCTAAGTTTTTTATTTGTATCTTTACTATCATCAAAATTAATTTTTAATCCACTTAAAGTTGCATTTAAATCTTTTAAACTAATATTATTAATAGATTTTCCTAAATTAACATCATAATGTTCAAGTCCTAAACCTAATATTTGTTGGCCATTATTATCAACGATTGAAGTATTAAATGATCCACCTAATTTAATTTCGTTAACAATAAAAG
>CAVKZU010000025.1:0-3957 GCA_963660725.1 Lachnospiraceae bacterium | reverse complement strand
ATAAAATTCATTAAATTCTAATTCCTTATCTAATTCAATCATTAAATTCATTACCATATGGGTATATTCTTTAAAATTATATTTAATTAAATCATTAAAATTATCCATTAATAATTTGTATGCTTCATTATATTTTTCTAAAGAAACTAAAGTATCTGCTTCTTTTAATAATAAAGAAACATTTTTATTTTCTTTAACTTCAGTTTTTATTTCGTATAATTTATAAATTTTATCACTCATTATTTTCCCTCAACTTATTATATAAAGTTAATGCAACTTGACTTGGTAAGATTTGTTCAAGTTCAATTAATGTTGCTTTTTTTAAATCTTCAAGCGTTGGATACGCTTTTAATAAATCTTCTTTTCGTTTTTCTCCAATTCCATTTATCTCATCAAAAATAGATTTAAACATATTTTTACTTCTTTTTTTGATATGAGTTGTAATTGCAAATCGATGGATAGAATCTTGCATTTTTGTTAAAAATAAAAATAATTCATTATCATTTAATATAATTTCTTGATATGAAGAATTCATTAACGCCCTTGTTCTATGTTTATCATCTTTAACTAATCCACATAATGGAATATTAATATTTAATTCTTTAAATACTTCATTTGCAACTTCTATTTGATTTTTACCACCATCAAGAATTATTAAAGAAGGAAAATTAGACTTTTCTTCTTTTAATCTTGAATATCTTCTAGTTAAAACTTCCTTCATTGAAGATAAATCATCTTTTTTATTAATAGAATTAATATTAAATATTCGATTATATTTTTTATCTTCTTCTCCATTTATATAAGTTACCATTGCACCAATTGCGTTAGTACCTTGTAAATGGGAATTATCAAATAATTCAATAACTCTTGGATAATCAATATTTAATAAATTTCCTAATTCGTTTAATAAATATTCATTATCTTTTTTTAATGATTTATAATGGAAAAAATTACTTAAATTTTCTTTTGCGTTTAAAACACTATTATTAATAATTTCTAGATATTTCGCGCCCTGAGTTAAAATTATTTTAGTGTCTAAATTACTTTCTAATTCTTCTTTTATAAAATTAGATGATGTAATAATTTCACTAGGAAGTGGGATTGAAAGATAATATTGTAATAAAATATTTAAAATAAATTCATTATTATCACCAACAATTTCATAATTAAAATCTTTTTTACCAATTAATAATCCTTTTCGATAAATCAAAATATTAATAGAAACATAATTATCCGAGATATAAAATGCAATAAAATCACGGTCAATATTATCAAAAAATTCAACATTTTGTTTTTCATTAATATAAAGTAAAGAATCAAGTTTGTTTTTATAACTTAATGCATTTTCAAAATCTAAATTAGATGAATAATAATTAATTTTATCTTTTATTTTTTTGATTAATTCATCATTATTTCCTTTTAAAATATTATTAATTTCATCAATTATTTTATCATAATCTTCTTTTTTAATGTCATTAATACAAGGTGCTAAACATTCATGCATATGGTAATACAAACAACTAGATTTACCTACATTTTTACATTTTCTTAAAGGAAATAATGAATTTATAATATCAATTACTTCATAGGCACTTCTACTATTAGGGTATGGTCCATAATATTTAGATTTTTTGTTTTTTAATCTTCTTGCAATTCCAATATAAGGATCTTTTATATTAGTATGTAATTCAATATATGGATAATGTTTATCATCCATTAACATAATATTATATTTAGGATGATTTTTTTGAATTAAATTCATTTCTAAAATTAAAGCTTCTTTTTCACTTTGAGTAATAATAGTTTCAAAATATTTAACATGTGAAACCATCGCTTTAGTTTTACCTGTATGTTCACTTAAAAAATATTGAGAAACTCTGTTTTTTAGGTTTTTTGCTTTCCCAATATAAATAATTTCATCCTTTTCATCGTGCATCAAATAGCATCCTGGAAGATTAGGTAATAAATCTATTTGATTTTTTATTAAATCAGTCATTTTTTAATTTAACAATTGTTGCTCCATTTCCTCCATTTGTTTCATTTCCGAGCGAAAATGATTCTACAAATGAATTTTTTCTTAATTCTTGATGTAATGCTTCTCTTAATTTTCCACTTCCAAATCCATGAATAATTTTAACATTACTTAATTTTTTATTATATGCTTCTGCTAAATAATCTTTTAGCGCTTCAACTCCTTCATAAGTATGATATCCAATTAAATTTAAAGAAGATGATATTTGTTTTGCATTTAAAATCTTATCATCAATATCGATACTTGAGATTTTTTTAGTAGGATTTGCAACCTTAATTTTCTTTAAATTATCAAGAGTAGTTTGAAAAGAAAATCCAGAATCATCAATAACTTTTACTTTATTTTTACGAATATCACTGATAACTCCTCGAGTTTCAATATTTTTAATTAAAACACTATCCCCAATATTTAAAACTTCATTTTCATCATTTTCTTCAATTGAAATTTTAGATAATTTTTCTAAAGCTTTTTTAGCGTTTTTCTCTTTAACAAATTCATCATAAATATGATTAATTTCACGATATTTTTTATCTAATATTTCATCAAAATCATTGATTTTTTGTTCTTTTAATTTAGTTTCTCTAATTGATAATTTATTCTTTTCTTTATCGATATCGCTTTGAACTTTTGACATTTTGATTTCGTATTCTTTTAGTCTTTCTTCTTTTTTGACGATTTCTCTTTCTTTTTCTTCTAAAAGTTCAAGACGGCGAGTTTCATCGCTCATATAATTTTCTTCAAAAATAGTTTTTGCGTCGTTAATGATATCTTGATTAATTCCAAATTTATTAGCAATTAAAAATCCATAACTTTTACCGCTTACTCCTAAAATAAGTTTGAAGGTTGGTTTAATTTTCTTTTCGTCAAAAATGAACGATGCATTTAAAACATTTTGATTATCTAAACCAAACTTTTTAAGTAAAGTGTAGTGAGAAGAAATAATTGAAATTACTCTTTTTTCAATTAAATATTTAGAAATTGCAATTGATAAAGCTTCACCTTCTTTAGGATCAGTACCATTACATAATTCATCAAATAAAACTAAATCTTTATTAGTAACATTTTTTAAAATATAGGAAATATTTGAAATATGAGATGAAAAAGTACTTAAATTTGATTCGATTGATTGATTATCTCCAATATCTAAATAAATATTATTAAAAATACCAATTTCACTGTCTTCAGTAACATTTAAAGGAATTGCAAGTTTTGTAAGATAGCTTAAAGTACCAATTGTTTTTAAGGCAACAGTTTTACCTCCAGCATTAGGTCCACTAATTAACATTAAGGTTTTATTTTCACCTAATATAAATGTGTTTGGAACACAAATATTTTTATCAAGTAATGGATGTTTTGCATTCTTTAAATTGATAATTTGTTTATCACTAATTTTAGGGATAACACATTCATATTCTTTAGCGTATTTAACTTTACTTAACAAATAATCAATCTCACCAATTGAATTATTATTTAAAATTAATTGAGATGCATCAAAAATAATGAATGTTTTAAATTCATCTAAAATTTTATTAATTTCATCTCTTTCTTTTAATTCTAAAATTGATTTATCATTTTCAAGTTCTGCAATTTCAAAAGGTTCAATATAGGTAGTTTGACCACTATCAGAAATATCTTGAACAACTCCTGGAATCAATCTTTTTAAAGAAGTATTAACTGGTAAAACAAAATGACCATTTTTAATTTGGTAATTATCTCCAGTAATTTTATCTTTATTTAATGATAATAAACTTCCAATTTGTTCATGAATTCTTTTATCGATATATCTAATTTCTTTTCTAATTTTTCCTAAAGTAGGACTTGCACTATCTAAAATTTCTCCATTATTAGAAAATGTTTTATTAATTTTATCGTATAATTCTAAATTAGGTTTAATTTTAGTAAATAATTCTTCAACATATAAAAAT
>CAVKZU010000024.1:6198-17261 GCA_963660725.1 Lachnospiraceae bacterium | reverse complement strand
CAATTTGATGTAGTTGGTAAAACTTTTGATGGATATGTATTTTTTGAATGTAAATATAGAGATAAAAAGATTGATGATAAAATGATTGAAGAAGAAATTAATCAAGTTAATAAAACAAATTTAAAGCCTATTCAATATGGATTCTTTTCTAAAAATGGATATTTATTAAAAAATAATTATGATTATTTATTCTTTACGTTAGATGATTTATATAAATGATAATTATTTATAACGTCTATTATTATTTACAAAATAATAGTAAAATGTATATAATAATATACATTAAGGAATAAAAATATGGAAAGAAGAAGTGCTATTGTATTACCACAAACATCAAGAATTTTAAAACAAATGGGAGAACAAATTAAACTTGCAAGATTAAGAAGAAATTTATCTATGGAACTTGTTTGTGAAAGAGCGGATATTTCAAGAGCAACATTAACTAAAATTGAAAAAGGTGATCCTTCTGTTGCCATTGGATTTTATGCAGTTGCATTACACGCTCTTCAAGGGATGGATAAAGATTTATTACTTGTTGCAAAAGATGATATATATGGAAGAACTTTGCAAGATTTAAATATCAAAGTAAGAAAAAGAGCTCCTAAAGAAAAATAATTACTTCTTATTACGATAATTTTTAGGAGTCATTTTAAAAATTTTACTAAATACTTCACAATAATAACTTGTACTTGAAAATCCTACAGAATATGCAATTTCTGTGATTGATTTATTAGTGTTTTCAAGTAAATAAGTTGATTTTTCTAAACGATAGTTATTTATGTAATCAATAACTGTCGTTTTTAAATACTTTTTAAATAAAGCTGCACATTTTGTTTTACATACATTTCCACTTAAATAGACATCACGAAGAGTAATTTTATTAAAATAATTTTTTTGAATATATCCAATCATTTTAGTAAATGCAATTATATCTTCATTATTTTTTAGACTGTTATTTTCGTTATTATTCATGTTATTAAATAAATTTTCTATTATATTTAAAGATTTTTGAATTAAATTAAATGGATTAATTACATCAATATTAAATTCATAAATATTTTCTATATCATTTAAAATATCTTTTTCCCGTTTAATTGAAGGATTAAGTTTTTTATATGTAAAACACTTATTATTAATTAATGAATTTAAATAATTTTCTAAAAAATATTGATTAAAAGATAATAAAGAAATTGGAAAAATAAAACATATAAAAATACATTCTTTTTTATTTAATGAATATCCATAATGGAACGCTTTGGAATTGATAAAAATTCCTTCACCTTCATTTAATGTTATTTTTTCTCCATTAACATCATAATTCATTGAACCTTCTTTAATGTAAATAATTTCTAAATCATTATGCCAATGACAAATTGCACTATAATTAGGATATGTAGATAATTTTCCAAGTTTTAAATAAACTGGGAAATTTTTATTATTATAAATTATTGTTTCACTTTCTCCAGGTTCAATAGTGATACTTTGACAAATTTCCATTTTTACTCCTTTATGAACAATTGTTATATAATTATGTCTAATTTTTATATAAATATCAATAATTTTAAATTATTCTTATATTGCAATCAAAAGGTGATTATATGAATAAAAAATTTAATAAGAACATTTTAAAACTTGCATTACCAATTGCTATTCAACAATTTATGCTTGCTTTAGTTAGTGCAACAGACGCTTTGATGCTTGGAGGAATAGATCAAAATTCACTTTCTGCAGTATCCCTTGCGTCCCAAATTACTTTTGTATTTAATCTTATTTTAACTGCATTAACAATTGGGGAAAATATGTTTGTTGCACAGTTTTATGGTAAAAAAGATTATGAAGGATTAAATAAAACTGTTGGATTAGTGTTAAAAGATATAAGTATCATATCAATTATCTTTTTAATTTTAACCTTATTTATTCCAGAATATTTAATGAAGATATTTACTAGTGATAAAATATTAATAGATTTAGGGATTAAATATTTAAGAATAATTGGGATATCTTATTTATTATCTGGAATATCTCAAGTATTACAAGGAGTTTTAAAAAATACAGGAAGAGTTATTGAATGTACTTTGATAAATGTAGTAGTGGTATTTTTGAATATAATCTTAAATTCATTATTGATATTTGGATTTTTGGGATTTCCTAGACTTGAAATAGTTGGTGCTGCAATAGCAACCGTAATTGCAAATGTTATAGGAATTATTATTACAATAATTGTTACTTATTATAAAAAAGAGTTTAGAATTAAATTTAAAGATATTTTTAATTTAGATAAAGATTTAATCAAGAAATTTTGGAAATATGTTTTACCAGTTTTAATTAACGAACTTGTTTGGGGTGGAGGATTCACTATGTATAGTGTAATCCTTGGACATTTAGGAAGTGATGCGATTGCTGCAAATTCAATTGCAAATATTACTAAAAATCTATTAATTTGTATTTGTAATGGATTTGGATATGGAGGAAGTATTTTAGTAGGTAATTTACTTGGAGAAGGAAAATTAGAAGACGCTAAAAAACTTGGAAATTCATTATGCAAAATATCTATTATTAGTGGAGTTATTACAGGAATTGTTATATTAACAATTACTCCAATTATATTATTTTTAGTAAACTTATCAGATACTTCAAAAGAATATTTAAAGTATATGCTTATTATTAGTAGCTATTATGTTGTTGGAAAATCAATAAATTCAATGACAATTGGGGGAATTTTTCCTGCAGGTGGGGATACTAAATTTGGACTTATGTGTGATTGTATAACAATGTGGGTAATTGCAGTGCCTTTAGGAAGTTTAGTAGCATTTATTTTAAAAGCGCCAATACTTGTAGTATATTTTGTATTAAACTTAGATGAAATTATTAAATTACCATTTGTATTTATGCATTATAAAAAATATAAATGGGTTAAAAATTTAACAGAAAAGGAGAATTAAATTTATGGATATGAAAAAAAGAAGAGATGAAGGAAAAGCTTATATTAGTGATTTAAACGTTATGAATGAACAAAAAGAATGTAGAAAAATCCTTCAAAAATTAAATTTTATGGATCGTTCAGATTTTGAAGGCATTAGTAAAGTTATTAAAGAATTATTAGGAAAATCTGAAAATGCATTCATTAACCCTCCATTTTTTTGTGATTATGGTAAACATATTGATCTTGGAAAAAATGTATTTATGAATTATAATTGCACAATTATTGATGTTGCAAAAGTTAAAATTGGAGATAATTGCCAATTTGCTCCAAATGTTTCAATTTATACAGCGGGTCACCCAATTTATCCTTCAACTCGAAATTCTGGATTTGAATACGGAAAAGAAGTTGTGATTGGAGATAATGTTTGGATTGGTGGAAATAGCGTAATTTGTCCTGGAGTTTCTATTGGAAATAATGTTGTAATTGGTGCTGGAAGTGTAGTTACAAAAGATATTCCTGATTGGTCAATTGCTGCTGGAAATCCATGTAAAGTAATTAGAAAAATTAATGAAAAAGATAAAAGAAAATTATTCCATAATGAAGAAATAGATGATGAAGCATGGGATATTATTTGTTCAAAAGTAAAATAAAATAAAAATAATCAAAATTAAAGAAAAATTGCTCAAATTGTATAAAAATATATAATTTGAGCTTTTTTCTTTAATTAAATTTATACGTAATTTATCGTATATTTTATCTATCAAAAATATTTTATAATGATTTTTAATGAAAATTAACGATTTTTGTTGATTTAAAATGTAAGCGCTTTTATAATAGTATTAACGAGGAAATAATATGCTTAAAAATTTAAGATTAGAAAAGATTTTAGAACTTGTTGAAGAAAAAGAATATGTTTCATTGCATGAATTAATGGAACAAACTTTATCAAGTGAATCAACAATTAGAGGAGATCTTGTATATCTTGAAAAAGAAGGAAAAATTATAAGACTTCATGGAGGTGCTAAATCAATTAATTCAAATGAATCGAGTTTATTTGAATTAAGCATGAACCAAAAAGAATCTTTAAATAAAAAAGAAAAAGAAATAATTGCAAAATTTGGAGCACAATTAATTAAAGATAATTCCTTAATTTATATTGACGCAGGTACTACAACATCTTGCTTATGTGATTATATAAATTCTAAAAATTGTATTTTTGTTACAAATTCAATGACAATTGCTCAAAAATTAAGAAAAAGAGATTATAAAGTTTATGTAACAGGAGGAGAGATTAAATTAAATACTGATGCATTTGTTGGATCTTTCCCAATTGAAACGATTAAAAGATTTACGTTTGATATAGGATTTTTTGGAGCTAACGCAATTTCTTTAAAACAAGGATTTACTACTCCAGATTATGAAGAAGCAGTTATTAAAAAAACAGCCCTTACTCAAAGTTTAAAAGCATATGTTTTAGCGGATTCTTCTAAAATTGGATTTGAAACAGGGGTAAGATTTGCAAACTTTGAAGAAGCTATATTAATCACTGATAAGATTAATGATAAAGAATATAAAAAAGAGAATGTTATGGAGGTTAATAATTAATGATTTATACAGTTACATTTTCTCCCGCACTTGATTACATTGTAGATTTAGATAAATTAGAGGTAGGTGCAATCAATAGAACAAAAAAAGAAACGATGTTACCTGGGGGTAAAGGAATTAATGTTTCAATTGTGCTTTCTAATTTAGGTACTAAATCAGTGGTCATGGGATTTACTGGTGGATTTATTGGAAAATATATTGAAGATCAAATGAAACTCCATAATATTGATAGTGATTTTGTACATTTAGAAGGAAATACTAGAATTAATGTAAAAATTAAAGGAATGGTAGAAACCGCTATTAATGGACAAGGTCCAAAAGTTAGTGATAAAGACATTGAAGAATTAATTAATAAATTAACTAAATTAACTAGTAAAGATGTACTTGTTATTTCAGGAGCAATTCCTAATACCTTACCAAGTAATACTTATGAAAGAATATTAGAAAGAATTAAAGATAATAATGTTACTTTAATTGTAGATACTACTAAAGATACTTTACTTAAAACATTAAGTTACCATCCTTTACTTGTTAAACCAAATAAAGAAGAATTAGAAGAATTATTCAATGTTTCTATTAAAAATGATGAAGAATTAGTAGAAACTGCATATCGATTAATAGAAATGGGTGCTAAAAACGTTATTGTTTCTTTAGGAGGGGATGGTGCATTACTTGTAGAAAGTAATAAAAACCATAAAATTATTAGATCTCCTAAAGGAAAAGTAATTAATACAGTTGGAGCAGGAGACTCTTTAGTTGCAGGATTTATTGATGAATATTTTAGAAGTTACGATATTTATAAAGCTTTTAAAAGAGGAATTGCAACAGGAAGTGCTTCAGCATTCTCAGAAAATTTAGCAACTTTAGATAAAGTTAATGAACTTGAAAAAACTTTAATAGATTAATAATTATTTTAATTGATATATAAAGAAAAGGAGGTTAGTTATGAAGATCACAGATTTATTATCAACTGAAACAATTGATATTAATGCTACTGCCAATAGTAAAAGTGATGTAATTGAAAAAGCAGTAGATTTAATTTCAAAAAGTGGTGCGATTAAAGATGTTGAAACTTATAAAAAAGGTGTTTATCATCGAGAAGAAGAATCAACAACTGGAATTGGTGAAGGAATTGCAATTCCACATTGTAAATCAGATGTAGTTATTCGTCCTGCATTAGCCGCAATGGTTTTAAAAGATGGTGTTGATTATGATTCACTTGATGGAGAAAAAGTTAATTTATTATTTTTAATTGCTGCTCCAAATAGTGAAGATAATGTCCATTTAGAAGTTTTAGCAAGATTATCCAATCTTTTGATGGATGAAAATTTTAAAAATAATTTAATTAACGCTAAAACTAATGAAGAATTCTTAAAAGTTATCGATGATGCTGAAAAAGAAAGAATTGAAGAAGAACATAAAGAAGAAGAGAAAAAAGTAGATTTCCCTGAAATTCTTTGTGTTACTGGATGTCCTAATGGAATCGCTCATACCTATATGGCAGAAGAATCTTTAAAGAAAAAAGCAGAAGAATTAGGATTTAGTTGTAAAGTAGAAACTAATGGATCAGGTGGAATTAAAAATTTATTAACTGATGAAGAAATTGAGCACGCAAAAGGAATTGTTGTTGCAGCAGATGTTAATGTTGAAATGACAAGATTTGATGGTAAAAAAGTTGTTATTACAACTGTTAGTAAAGGAATTCATGAACCTGAAAGTTTAATTAAAAAAGCTATAAGTGATGAATGTCCAATTTATTATTCAGATAGTAAAGAAGAAAAGAAAATAGCAAGTGGTGAAAAAGAATCTGCATGGCATAAAATTTATAAGCATTTAATGAATGGTATTTCACATATGTTACCATTTGTTATTGGTGGAGGTATTTTAATTGCTCTTGCATTTATGATTGATTCATTTGCAGGTGTTAAAACTGATAGTAATTTTGGTACAGGTACACCAGTTTCTTGGTTTTTTAAAACAGTAGGTGGTTATGCATTTAATTTCATGCTTCCAATTCTTGCAGGATTTATCGCTCATTCAATCGCAGGAAGACCTGGTTTAGCGGTTGGATTTGTTGGAGGTTATCTTGCAACAGTTTCATCATTTTCGATTGAAGTCCAAATTTCAGGAAATGATACAGGATCAACTGCTGGATTCTTAGGTGCATTAGCTGCAGGTTTCTTAGCAGGTTATATAGTAAAATTACTTGAAAAGATATGTTCAAAATTCCCAAAATCATTAGAAGGAATTAAACCTATGTTAATCTATCCATTATTTGGTATAGCATTAATTGGACTTGCAATGTTCTTACTTAATACTCCATTTACTTATATTAATATTGGTATTACAAAAGGATTAAATTGGTTAGGTGAACATCAATTAACAATTGTTTTAGGTGCATTACTTGCTGCAATGATGGCAATTGATATGGGAGGACCTATTAATAAAGCAGCTTATGTATTTGGTACAGCTTTATTAACTCAAGCAGCAGCTTCTTCAGATGCTGCTTATCAAAGTTATTGTTATCAAATGATGGCAGCAGTTATGATTGGTGGA
Organism: Lachnospiraceae bacterium; assembly: GCA_963660725.1. GTDB lineage: Bacteria > Bacillota_I > Bacilli_A > RFN20 > CAG-826 > Onthovivens. Next base: position 10,177 of record CAVKZU010000024.1, on the reverse strand, counting down.
ATGGTTCCTCCTCTTGGAATTGCTTTAAGTGCGACATTCTTCCCTCAAAAATGGAGTAAAACTGAAAGAAAAGAAGCAATGGTAAATTACATTATGGGTTTAGGATTTATTACAGAAGGCGCAATTCCTTATGCTGCAAAAGATCCTTTAAGAGTTATTTCTTCATCAGTAGTTGGTGCAGCAGTTGCAGGACTATTAAGTGTTATTTGGAATTGTACATTGATGGCTCCACATGGAGGAATATTCGTTATTGTAGTTGTTGGTAATTGGTATTGGTATTTACTTGCAGTATTAATTGGATCAGTGATTACTGCATTAATGTTAAGTTTATTAAAGAAAGATAATGAAAATCCAGAACTTGGAAAATTTAAAGGAATTAGATTAAAAAGGAGAAAATAATTATGAAATCATTTACTTATTTAATTAAAGATAAAGAAGGAATTCATGCAAGACCTGCAGGAATTGTTGTAGCAGAAGCTAAGAAATATAAATCAAATGTTTCTATTACAAACAAAGGTAAAAAAGCTGATTTAAAAAGAATCTTTGGAGTAATGGGATTATGCGTTAAAAGTAATGAAGAAGTCTTAATCGAAGTTGATGGTGAAGATGAAGAATTAGCAGTAAAAAATCTCCAAGAAGTATTTGAAAAGAATTTATAATTATGAAAGAATTTGCATCAAAACGTATCTTTGATGGATACGCTATTGGAAAATTAGTAGTTTATCAAGATGTAAAAAAAGAAATTAATGACGAATTCCAAGGCGAAACAAAAGAATTTGAAAGATTTAAAGAAGCAAGAAGTAAAGCAATATTAGGGTTTGAAAAATTATATCAAGATACATTAATAAAATTAGGTGAAAATGAAGCTCAATTATTTTTAACTCATAAATTAATGGCAGAAGATTTAGATTTTGAAGATCAAGTTAAAGAAAATATTGCGTCTTCATTAAATGCTGAAAAAGCTACTTTAAAAGCAAGTGAAACTTTATCAAGTATGTTTGAATCAATGGATGATTCATACATGAAAGAAAGAGCAAGAGATGTTTTAGAAGTAGGTAAAAAAATTATTGATATTTTAACTCAAAAAGAAGAATTCAACTTATTAAAAGAGCCTTCAATTCTAATTTGTGATGATTTACCTTCAAGCGAACTTATGAAACTTGATAAGAATTTAATTATTGGACTAGTATTAGTTAAAGGAAGTATTTCGTCACATGTTGCAATTTTAACTAGAATGTTAGAAATTCCTTCAATTTGTGCAATTGATGATTTAAAAGTAGATGAATCATTAAATGGTAAATTTGCAATTATTGATGGAATCAAAGGGAAATTAATCATTGAACCAACATCTAAAGATATTACTAAATTTTCTAAAATCAAAGATGAATACTTAAACAGTTTAAAAGAATTAAGTGTCTTTAGAGGAAAAGAAACCATTACTCAAGACAAGAAAAAACTTAAAATTTATTCTAATATTGCTTCAAGTATTGAAGTCGAAAATGTTATCAAAAATGACGCAGAGGGGGTTGGACTTTTTAGATCAGAATTTATCTATTTAGATAGTAAAACTTATCCTACTGAAGAAGAACAATTTGTTCATTATAAAAAAGTAGTAGAAGAAATGAATGGAAAAGAAGTAATTATTAGAACTCTTGATATTGGAGCGGATAAAAAGATTGATTACTTTGAATTACCAAAAGAAGAAAATCCCGCTTTAGGATATAGATCTATTAGAATTTGTAAAGATAGACCTGCAATGTTTTTAGATCAATTAAGTGCCCTTTATAGAGCGTCTGCATTTGGAAATTTAGCAATTATGATTCCAATGATTATTTCTTTAAGTGAAGTTGAATTTGTAAAAGAAATGTGTGAAATCGCTAAAAATAACCTTAAATCACGTGGAGAAAAATTCAATCCTGATATGAAAATTGGTATTATGATTGAAACTCCGGCTGCTGCAATAATGAGTGATGTTTTAGCAAAACATGTTGATTTTTTCTCAATTGGCACTAACGATTTATCTCAATATACTTTAGCAATTGATAGAGTTAATCCTTTACTTGATAAAACTTTTAATCCTCATCATAAAGCAATTTTAAGATTAATTAAACTTACGATTGAAAATGGACATAAAGCTAATATTCCTGTTGGAATATGTGGAGAACTCGCTCGTGATGAAAAACTTGTACCTTTCTTTTGTGCTTTAGGAGTTGATGAACTTTCAGTATCACCATCCTATGTATTAAAATTAAGAAAACAAATATCTACTATTGATACATCAAAAGTAGACATCAATGAATTTATTAATTCTTCAAAATAATAAATAAAATGCTAAAAAATCCTATAAATTAATCATTCTCCTTTGTTGATTAATTATTGTAGGATTTTTTTTAATTGTCTAAAATTGGTAAATTTTACAATTAAGTCTACTTGTGAGTATACTTAGTTGTTATTTTTACCATTTTTTTACTCGGTTGAAACCGACTCGATTTAAACCGAATAAAATTATTTATTATTATTTTTTATTATGCTATAATTAACTCGAATAAAACCGAGTCGGTTGGAGTCGAGTAAAATGGAATTTATAGGAAGAAAAAGTGAATTAAAAAAATTAAATAATATTATTGAAAAAGATTATTTAAATACAATTTTAATTTATGGAAGAAGAAGAGTTGGAAAAAGTGAACTTGTTAAAAATGCTATCAAAAATTATGATTGTCTAAAACTTTATTATGAATGTAAAGAAGTATCAGAAAAAAGTAATACTAATGCATTAAATGAACTTTTAAGTGAGGTACTTAATCAACCAAAATTTGAATTCAATGATTTCGAATCAATTTTAAAATACATTTTTGAATTAGGAAAAAAACAAAAAATAATTTTAATATTAGATGAATATCCTTATTTAAAGAAGATAATTCCAGGAATCGATAGTATTCTTCAATCTTTAATAGATAATTATAAAGATGTTTCAAATGTAACTTTTATTATCCTTGGATCATATGTTGAAGTTATGAAGACTTTATTATTTACTTCAAATCCATTATATGGGAGAATTGATTTAACAATTGATTTAAAACCAATGGATTATTATGATTCTTCTTTATTTTATTCATCATTTTCTTACGAAGATAAAGTTAAATTATATTCTGTTTTTGGAGGAATCCCTTATTATAATAAATTAATTGATTCAAAAAAGAGTGTTTATCAAAATATTATTGATTTAATTGCATCAGATGGTGCTAGACTTGAAAATGAAGTTTCAATGTATTTGAATTCAGAAATTTCTAAAATTGTTAATGCTAATGAAGTTTTTATTGCACTTTCTAAAGGATATTCTAAATATAGTGATATTTTATCCAAGTCCCATGTTTCAAGTGGACCTACTTTAGTGGATGTATTAGATAAATTAATTAAAATGAATGTTGTTAGTAAACAAATTCCTATCAATTCTAATGATAATAATAAAAAATCTAGTTATTATATTTCTGATAATTTATCTTTATTTTATTATCGATATATTTTTAAATATCTTTCTCAAATGAAAATTATGGATTCTAATGTTTTCTTTGAAAAATATATTAAAAAAGATTTTGAAGAACAATACGTTCCTCATATTTTTGAAGATATTGTTAGAGAATATTTAATTAGAAAAAATAAAGAAGGAATATTTGATCCAGTTCTAGAAAAGATTGGTAAATATTATTACGATAATCCAAAAGAAAATAAAAATGGTGAATTTGATGTAGTTTCTTTAGATTCTAATGGATATATTTTTTATGAAGCTAAATTTAGAAATATTAAAATTAATGATTCAATGATTAAAAAAGAAATAGAACAAGTTAAAGATACTAAATTAAATTGTTATAAGTATGTTTTTATTTCTAAATCAGGATTTGAATGTCAAAAAAGGGATGATATAGAATTAATTCTACTTGAAGATTTTTATAAGTAATATTTTAAAATATTTACTTTTAAT
>CAVKZU010000024.1:4012-6188 GCA_963660725.1 Lachnospiraceae bacterium | reverse complement strand
TTTTTATTCGGTTGAAACCGACTCGATTTAAACCGAGTTAAATTTTATTTCTTTTTTATTAATAATTTGGAACATTTTAATATTTTAAAAATAATTACTTTTAATATAAAATAATTGAGTTATTTAATTTAGAGGTTATTATGAATGCTACTTGTGATATGACAAAAGGAAATGTATATAAAGTTATAATTTTATTTGCAATTCCTTTATTAATTGGGAATATATTTCAACTTTTATATAGTTTTGTAGATACAATTATTGCGTCTCATTTTATTGGAGAATTAGCAGTTGGAGCGATTGGATCAACTAGTAGCATTAATTCTTTAATTGTAAGTTTTACAACTGGAATGGGGAGTGGTGCTTCAATTATTATTTCTAGATATTTTGGAAGAAAAGATAATGATGGAATTAAAAAATCGATTGCAAGTATTTTAGTTATTAATGTGATTTTAGGTTTATTAGTAACTTTAATAATTTTATTAACTACTGATTTAGTATTAGATATGTTAAATGTTCCACTTGATATTAAAGACGCTAGTAGAAGTTATTATGTAATTACAGGGATTGGGGTACTTGCAATGATGATGTTTAATACTTTAAGTGGAGTATTAAGAGCACTTGGAAATTCAAAAGTACCTATTTTAATTCTTATTTTATGTTGTGTGTTAAATATTTTAGGAGATTTATTATTTGTAGGATTATTAAATATTGGAGTAGGAGGTTTAGCGATTGCAACTACTTTATCCCAAATTATTTCAGTAATTGTTTTAATAATTTATATTGTTAAAACTTATCCATTATTAAGAATTAATAAATCTGATTTTAAATTTAATAAAAAAGTATATTTTGATATTTTATCTACTGGTCTTTCAATGGGATTAATGAATAGTGTATTTACAATTGGTGGAATTGTAATGTCAAGTTCAGTGAATAAACTTGGGAGTCAAATTATTAGTGCGAGAACAACTGGTAGAAGAATTGTTGAAATGTTACTTCAAGTTGCTTCTTCTTTAGCGACTGCTTGTAGTGTATTTGTATCTCAAAATTATGGTGCTAAAAACTTAAAAAGAGCAAATGAAGGTATTATAAAATCATGTTTTATGTGCTTTTTATGGTGTTTATTAATACTTTTTATGTATTTGCTTGAAGAACCACTATGTAAATTAATATCTAATTCTAATGATGAAGTTATTATTTCTAATGCAGTAATGTATGTTAAAATAACAATTCCATTTTATTTATTTGAAGGAGTTTTAGTTATAATTCGTAACTCATTACAATCATTAAATAGAAAAGTTGTTCCATTTATTTCAAGTTTATTTGAATTATTATTTAAAGTTTTAGCAGGATTAATATGGGTACCAGAACTTGGATTTATTGGAGAATGTATTGCAGAACCAATTTCTTGGACTGTATGCGCAATATTTTTAACCATTATTTATATAATTTATTATAAAAAAGGTGTATTTATTAAAGAAAATGATAAAGCAATGAAAGATATATCTTGCTAATAGAACGCCATACCGATATAATTAAGGTATGACGTTTTTAGATTTATTAGCGATAAAAAAATATACTATTTATAGACTTTCTAAAGAAAGTGGTATTTCAAAAAGTACATTAAATGATATAGCAAGTGGTAAAACAGAAATTTTGAATTGTTCTGGAAAAACTCTTTTAAAGATTTCTAAAATTTTAAATGTATCAATTGAATATTTATTATCTTTAGAAAGTGAAGATCCAAGAACTTTAATGCCTGAATTTTTAATTGAATCTATCGATAAATATCGTAAAGGTTTAAGAGAAGATAGTACTTTATTAGATTGCTATACCTCTGAATTACAAAGTTCTATAAATGTAGCTGAAGTAGAAAATTTAATATCAAAAGATTTAGCTAAAAAAATAAGAAACAGATATTTTGAATAAGGAGAATGATTAAAATATGATTGATTTTACTAATTATCCAACAAGAAAAAAAGCATACGGAGGAGCAAATGGTAATAAAATTTCTATTATTTATAATAATGAATTATATATGTTGAAATTGCCAAGTCATTCCAAATTAAATAAAAATCTTTCTTATACAAACAGTTCATTATCGGAATATTTAGGATGCCATATTTTTAATTTACTTGGTGTTAAAGCTCAAGAAACCATACTTGGAAAATTTGATTAT
>CAVKZU010000024.1:0-4002 GCA_963660725.1 Lachnospiraceae bacterium | reverse complement strand
TGAAAATCCAGGGAATTTGAAATTGAAAAATCAAGGAATTAAAAATTGAAAATCTAGGGAATTTAGTATAAAATTTAAAAAAGGAATTGTATGAGCAAGTATTTAAATCGTTATATTGAATCTAGTATTGAAAGAAAATTAAGAACAAGTGGAGCTGTTTTAATTGCAGGTCCAAAATTTTGTGGTAAAACAACAACAGGATCTTTATTTGCAAAAAGTATTTATAGAATTAATACTAAATCAATAGTTGAAAATACAAAAATTAATCCTAAATTAGCTTTAAAAGGTGAAATACCTCATATGATTGATGAATGGCAAAAAGTCCCTGATACTTGGAATTATGTAAAAGAAGATTTAGATATAGAATATGTTTTTGGGAAATATATTTTAACTGGGAGTTCAACACCTGCTGATAAAACTGAAATTCAACATAGTGGTGCTGGGAGAATTGTTCCTTTAAAGATGTATCCAATGTCATTATTTGAATCTAAAGAATCAAATGGATTAATTTCTTTATCTAAACTTTTTGAAGATAAAAAGACCGATATTGTTTATCATAATGATTCTTTTTCTTTAGAAGAATTAGCGTTTTTAATTTGTAGAGGTGGATGGCCACTATCATTAAATGAAAATAAAGAAGATTCTTTAGAAATTACACAAAACTATTACAATGGATTATTTTATTTTGAAGATAATGATAATGAAACTTTTAGAAATAAAAATCCTGAAATATTCAATTTAATTTTAAAAAGTTATGCTAGAAATATATCTACAGAAGCATCTTTACAAACTATTAAAAAAGATATTGAACAAAAAGAAGGAAAAACAATGGATGAAAAAACTTTTAATGAATATTTAAAAGCTTTAAAAGATTTATATATTATTGAAGATTTAGATGCTTGGAATCCTGCAATTAGATCTAAAACATCAATTGTTGCTACTCCAACAAGACACTTTGTTGATACATCAATTGCGTGTCAATCTTTAGGTATTTATCCTAAAGATTTAGTTAATGATTCTAGGTCTTTTGGATTATTTTTTGAGGATTTTGTGGTTAGAGATTTAAAAATTTATGCTGGTTTAATGAATGGTACTTTAAAACATTATAGAGACAATGCAGGTTTAGAATGTGATACAATCATCCATCTTCCAAATGGTAAATGGGCTGCAATTGAAATTAAACTTGGTGGAAAAGATTTAATTGAATATGGTGCTAAAAAATTAAAATTATTAGAAAATAAAATTAAAGAAAAAAGTGATTTAAATGGACCAGAGTTTATGATGATTTTAACTGGCGTTGGTGATTTATATACTAGAAGTGATGGAATAATTGTTGTTCCAATTAATTGTTTAAAAGCATAAAAATTAGGAGATAAAAATGGAAGCAAAACAAAATAAAAGTAAAATATTCAAGATTATTATTAGTGTTATTGTAGGAATTAATTTAATTTTAACAAGTGTGCTTTTAGGATTTGAAATTAATTCTAAAAATAAAGTTAATTCTATTGGAGACACTACTAAATATACTTTGTATATTGGTACTAATGATAAAGATACATATAAAGAAGAAATTCCTTTTGAAACATGCTTAACTATTGTTACTGAAACTTGTATTAAATATACAGATGGATGTACTATTTTTGAAGCAACTGGATATTGGAAAGATGAGTCAAATAATATAACAACCGAAAGATCAATTGGATGTATTTTAGAAGATATTGAAAAAGAAACTGTCTATAAGATTTGTGATGATTTAATTATTAAACTTAATCAAAATTCAATTTTGATTGAAACTAATAATGTTTCAACACTTTTCTATTCAGGTAATAAATAATTATGGATTTAATTAAAGAAGAAATTTTAAATAAACTTAAAAAATTAAATGTTAATTATGAAATTAAAGAACATGATGCTTTAATTTCTATGGATACTTATGAATTAATTCAAAAAGATATGGGTGTTACTATCCCTAAGAATTTATTTTTAAATACTCAAAATCATCAAAATTTCTATTTATTAATCATGCCTGGAGATAAAAAATTTAAAACTAAAGAATTATCAAGTCAAATTAATTCTTCAAGACTATCTTTTGGAAGTGATGAAAAATTAGAAGTATTTTTAAAGTGTTATAAAGGATCTACTAGTGCATTAGGATTATTATTTGATAAAGAAAATAAAGTAAAATTATTGATTGATGAAGATTTATTAAACAAAGAATATTTAGGATTTCATCCCTGCAATAATTCTTTTACAGTTAAAATTAAAACAAGTGATTTAATAGAAAAATACTTACCAAACATAAATCATGATTTCATAAAAGTAAAATTATTAGGAGAATAAATAAAAGTAGCATAATTACGCTACTTTTTTATTTTTTGTTAATTTTTAAAATTATCTAAACTTGAAAAAAACTGAAAAATAGTAATAAATTACCTTGAAAAAACCTGAAAATTTTATTATATAACATTGAAAAAAACTGGAAGTTTTAATAAAATTATATTGAAAAAAACTGTAAATTGGAGTTAATAAGATGTTTGAAAGAAAGATTTATAATGAATTTAATAAATGGAAAGAGTCAAATAAAATTAAAAAAAGAGCGTTAGTAATTAAAGGTTTAAGACAAATTGGAAAAACTACAACAGTAATGGAATACGCTAAAAATAATTATAAAAGTATTGTTTATCTTAATTTTATGATTAATAAATCTTATAAAAATATTTTTAATGGAGATTTAGAAGTTGATGAATTAATTAAAAAAATATCTGCTGCAATTCCAAAATCCAAATTTATTCCTAATAAAACAGTAATTATTTTTGATGAGTTACAAGAATGTGCAAATGCTAGAACATCAATTAAATCATTTATGCTTGATAGCAGATTTGATATTATCGCAACAGGTTCATTAATTGGGTTAAGAGGTTACAATAAGAAACAACTTAGTGGAATTCCTACTGGTTTTGAATATGTTATAACAATGCATCCAATGGATTTTGAAGAATATTTATTAGCAAGAGGTATAAATAAAGAAATAATTGAATATTTAAAAAAATGTTATGAAAATAAACAAAAAATTGATGAAAGTATTCATCAAAATATGACTAATTATTTTAAAGAATATTTGTGTATTGGGGGATTACCTGATTCTGTTAATACTTTTTTATTAACACATGATATGAATCAAGTTCATGATTATTTAAGTAACCAATTAGAAGAATATCAAGATGATTTTGGTAAACATTTAAATGATGAAGAAGAACCAATTGTGGATAAAGTTGAATTAAGAAAAATTATTGAAGTTTATAAATCAATTCCTAGACAACTTGCAAAAGAAAATAAAAAATTTCAATATAAACTTGTAAATAAAAATGCAATAAGCAGAAATTATCGAGATGCTATTACGTGGCTTGAAGAATTTGGACTCATTAAATTATGTCATAATCTCAATAATTTAGAACTTCCTCTTGATGGTAATTCTTGTGAAGATATTTTTAAAATGTATGTTTCAGATACTGGACTTTTTATTGCAATGCTTGAAGAAGGAAGTATGGATAACATTATTAATGGAGATTTTAAAATTTATAATGGTGCAATTTATGAAAATATAATTGCAGAAGCTTTTGTTAAAAATAATAAAAACCTTTATTATCACAATAAAAATTCAGAAACTGAAATAGATTTTGTCACTAAAGTTAATAATGAATTAACTTTAATCGAAGTAAAAGCAAACAATGGATCAACTAGATCATTAAGAGATATATTAGATAAAAAAGATAAATATAAAGTTGATAAAGCGATTAAATTGATAAATGGGAATATTGGATATAAAGATCAAATCTATTCTATTCCTCATTATTTAGCATTTTTAGTAAAATAAGATTTTATAATTAAAAACAACAATCAAATATTTCTTTTACCCAATCTTTTGGATAACAATAAAAGAATGTTTCATGATTTAGATTTTGTTCTCTAATATCTGGATTTTTAAAATGTTTTAAATATCTT
>CAVKZU010000023.1:0-9627 GCA_963660725.1 Lachnospiraceae bacterium | reverse complement strand
AAATAATGGAATCTTTTGCTCCTTTTGGACAAGATTTTAAAAAACCTTTATTTGAAATAAATGATATATCTACAAGCTCATTTACTTATAGTAGAGATGAAAAACATATTATTTTAAAAGTAGGTGATATTTCAAAGCTGATTTATTTTAATTATCCAAGAGAAATTTTAGAAAATAAATATATAAATTTATCAGGAAACATCGAAAAAAATGTTTTTAATGGTAAAATAAGTTGTATTTTTAAAGTTACTAACTTTATTAAAAATGAATAGGAGTTTAAAATATTAGATATGGAAAAAAAGAAAGATATTTTAGAAACTAAAAAAGATGAAAAAATAGTTAAAGATGAATTAAAAGAGGATTCATCAATTTTAAATAAGGAAAATAAAGAAATTAAAGTTTTAAAACCAAATGGTGGATATCCAATGCATACATTTGAAGATGTTAAAGCAATTTATTCTTTATATATTCATAACGAAAAAGACCGTAAAATGATTGAAGATGCATATAATTTTGTATGCAAAAAACATGATGGTATTTTTAGAAAAAGTGGTGAACCTTATGTTCATCATTTAATTGAAGTTGCTTATATTGTTGCTTCTTTACAATCAGGACCTGTAACAATTGCAAGTGCGTTATTACATGATGTTGTAGAAGATACCGATACAACTGTTGAAGATATTAAAAATATGTTTGGAGAAGAGTGTGCTAGAATTGTTGATTCATTAACAAAAATCCAAAGATTAAAATTATCTAAACGTACAGAAGAAGAATTTGAAGCTGAAGATCATCGTAAGATCTTTTTAGGTATGGCTAAAGATGTTCGTGTTATTATCATTAAACTTGCTGATCGTTTACACAATTTAAGAACTATTGAAGCTTTAAAACCTGAAAGACAACACGCTATTGCAAAAGAAACTTTAGAAGTTTTTGCTCCTATTGCACATAGATTAGGTATTTATAGAGTTGAAAGTGAATTAGAAGATTTATCTTTAAAAATTGAAAAGAAAGATGAATATAATGAAATCACTGAACTCTTAAATGAAAGAATTAAAAATAGAAGTGCATCTTTAAACCTTTTAAAGAAAAAGATTGCAGATATTTTATATAAAAAAGATTTTAAATTTGAAATTGAATCACGTGTAAAATCTATTTATTCAATTTATAAAAAAATGTATATTAAACATCATAGCTTTGATCAAATTTATGATGTTTTAGCCTTAAGAATTATTACTGAAACTGAAATTAATTGTTATGAAATTTTAGGTATTATCCATCAAAATTTCAAACCAATTCCTGGAAGATTTAAAGATTATATTGCAATGCCAAAACCAAATATGTATCAATCTTTACATACTTCAGTTATTGATGGAAATGCTAACGTTTTTGAAGTTCAAATTAGAACTAAAGAAATGGATGAAATTGCTGAAAGTGGTGTTGCAGCACACTGGAGATATAAAGAAGGTGGAAAATACAACGCTAAACAAGAACAAAGAGAAATTGAAGAACAATTACATTGGTTTAGGGATTTCGTTTCTATCAGTAATGAGCAAGAAAATGCTGGTGCTCAAGAATACTTAAATACTTTAAATAGTGATATTTTTGAAGCAAATGTTTATGTTTTTACGCCAAAAGGAAAGGTTATTGACTTACCAAATGGATCAACTCCACTTGATTTAGCTTTCAAAATTCATAGTAAAATTGGTGAAACTTGTGTTGGTGCGATTGTAAATGGAACATTAGTACCTTTAACATATAAATTAAAAACTGGTGATATTTGTGAAATTAGAACTAGTAAGAGTGCAAGTGGACCTAATGAAGAATGGCTAAATATTGTTAAAACTTCATCTGCTAAATCAAAAATTAAGAAATATTTACAAAAGAAGAATGAAAGTTTAGTAAAAGAAGAAAAAATCCAACGTGGTAAAAATATCTTAGTAGATTATTTTAAAGATAGAGGAATCAATGAACAAGACATGATTACTATGATTTCTACTGATAATGTACTAAATAATTACCATTGTGATACTTTAGATGATTTATATGTTGCAGTATCAATGCATAACCCTTCACCTGGTTCAATTGGATCTTACTTAAATATTAAAAAGAAGACTGAAATTTTCTTAGCTAAAAAAGAAAATTACGATAATGATTCATTCCCAGTTTATATTGAAAATGGAGAAGGAATTAAAATTACTTTAGGAAATTGTTGTACTCCAATTCCAGGTGATAATATTATTGGATATGTTACAAAAGGTAATGGTGTTACTGTTCATAGAAGTGAATGTCCTAATATTCATGGAGAAAAGCAAAGATTAATTGATGTACATTGGAAAAATAATTTACAAGGAAGTTACCCTGTAGATATTCAAGTTTATTGTAATGATAGAAGTAATTTATTAAGCGATATTTTAAATTTATTCGCATCTTTGAAAGTAAAATGTACTGAAATTAATGGTAAATTAATTCCTGATAATATGGCTTGTATTGTTTCTTGTCAAATTAACGTTAAAGACCATGATGAACTTGATAAAGTATTCCAATCAATTAAAGGATTAAAGGGTGTTTACGAGATCAAAAGAGTTATTCATTAATCGTGGATATATTGATTTTTGGCGTGATTTTTTATATTATATTTGATGATAAAAAAGAGGAAAATAGATGTTTAATTTAGTAAAAGGAACTCATGATATATTAATTGATGAAGCTGATAAATATTCCTATGTTGAACAAACATTAATACAAATCGCTGAAACATTTAATTTTAAAGAATTTAGAACTCCAATTATTGAGCACAGTGAATTATTTATTCGTTCTGTTGGAGATAGTAGCGATATTGTTAGAAAAGAAATGTATGTTTTTGAGGATAAAAGTGGAAGAAGTATCACTTTAAGACCTGAAATTACAGCTGGTATTGCTCGTAGTATTGTTAATAATAAATTACTTGCTATGCAAGATTTCCCTGTAAAAGCATTTTATGTTGGTCCATGTTTTAGATATGAAAGACCTCAACAAGGAAGATATCGTCAATTTAATCAATTTGGTATTGAATGTGTAGGAGTTAATTCTCCTTATAGAGATGTTGAAATTATTAGTTTTGGTTATTATGCATTAAAAATGCTTGGATTTGATAAAGTAAATTTAAAAATTAATACTTTAGGAGATGAAGAAAGCAGAACTAATTATAAAAACGCATTAAGAGAATATTTTAGCGATAAATTAGATTTACTTTGCGCAGATTGTAAAGAAAGATTTAATTTAAATGTTTTAAGAATTTTAGATTGTAAAGTTGATGAAGATAGTGAAGTTTTAAAAAATGCACCTAGAATTCAAGATTATTTAACTGATAATGCAAAAGAAAAATTCCAAAAAGTTATTAATGAACTTGATGCTTTAGGTATTCCTTATGAAATTGATAACAATTTAGTAAGAGGATTAGATTATTATAGCGATTGTGTTTTTGAATATCATTATACTACTAAAAATGGTGTTTCTTTAGGTGCTTTAGGTGCAGGAGGACATTATAATAAGTTAATTACTGAAGTAGGTGGTCCAAAAGATTGTGAAGGTGTTGGATTAGCATTTGGTGTTGAAAGACTTGTTACTGTTATGAGTGATGAAAATTTATTTGAAGGCAAAATTGATAATCAAATTGATGTCTATGTAATGCCAATTGGTGATTATCAAGATAAAGCTTTAGAAATTTGTAATACATTGAGACTTAATGGTTTTTTATGTGACGTTTGTTTAGAAAATAAGAGTGTTTCTCAAATGTTTAAAAAAGCTTTAAGAAGAAATGCTAAATTTGCACTTATTTTAGGTGAAGATGAAATTAAAAATAATACTGTCAAATTCAAGAATTTAAAAACTGAAGTTCAAGATGAAATTGAAATTGATAATATTGTTTGCTATTTAGATGGTTTTGAAGATGATGATGAACATGAACATTGTCATCATGAATAATAAAGGTTAAGAATATGGAAAAAGAAATTAAAAGAACTGCTAATTGTGGTGAATTAAGATTATCTGATGTTAATAAGGAAGTTTCTGTAGTTGGATGGGTATCCAAGAAAAGAAACTTAGGAAGCTTAATGTTTATTGATTTAAGAGATAGAACAGGTATTGTTCAAGTAAACGTTAAAACAGATGAAATTGAAGTTCCTGATGTTAGAAATGAATATATTTTAAACGTAACAGGTGTTGTTACTAAAAAAGAAGTTGCAAATAATAAAATTGCAACTGGTGAAATTGAAATTGTTGCAAGTAAGGTTGAATTAGTTAATACAAGTAAACAACCTCCATTTATTATTGCTGAAAATACAGATGCTTTAGAAGATATTCGTTTAAAATACAGATATTTAGATTTAAGAAGACCTAATATGTTAAAGAATTTTATTATTAGATCTAAAATTACTAAATGTGCTCATGAATATTTAGATGAAAATGGTTTTATTGAAGTTGAAACTCCATATCTTGCTCCATCAACTCCAGAAGGTGCAAGAGATTATTTAGTACCTTCAAGAATTCATCAAGGACAATTCTATGCATTACCTCAATCTCCTCAATTATATAAACAAATGTTAATGGTTGCTGGATTTGAAAGATATTATCAAGTTGCTAGATGTTTTAGAGATGAAGACTTAAGAGCAGATAGACAACCTGATTTTACTCAAATTGATATTGAAACTTCATTTTTAACACAAGATCAATTCTTAACATTAATGGAAGGATTTATCCAAAAAGTTTATAAAGATGTTATTAATTACGATGTTAAGTTACCTTTAAGAAGAATGCCTTATGATACTGCAGTTAATGTCTATGGTAGTGATAAACCTGATACAAGATTCGATTTAACATTACATGATTTAAAATCAATTTTTGCAGATACTGAATTTGAAGGATTTAAAACTTCAAAATATATTAAAGGTATTAAAGTTGAAAATTTTGCCCAAGCATGTTCTAGAAAAAAACAAGATGAATATAATTTATTAGCTAAAAAATTCAAATTAAATTCATTCATTTGTTTAAAATTAGAAAATAATGAATTTGCTGGTTCTTTTGCAAAACATTTAACTGAAAGTGAAAAAGCAGCATTAATTAAAGAATTTGATTTAAAAAATAATGATGTTTTATTTTTAACATCTACTAATATTTTAAGAAATGTTAACTTTGGTTTAGGTGCTTTAAGAAGTCAACTTGCTAATGAATTAAATTTAATTAAACCAAATACTTATGATATTTTATGGGTTGTTGATTTCCCATTATTTGAAAAGAGTGAAGAAACAGGTGAAATTACACCATGTCACCACCCATTTACAAGACCAAAAGATGAAGATTTAGATAAACTTGAAACTGAACCATACAATGTTTATTCATATACATATGATATTGTTATGAATGGATATGAAGCTGGTGGCGGCGGATTAAGAATCTATGATCAAGATACACAAGCTAGAATTTTCAAAATTTTAGGATTTAGCGATGAAGATATTGAAAAGAAATTTGGATTCTTCGTTGAATCTTTAAAATATGGTACTCCACCTCATGGAGGTATGGCATTTGGTCTTGATAGATTAACTATGATTATGGCTCAAACAACAAATATTAGAGATGTTATCGCATTCCCTAAAAATTTAAGTGCTGTTTGTCCATGTACAAATGCACCACGTTATGTTGACCAAGATCAATTAGATGAACTTGGTATTGAAATTAAAAAAGATAAGGAGAATTAATTAAAAATATGCCAAAGAAATTAAATATTGACCAATTATCAGTTGCAGCGATTAGATCAACTTGCATTGATGGTATTAACTTTGCCAATAGTGGACATCCAGGTGTTTGTCTTTCTTTGGCACCAGCAATGTATGTTTTATATAGAGATTTTTTAATTGCTAACCCATTTAAACCAAATTGGATAAATAGAGATAGATTAGTTTTAAGTTGTGGACATGGTTCTATGCTTTTATATACTATGTTACATTTATCTGGCTATAGTTTATCTATTAACGATTTAAAAAGCTTTAGAAAAGTAGATTCAATTACTCCTGGACACCCAGAATATGGTGTTACTCAAGGTGTTGATGCTGGAAGTGGTCCTTTAGGACAAGGTATTGCAGAAGCTGTTGGTATGGCTTTAGCAGAAACAAATTTAAGAAGTGTTTATGGCGACAAATTGATTAATCACTACACATATTGTTTATGTGGTGATGGCTGTTTAGAAGAAGGAATTTCTCAAGAAGCTATTTCATTTGCTGGATTTAATAAATTAAATAAATTGATTCTTTTATACGATAGCAATAACGTTACATTAGATGGCCCTTTAGGACAATCTAATGTTGAAAATCAAAAAATGCGTTTTCAAGCATCAAATTGGAACGTTATTAATGTAAAAAACGGTAATAATTTAAAAGAAATTAAAAAAGCCATTGAAGCTGCAAAAGAAAGTGAAGATAAGCCAACTTTAATTATTTTAAATACTGTTATTGGATTTGGTTCAAAAAATGAAGGTACAAGTAAAACTCATGGTGCTCCTTTAGGGGTTGAAGATGGTGATTTTGCTAAAAAAAGTTATGGATATGATTACCCTCCATTTGAAATACCAGATAGTGTATATGAAAACTTTAAAAATACATTTAATAAAAGATCTACAGAAATTTACGAAAAATATGTAAATGTTTATGAAGGAGTTAAAAAATCAAATCCTGAATTAGTTTCTAAATTTGAATTAGCAATTAATAATAATTTAGATGAATTAGTTGATAATTTAAAATATGATGTTTCTACTTTTGGTGATGACGCAACTAGAAACGTTAGTGGAAAATTATTAAATTTCTATCACGATAATTTATCAAATATTTTAATTGGTGGTAGCGCTGATGTTGCAGGTAGTGTTAAAACCGCTTTAAAAAATGGCATTACATATACTCCTGAAACTCCAAATGGTACTAATGTTAATTGGGGAATAAGAGAATTTTTAATGACTGCTGCTGGAAATGGTATTTTATTACATGGTGGCTTACGTAGTTATCTTGGATCATTCTTAGTTTTTAGTGATTATGCTAAAGGTGCTTTAAGAATGGCTTCAATGATGAAATTACCACAAATTTTCTTATATTCTCATGATTCAATTGCAGTTGGTGAAGATGGTCCAACACATGAACCTATTGAACAAATTGCAATGTTAAGATCATTACCTAACTTTAATGTAATTAGACCATGTGATGCTAAAGAAACATATGGTGCATATAGAGTTGCTTTAAAATCTAAAGAAACTCCAACTGCAATTATTTTAACAAGACAAAATTTACCATTACTTTCAAATTCTTTATATGATGGAGATTTTGAAAAAGGTGCATATATTATTTCAAAAGCTAAAAAAGAACAACCTGATTTAACAATTATTGCAACTGGTAGTGAAGTATCTTTAGCAATTGAAACTCAAAATAAATTATTAGATAAAGGAATTGATGCTGATGTTGTTTCAATGCCTTCATATAATTCATTTATTAATCAAGATAAAGAATATCAAAATAAGGTTATTAGATGTTCAAGAGAAAAAGTATTTACTATTGAAATGCTTTCAACTTTTGGATGGTATAGATTTAGTAATCACCCTTATGGTATTGATACATATGGTGCAAGTGGTAATTTTAAAGATTTATTAAAGAAATTTAAATTCACTGTAGAAGATTTTGAACAATTTATCTTAGAAAATATGGAGAAATAATATGATTAATTATTTTTTACTCGAACAATCTGATAAAAAATCTACTTTAGGATTATCAAAATCTGTTTTTGAAACAATTGGATCAAAAGTTTTAGATAAAATTGATAATATTGAACACGAATGTAAAGGTAAACAAAAAGGTAGTAACTGTACTTGTTCAATAGTTTTTAATAAAATTAGTTTTGCTTTTAACATTGTTTTAAAAGATAAAAATGATGACAAAGAATTAATTAAAAATAAGATTTCAGAACTTTTAAGTGAAGATTTATTAACACTTTTAGATGGAATTCCATTTGAATCTGTTTTTAAATTTACAACATTTAAAACTACTAAAAATAAGGAATAAATATGGAAAACGAAATTTCACGTAATAAAATACAAGAGTATTCAATTCAAATTTTAACTTCATTTTTAATTTGTAAAGAAAGTGAAGTTACTATTGATGTTGAAGGCACTGTTGAGACAGTAACTGGAATTCCTTATGGTGAAGCTCCAATTTATCTAAAAGAAATTTTAATTACTTCATTAAAAAATATGAATGAAATAATAGATTATGTTTCACCATATTTAAATAAATGGACATTTAATAGATTAAATTATTGTATTCAAGCAATTTTAATTCTTTCAATAGTTAATAATAACTATTTAAAAGAAACAATTAAGCCTATTGCAATTAATATCGCTGTTGAACTTTCAAAAAAATATGGTGATAAAGATGATTATAAATTTGTTAACGCTATTTTAGATAATTGTTTAAAAGATGAATAATATATTAACTGTAACTCAATTAAATACATTAATTAAAGATATTTTTGAAGTTAGTAAAGCCTTTAAAAATATCAAAATAAAAGGAGAAGTCTCTAATTTTAAGGGTAAAAATTATTCTGGACACTTTTATTTTAAAATTAAAGATGACACAAGTGTAATATCTTGTGTTATTTTTAAATACGATTCTTTTTCTTGTGATACAAATATTAAAGATGGAGATGTCATTATTGCCACTGGTAATTTATCTTGTTATGTTCCAAGTGGTTCTTATCAACTCATTATCAAACAAATCGAAAAAGAAGGAGAAGGTGATATTTTACTTCAAAAGAAAAAATTAATTGAGAAATTAAATAAAGAAGGATTGTTTGATGAATCAAGAAAAAAGCCTTTACCTAAATTTCCTCATAAAATCGGCTTAATAGTTGGTAAAAATAGTGCTGCTGCAAAAGATTTAGAATTTAATTTATCTAGAAGATGGCCTTTAATTGAAATTAATTTCTTTTATTCTTTAGTTCAAGGTAAGGACGCCTCTAAAGATTTAATTAACAATATTAAAATCGCTGATAATTCCAAAATGGATTTATTAATTATTAGCAGAGGCGGAGGGAGTATCGAAGATCTTTCAGCGTTTGATGATGAAAATTTAGTTAGACTATTAAGTACTTTAAAAACTCCTTTTATTAGTGCGGTTGGTCATGAAATTAATAAATCAATAACTGATTTAATCGCAGATAAATACGCTTCAACTCCTTCAAGTGCATCAGAACTTGCTGTTCCTTCGAAAGATGAAATTTTATATGATTTAAGTCAAACTAAAGATTTAATTGATTCAAAAATAAAGAATAAGATTATTTCTTTAGAGAATAATTTAAACAAAATAAAATCTAATAACGCTTTTAAAAACATTAATCTTTTATATTCTAATTTTGAGCATAAAATCGAAGTTAATTCTAAAGAAATTGATACTTTATATAAAAATTATTTAATTAAAATTGAAAATAAATTAAATTATCTAAAAGTTAATATTAATAATTTAAATCCTAAAAATATATTAAGCAAAGGATATACGATTATTGAAGATGAAAATTCGAATATCATTGGAAGAAGCGAAAAGTTAGAAAAAGAAACTAAAT
>CAVKZU010000022.1:0-12590 GCA_963660725.1 Lachnospiraceae bacterium | reverse complement strand
ACTTGGATTAAAATATAAAGTTTGTGTTTTTAATTTAAATCAAAAAGAAAAAATAGAAGAAAGTAAAAGCGAGCTTAAAAAAAGAGAAGAAGAACATAAAGAAAAAATTAAAGATACTCAAATAAAGATCGTTAATGAAGAAAAAGAAGCTAAAGAACAAAAAGCTCAAATGATTGAAAGAAGAAGAATTTATCGACTTGCAAGTGATTATAAAGAAACTACTTTAGAAGAATTAAGTGCAAGCGATGATGCTGTTTCTTTTAGTGGAAAATTAATTATTAATGGTGATCCTAAAGATAAAAATGATGGGGAAAGAAGTTATCAATTAACTATTGGTAATTTTAATGCTGCAATTAATTGTTTTTTAACAACCAATAGCAAAAATTTACCTCAAGAAGAAGTTAACAAAATTAAAACTGGAAATAATGTTAAAGTTAAAGGAAGAATTGGAAGAAATGCAAGAGGTATTTATATGCAAGTTCATTACATTGAAATTCTTCCAAATGATCCTTTAAGAGATGATAACGCTTTAGAAAAAAGAGTTGAATTACATCTTCATAGTAAGATGAGTGAAATGGATGCGGTTAGTTCAATTAGTGAATACGCTGAACTTGCTGCTCATATGGGACATAAAGCAATTGCAATTACAGATCATGGTGTTGCTCAAGCATTCCCTGAAGCTCAAAGTGCTGCTAAAAAATATAATATTAAAATGTTATATGGTAGTGAACTTTATTTAATTGATGATTATTTAGTTGGATGTATTAATCCAGATAATAGAAAACTTAAAGATTTACCATTAGTTGTTCTCGACTTAGAATCTACTGGACTTCAAGTTGGTTATGATAAAATTACTGAAATTGGTGCAGTTAAGATTAAAAATGGAATGACTATTGAAACATTTGATGAACTTATTAATCCTGAAATGCATATTCCAGATTTAATTCAAGAAAAGACAAAAATTACTGATGAAATGGTTTCTAAATGTAGAACTATTAAAGAAGTATTACCTGATTTTTTAAAATGGTGTGGTGAAGATACTTGTCTTGTAGCTCATAACGCTCAATTCGACTTTTACATGTTAAATGAAGAATACATGAAACTTTATGGTAAGGAATTGTCGCGTGCATGTATTGATACTTTGCCTATTGATAGATACGTTAATCCTGCAAATAGAGCCCACTCTTTAGGAGCAATGTGTAAAAGATATAAAATTGATTATGATGCTGAAGAAGCTCATAGAGCAGATTACGATGCTAAAGTTTTAGCAGCATGTATGGAAAATATCATTACTGCACTTGAAGAAGAAAATAAAGATGTAGATTTAAATTATATTTCTAAACTTCCTTATCCAAAAGAAGCTTTAAAATATTTAAGACCAAAACATGTTACTGCAATTTGTAAAAATCAAGCTGGATTAAAAGATTTATATAAAATTATTTCAATTTCACATTGTGAATATGTTGGTACACTTCCTTTAACTCCTCGAAGTGTTTTAGATGCACATCGACAAAATTTAATATTAGGAAGCGCTTGTTTTAATGGAGAAGTATTTCAAGCTGCAACAAGAAGTAATATGAAAAAACTAGAACAAGCTATTTCATATTATGATTTTATTGAAATTCAACCTTTATCTTGTTATTCATATTTAATTAATATGAATGAACTTCCAAATGAAGAATCTTTACTTAGAAATTTAAGAAAAATTATTGATACTTCAGAAAAACTTGGAAAACTTATTTGTGCTACCGGAGATTGCCATTATTGTAATCCTGAAGAAAAAATCTTTAGAGATATCATGATCGCAAGTGAAGCAGTTGGTAAAATTAGACATCCATTAAATGAATATGGTAGAACAAGATTAAAAGAAAAAGTAGGACATAATTTTTTAAACCCAGATCAAGGATTTTTATCAACTGAAGAAATGCTTGAAGCATTTAAATGGTATGGAAATGAAGAAAAAACTTATAAATGGGTAGTAACAAATACTAATTATATTGCAAACCAAACAGAAATTATTATTCCTATTCCACCAAATAAATTATTTACTCCAACAATTGATAATTGTGAGAATATGCTTAAAGATTTATGTTATTCTAAAGCACATGAAATTTATGGTGAAAAACTTCCTCAATTAATTGAAGATAGACTTGATACTGAATTAAAAGGTATTATTGGGAATGGTTATAGTGTTATTTATTATATTTCTCATAAATTAGTTAAAATGACTAATGATAATGGTTATATTGTTGGAAGTAGAGGTAGTGTTGGTAGTTCATTTGTTGCATTCTGTTCTGGAATTACTGAAATTAACGCTCTTCCTCCTCACTATCATTGCCCTAAATGTAAACATGTTGAATTCCATGATTATAAAGAAGATGGAATAACTTCAGGTTTTGATTTACCTGATAAAAATTGTCCTGAATGTGGAGAATTAATGATTAAAGATGGTCAAAATATTCCTTTCCAAACATTCTTAGGATTCGCTGCAGAAAAAGTTCCTGATATTGATTTAAATTTCCCTGCGGATTATCAATCAACAGCTCACTTATTTACTCGTGATTTACTTGGTGAAGATAAGGTCTTTAGAGCTGGAACTATTTCAACTTTACAAGATAAGACAGCATTTGGTAACGTTTCAAAACAATATTTTGGTGAATTTTTAGGAGAAGATAGTTCTAAATATTCAAGTGCATATATAGGATTTTTAGCAGCAGGATGTGTTGGTTGTAAAAGAACAACTGGTCAACACCCTGGAGGAATTGTTGTTGTTCCTCGAGAATATGAAGTTTATGATTTTACTCCTATTCAATATCCTGCAAACGATACAAGCGCTACTTGGAGAACAACTCACTTCGATTTCCATAGTATCCATGATACTATTTTGAAATTCGATATGCTTGGACACGTTGATCCTCAAGCATTAAAAATGATGCAAGATTTAACTAATGAACATTTTAAAGATGCACATATCGATGTTAGTAAAATTAAAGTTGATGATCCTAAAATTCTTTCACTTTTCATTAATAATGACGCTTTAAATTTAAAACATAAGTATATTAAACAAGATATCGCAACAACTGGACTTCCTGAAATGGGAACTGACTTCGTTAAACAATTAATTAGAGAAGCTAAACCTAGAACCTTCAAAGATTTATTCATTATTTCTGGATTAAGCCATGGTACAAACGTTTGGACAAACAATGCTCAAGATTTAATTAAACAAGGAATTACTGATATTAATGGAGTTATTGGATGTAGAGATGATATTATGACTTATTTAATTTCTATGGGACTTGATAATTCTAAAGCCTTCACAATTATGGAAACTGTTAGAAAAGGTAAGAAATTAAGTGATGAACAAATAAAAGATATGGAAGAACATGGAGTACCTGAATATTACATTAATTCTTGTAAGAAAATTAAGTATTTATTCCCTAAAGGACATGCTTGTGCTTATGTTATTATGGCACTTCGTGTTGCATATTTTAAAATTTATTACCCATTAAGTTATTATGCTACTTATTTTACCTTAAGATGCGATCAATATGATCTTGAAACAATGGTTAAAGGAATTGATGCAATTCATGATAAATTAATGGAATATAAAGCTAGAAAAGAATCAAATAATCCTGAAAAAGCATTATCTAATAAGGAAGAAAGTATCCAAGATACTTTAGTTTCTTGTCTTGAATTTGCAGAACGTGGATTTACTTTTACTAATATTGATATTAATAGAAGTGACGCTAGTAATTTCGTTATTGATTACGAAAATAATGCTTTAATCCCTCCATTTAAAGTTTTAGATGGTTTAGGAGAATTAGGCGTTAAAGATTTTATTGAAGAAAGAAAGAAAAAACCATTTGAAACTATTGAAGACTTTAAAAAGAGAGGAAAAATTCCTGATAAAGTTATAAAATATTTAAAGGCAAATGGTGCCTTAAAAAATCTTAGAGAAAATGATGATATTACATTATTTGATTTAAGTGCGTTTTAATTAAATATATCCTTGTTTATAGAAATATAAACAAGGAGTGATGTCCTTGTAGCTCAGTTTGGATAGAGCAATCGCCTCCTAAGCGATAGGTCGGGTGTTCGAATCACCTTAAGGACGCCAAAAGAATAAATAAATACGATTAAGTTCGTATTTTTTTATGCTTATTAAAAATAGAGATTTTAGTATATTTATTGTATAATTTAAGAATTAAGGAGATACTTTTGTGAATAAAATATCAATTAAATTTTTTAATGATAAACCTGTTAGAGCGATATGGAATGAAGATACAAGTGAATGGTATTTTAGTGTGCTTGATGTTGTTGGTGCTATTAGAAATGAAGATGATTATACTAAAAATAGAAACTATTGGAAGTATCTTAAAACTAAATTGAAAAAAGAAAATAATCAGTTGGTTAGTGTCACTAACCAACTCAAAATAGAAGCATGTGATGGTAAAAAATATAAATCAGACGCATTAAATGCAGAAGGAATAATTTTACTTGCTAAAGAATTTCCATCAAATTATGGATCAAAATTTTTAGATTGGTTTACTAATTCAGATAATACTTTAGATAATAAGAGCAAACAGAAAGCATATAATCTTTTCGAAAGTGAGTTATTAGATTCTTTTGAAATTGGAACTACAAAAGGATTAAAGCAAATACACGCTTTTATTTTTTCTAGATTATTTGATTTTGCTGGCAAGATTAGGACTAAAACTATATCAAAAGATGGCTTTTTATTTGCAAATGGTGATTTCTTATCATCAATTTTAAATAGTATTGATAATATGCCTCAATCTAATCTAGATGAAATATTTGATAAATATATTGAAATGAATATTGCGCATCCTTTTATGGAAGGAAATGGAAGAAGTACAAGAATTTGGCTAGATTTAATTTTAAAAAAAGAAATTCAAAAATGTATTGATTGGTCTTTAATCGATAAAAATGAATATTTAGATGCTATGAAAAAAAGTCCATTACATCCTGAAGTAATAAAAGAATTATTGGAAAAAGTACTTACAGATAAAATTAATGATAGAGAAATTTTTATGAAAGGAATTGATTATTCCTATTATTACGAAGAAGAATATTCATTATATGTTAAATAAAATGTTAATTTTATTTTAGTATCGCTACTTGTAATAGCACTTTTCATTTTAGAAATAACTTCTTAAAATATGAACTATTACTTGAAGAATTAGGTGTTAAAGTAGAATTATATATTAATCTATGTCAATAGAATAATTAGATTCACTGGTTAAACCAGTTTTTGAGACATTACTTTCAATACTAATATCTAAATTCAAAATTATATTTAATTAACAAAAAAATAATATTTGTATAATTTAGAAAAATTCGCAATAACTAACAACAAAATCCTATTGCTTATTGAAAAAAATTCTATATAATAATAACTATGGAAAGGATGACATCACAAAGAAAAGATATCTTAGAAGCTTTAGGGTTTTTAGGACATGCAAGTTTTCATACGGTATTTGATTACCTTGTAAGTAATGGTAAAAAAATCTCATTATCTACTCTTTACCGTAATATTTCATCATTAGAAGATGATAAATATATAAGAAAGGTAGATTTAATCAATGGAGATGAGATTATGTATGAATTAACTCGTCTTGATGAGCATGAACACTTCGTATGTACTAAATGTGGTAGAGTAATTGATATCTTTAATAAGAAAAAGCATAGACATTACGATGATAATGGCAATTTAATTGAAAAAACAAGTATTACATATTATGGAGTATGTAAAGATTGTTTAGAAAAAGATAAAAAAGAAAAGGAGATATAAAAATGAAAAAGTACAGATGCTTAGTTTGTGGATACGAATTCGAAAGTGACGAAGAAAATCCAGTTTGCCCAGTTTGCGGAGTAGGCAAAGAAGACTTAGAAGAAGTTGAAGAATAATATTATATATAAAAGAAAAGGAGATTAAAAAATGTCAAAATATTCAGGTACTAAAACAGAACAAAATTTATTACATGCTTTTGCAGGGGAATCACAAGCTCGTAATAAATATACTTTCTTTGCAAGTAAAGCTAAAAAAGAAGGTTATGAACAAATTGCTGCTATTTTCCTTGAAACAGCAGATAATGAAAAAGAACATGCTAAATTATGGTTTAAAGAATTAGAAGGAATTGGATCAACAACTGAAAATTTAGCTGCTGCAGCAAGTGGTGAAAATGAAGAATGGACATCTATGTATGCAGAATTTGCTAAAACTGCTGAAGAAGAAGGTTTTAAAGAATTAGCAGCAAAATTTAGAATGGTTGGACAAGTTGAAAAACACCATGAAGAAAGATATTTAAAATTAAAAGAAAATATCGAAGGTGCTAAAGTTTTTGAAAAAGAAGATAAAGTTACTGTTTGGAAATGTAGAAATTGTGGATATATTATGGTTAGCAAAAAAGCTCCTGAAGTTTGTCCATGTTGCAAACATCCTCAAAGTTACTTTGAAGTTAACGCAGAAAACTATTAAATTTAAAGAAATTAGACTAAGGATTTAACTTAGTCTAATTTTTATTTATAATTATTAAATAAATTATGTTTTAAACACAAACTAAATTATAAAAATCCCTAAAAATAAGGACATTGGAATTTTAGAATTAATAAAAAAATTTCTTTTTAATCATAAATCAAGTATAATACTAAAGCGTAAGAGGTAATCTAAATGAAAGAATTTGTTATATTTACAGATAGTTGCTGTGACTTAGAAAATGAATACTTAGAAAAAGAAGGTATTATTATACTTCCTATGTCATTTTCTTTCAAAAATGGAGAAGAAAATTATATTGATGATCCATCCCATAAAGAAATGGATATTAAAACTTTCTACGATAGACTTAGAAAAAAAGAAGTTGCTAAAACAAACCAAGTTAATATGTTAACTTTCGAAGAACAAGCAGAAAAAGTTTTAAAAGAAGGTAAATCAATTTTAGTATTATCATTCTCAAGTGCATTAAGTGGTACTTATAATACATTATCAATATCAAGTAAAGAATTAAAAGAAAAATATCCAGAATTAGATATTAAGGTAGTTGATTCATTATGTGCTTCAATGGGTGAAGGCTTATTTGTATATTTAGTTAATGAATTTAAACAAAATGGTGATTCTTTAGAAGAATGTTACGAAAAAGCATTGGATTTAAGACATCATATTATGCATTATTTTACTGTTGATGATTTAGGATGTTTACAAAGAGGTGGAAGATTAACTGCTAGTAAAGCATTTATCGCAAATCTTTTAAATTTAAAACCAGTTTTACATGTTGATCCTGAAGGAAAACTTGTTCCAATTGGAAAAACATTAGGTAGAAAGAAATCAGTGATGGAAATTTTAGCTAAATTTGAAGCAGAATGTATTGATGATAGAGTAGTTTTTATTTCACATGGTGATTGTGAAGCAGACGCTAACTTTTTAAAAGAAAAAATATTAGCAAAACATCCAAATATTAAAGTATTAATGATGAACCACATTGGACCAGTTATTGGTGCTCATAGTGGACCTGGAACCTTAGCAGTTTATTTTAAAGGTGAAAAAAGATAGTAAAAAGGGAGAAATATATGTTAATTGACACAATTAAAAAACAAAATTTATTAGCATTAAAAAATAAAGATGATAATAAAAGAGCAGTTTATAGCATTATTATTAATAAGTATATGTTAGCTGGATATGAAGCTAAAGCTAATGGAAAAGAATTAACTGATACAGATTTAATTTTAATTATTAATAAAACTTTAAAAGAATTAGAAGAAGAAAAATCAAGTTATGAAAAAGCAGGAAGAGAAGATAACGTTAAAGCAATTAATGCTCAAATGGACGCTATTAAAGAATATCTTCCTAAAATGATGAGTGAAGAAGAAATCAAAGCAGAGATTTTAAAACTTGAAGATAAGTCAATCCCAGCAGTTATGAAACATTTTAAAACAAATTTTGTTGGAAAATGTGATATGGGACTTGTCAATAAGGTATTAAAAAGTTTATAATATTAAGGCTTTAAAAAGCCTTACATATTTGGGGGTTTGGTTCAATGGCAGAACAGCGGTCTCCAAAACCGTTGATAAGGGTTCGATTCCTTTAACCCCCGCCATTATAGTTAATTATGCTTGGTACGAATATGTGTCAGGCTTTTTTTTAATTAGAGAAATAGACGTTTTAGCGTATTCTTAGTATAAAAGAGGGTTCGATTCCTTTAAGAAAATAGAGCAAAAAGTGATGAAATTGACAGGATAGGAACACGATTAGTAGGGGGTAGTAAAACGATTACTAGGGGGTAAGAACACGATTATATAAAATTTTCTCCCTCATCTACATTAAAAGTGACAATAATGTTATAATTGTTTCAGTGAATTAAAATATGGAAGTGACAAAGATGAATTACTAAAAAGCATTAAAACAACTTAGAAAAGCAATGCATATAACACAAAAAGACCTAGCTGAACAAATATGTTTTAACGCGGCAACTCTTAATAGATGGAAGCTGGTAAATTTGAGCCTAGTAGTTCAGGTAAAAGAAAATTAGCACCATATTTTAAAATGTATGGGATTGAGGTAGAAGAATAATGGTTAGAGAAAACAAACAAATTAAATCTAGAAAAAGAGTTGCTGACCATGGAGAAGTCTTCACTAATGAAAGAGAAGTAAAAGCTATGTGTGATATGGTAAATGACGAAACACAAAGAATCGATTCTAGATTTTTAGAACCTGCATGTGGTGATGGTAACTTTTTAGCAGAGATTCTTGAAAGAAAACTTGCCATTGTTAAGAAAAGATATAAAAAGAGCCCAATGGACTTTGAAAAAAATTCACTTTTAGCTGTTTCTAGCCTTTATGGTGTGGATATTTTGCAAGATAATGTTAAAGTTTGTAAAGAACGCCTATTTAAAATTTGGGATAAACAATATAAGTTAGTATGCAAGTCAGAGTGCAGTGATGATATGAGAGATTCCATAAAATTTATTTTGAATAAAAATATTCTTTGTGGGAATGCTCTTACTTTGTGTCTTGTTGATGAAGATGGAAAAGATACAGATAATCCTATTGTATTTAGCGAATGGGCATTTATAACTGGTCCTCAATTAGCAAGAAGTGAATATACCTTTGCCGATTTATTAACTGAAAATGATGAACCAGATAAGAAAAAAAGTATAAGCAAGAGAAACTATTCGATGATAGTGATGGTGAAGGAAAATTTATAATGAGAACAGTTATGAACTATAGGAGATTAAAGGACTATGAGTGATGATTTATTTAGTAATGTATATAACCCTCATGTATTAAGTTGTTTGGCAAATTTATCAAATGATGAGGTTTTCACTTCTCCAGATATTGTTAATCAAATGCTTGATATTTTGCCTCAAGAACTATTTGAAAATTGTGATACTACCTTTTTAGATATCTTATTCACCCGATTGATACAATTACACGATGCACCCGTTGCAAAGGTTAAAAAAGGTTCACTTTTGTTTGCAAATTAATGTTCTCAAAAAGAGAATTTTTTTATAAATGCTCATCGTTAATAATTTCTTAACGATTTGTGATATAATAGACATACTTGAGGTGTGACATATGAAACGAAAACTAAAAATTTATGAACAGTCAATGGGTGGTGGAAATTATACGCAAGTTCCTACATTGCTGCTAAAAGGGAAATGGCTTGAAGAGGTCGGCTTCAAAGCTGGTGACTATGTTGAAGTAAATATTGAAAATGAAGTGATCACCATTAAAAAGACAACTCCTCCAGAAGCGACGGAGAAAAAAACACTGCAAGAGAAAATAAGTGAACTTTCACCTGATCAGAAAAAGAAACTATCCGAGTTTGTTGATAAGCTTTGATAGGAAATGATATAAAATTAATTTTAGGAGGTAATCTATGATTAAGGATTGTGAAGCATACAAATTAAGTGTGATTCTTGGAACTGATAAACAGTTCTTTTATGACATACCTAAGTATCAAAGAGAATATACTTGGGGAAACAGAGAGTGGGGTGCTCTATTTAATGACATAGTGAATAACGGAAATGGATATTTTCTAGGTTCTATTATTTGCGTCAATCAGAGTAAAAGCACTTTAAAAGAAACACGACTACAAGTTATTGACGGGCAGCAGAGAATTACTTCTTTATCACTACTTTTATTAGCCATTTACACTAAACTATCAGCTTTTAAATCTGATTTTACTGAATCTAAGGAAGATAAGTTTAAAGGATTAAAAAAGGAAATAGTTGTTTTTAATGATGAAGAAGAGACTATTTCTAGAATAGTTCCACAAGTTCAAGGACACAATCTTGATGATTACTATAGTCTATTAACAGAAAATGGATTAATGGTTGGATATGACAGAGTCAAATACGCCACAAAAAGAAAGATATATAAAGGATTTTATTATTTCAATGGGGAAATTGATTCCTATGTTGCAGAGGAAAAGAAAGAAAATCCAAAAAAGGATGAAAAAACTATACTTTTTGAACTTTTAGAAAAGGTCAATGACACTGTGATGGTTTTCATAGAAGTTGAGTCTAATAAAGATGCTTATATGCTTTTTGAATCTCTTAACAATAGAGGTGTTCCACTTTCTGCTATTGATTTAATCAAAAATTTATTAGTGAGCGAATCTGATATTCCAGGTGATAAGACGAGCACAGATAAGTGCTATAAACAGTGGGAAAGAATACTTAGTTATCTTGGAGATAATTACGGAGTTCAGGAACGTTTCTTTAGGCAATACTATAATGCATATAGAGATGAACTTAATGAAAAATTTGAATCTGATTCAAAAAAATATTCTTTAGGCTATCTTGCAACTAGATCAACCGTTTTAGACATATATGAAAAACTTATAAAAGATGATTATAAGGAACTTTTGAATAAGCTTGAAAAAGAGGCGAAAACCTATTCGATAATCATAAATAATGCAAAAGACGAAGACAAGATTAGTGCGTTTGAAAAAAACTTGCTGGATCTTGACAGAATAGGTGGTGCTCCATCGTATTTACTATTGATGAAACTTATTACCAATAAGGATGCTTATGAAGTTGGCGAAAATGATATAAGCAGCGTGATTGAACTATTAGTAAGATTCTTTGTAAGAAGAAACATAACTGACTATCCAAACACGAGAAACCTTAACAAGATCTTTATGGACATTATTGCTGCCGTCAAAGGACTCAAAAACAAAGAAGTTACTGAAAAAATTCACCAGATGATAGTCGCCAATTCTTCGGACGATGCAACATTTAGATCTAAGTTAGAAGGCCCTGTTTATCAAACGAACACCGATAGCACTAGGTTCCTTCTTTGCTATTACGAGGACAAATACTCGACGAAGGAAATCCATACGGACCTTTGGGAAAGAGATAAGGGAAATAAATACATCTGGACCATCGAGCACATTTTTCCTGAAGGCGAAAACATTCCAAAAGACTGGATTGATATGATTGCTGGTGGCGACGAAAAGACAGCATATGAGATTTACGACAAATATGTTCATACGCTAGGGAACTTGACCATTACTGGTTACAATTCTAACTTAAGCAATATGTCGTTTCAAAAAAAGAAAGACCGTAAAAAAGACGATGGAACATTCATAGGTTATAGAAACGGCTTGAAACTCAATGAAGACGTCGTGTTGGAAGATAAGTGGCTAAAAGAAAACATCGAAAATAGATCTAAAAAACTAATCGATGCTTTTATGATTGACTTTAGCCTATAAACTGAATATTCTAACGCTTGAGAACCACCATATTGAATCTTTAATACCTGAAATCACCATCTTTTAATATCTCAAAACCCACTAGACTTAACCCAATTACGAGTTAGGTCTTTTTTATATCATATCATTATTTTTTAACTCTATGAAACAATAAATAAAAACTATTCAAAAAATAATAGAACATAAAGTTTTTTAGGAAGAATACTGTTAAATTGTTATTTTTATTGAATACATACTCTATATGGGTAAATATTCTAATACTTGGGAATCATCCTCGCGACGAAATGATTTTTTTAATATGATTAATAATTTAAAAAATCATTTAAATAATAACTTGTTTATTACCAATGTTTTGCTATAAGAAAGTTGGTAATAAAGTTGGTAATAAAGTTGGTAATAAAGTTGGTAATAAAGTTGATAATCATCCTCTAATAAAAAAACACGGATTAAATTTAATAAGAGAAAAAATAATTTCTGAAATGAGATATAATCCAAATGTTACAAAAGCAGAACTTGTTGTACTATTAGGTATAAGTGATACTGCTGTTGATAATAATATTAGATATTTAAGAAATAATAACTATATCATTAGAGTTGGTGAAAATAAAACCGATTATTGGAAAGTGTTAAAATAAATTTTAACAAACATAGTTAATCGTTGTGAATTTATTTATTTCCACTACTCGATAAACCTTTTTATAAATGTTAAAATAGTAGGGCAAGTTAAAAGGTTGACTTCGTCTAAGAAAAGCTTAGTAAGATGCTTATGACATTAAACTGTGCTTCTTTAGGTGCTGGTTTATTAATATTTAAATTTGTTGATATTCTTGTTCAAAGATTTATACCAAGTCTTATAAC
>CAVKZU010000021.1:17715-33857 GCA_963660725.1 Lachnospiraceae bacterium | reverse complement strand
TTTTAAAGATGTTAATAAGTTATTATTTAATGATTTAAGTGAAGAAGCATTAATGAATAAATGGATAAATGAATATAAAATGTTAGAAAATGTATTTGATTTATTAAATATTCGAAGAATTAATATGCCTATTTTAAGTGATGCTGATATTGATAAAGATGGAATTCATCCAAATGATTTAGGATATTTTAAAATTAGTAAAGAATTAATGGAGGTAATAAATGGAAAATAAAGTTGTTTTAATAACTGGAACTTCAAAAGGAATTGGAAAAGCAATTGCAGAAGAATTTTTAAATAATAATTTTAAAGTTATTGGAATGGATCGAGAAGATACATCAATCAATAATTTGAATTATATACATTTTAAATTAGATTTATTTAAAGATGAGTTACCAGAAATTGAAAATATTGATATTTTGATTAATAATGCAGGTACTCAAAATGAAAATGATATTGATAATAATTTAAAAGCAGTTATAAAAGTTACTGAAAAATATGCTTTCCAAGAAAAAATCAAATCAGTTTTATTTATTGCATCTTCAAGTGCATCAAGTGGTGCAGAATTTCCTGAATATGTTGCTTCAAAAGGAGGAGTTGTTGCGTATATGAAAAATGTTGCAATGAGAGTTGCAAAATTTAAAGCTACTAGTAATTCTATTTCTCCAGGAGGTGTAATTACGGATTTAAACGATCATATTTTAAAGGATGAAAAATTATATCAAGAAGTTTTAGATGAAGCATTACTTAAAAGATGGAGTGATGTTGAAGAAATTGCAAAATGGGCATATTTTGTAACAGTTATTAATAAATCAATGACTGCTCAAGATATCTTAATTGATAATGGAGAAGCTGCAAATTTTAACTTTGTTTGGTAAAAATGACTCTTATGGAAAAATTCATAGGAGTTTTTATTTAACCTAATTAATTATAACCTAACGAGTGAAAATAAATCAAGATATTAACATATTGTGTTGCAAAAATAACCGAATGAGTTTAAAATATAACTTAATAGGAGATGAATTTATGGGACAAGCGATTTTTAGTGTTAGAATGGATGAAGATTTAAAGAAAGAATTTGAAGAATTATGTAATGATTTTGGTATGAATATGACTACCGCAATTAATATTTTTGCTAAAGCTGTTGTTAGAGAAAGGAAAATACCTTTTGAAATAAAAGAAAGTAAACCTAAAGTAAAAAAAGAAAATATAAACGAAGATTTAAATGAATTAGAAAAAGAAGTAAACGAAAATGGAACTTCTAGTTTAACACTTGATGATATTATTGCTGAAATTGAGAAGTTCAAAAAAGATGAATAATTATATTTTTTGTTGTAATTTACAACTTTATTTATCTAAAAAAATTCATTAACTGAACAAATTCATTGAATCTTGGAAGTGTAAAATCAACTTTACCATAACCAGTTGGAGTTATTATTTCTTTTTCAATTAATTTATTGCGATAATTTTGGAAATTGCTTTCTTTCATGTTTGCAAGATTCATTATTTCTTTTGTTTCTTTATTTTTGGAATCAGAAATTGCAAAACATATATTTTGTTCTTTGTTTGTTAAATCTTTCCAAATAATGTTGTATCCATTATCTTGAAGGTATTTATCATAATTTTTTAATAGAGCATCGTTAATTTCTTTTTTATTAGATTCAAAAAATAAATATCCTAAAACTTGATATGCAAATGCATAACCTTTAGTTAACTTAGAAAGATCTACTGATAATTGAAAATCAATTTTTAATATTCTTTCGTATTCTTTTGCAATACTAATTTCATTTAAAGGAGTTAAATTGATTTTTGGAGTTCTTGATAAGAAACTTGAAGTATTTGATCCAATTAAAGAGTTAATGTTATTTTTTAATCCAGTCATTAATAAGAATAAATTATAATTTTTACCAATCATTGATTGATAAAAATTAGCAAATTTTTTAATTTCGCTTGATGGTGTAACTTCATCAATTGTAATTAAAACTTTTTTATTATTTTCATTCGCTTTTTTAAGTAATCTTTCAAAAATTATTTCTGGATTTGTGATTATTTCTTGATTATTTATTTGGAGTGAGAATATTTTTGCATTTAAACAAATTGACCAATTTAAAAATAAGTTGAACTTTTTTCCTTCAATTAAAAGTTTTTCAGATAAATCTTTGATTATATTTCCTTGAGAATTTACATCAATTGTTATCCAATTATCTAATTTTGATAATTCATTATAAATTGATCTTAACATAACTGTTTTTCCACTTCCTCTAATTCCAGTTATTAAATATGCAAAAGTAGATGGATAAGAATTATTAAAAGTAGAGATAATTTGCTCGTATTGTTCAGGTCTAGTAATCAAACTATATGATGTACTTCCATGCATTAAACTAAAAGGATTGTTTTCTTTCATAAGTATTACCTCCAAAATTGTGCAATTTTATGCAACTTCAATATTATTATGCAACTTTATGAAACTTTATGCAACTCTTGAAATCTTGTGCAACTTCATTTTATTTATAAATTTAGTCAATATTTAATTAATGATATTGAAATTGGAATTTAAAAGTATAGAATATTTATCTTGAGGTTTATTTGATTTTATGCATTTTAAAAAGATTACATTTTCGAAACATTCGAACATGGATTTAACTACAGGAAACTTATTTTTCAAGTTTGGCTTATTAGCTCTTCCTTTAGCCTTAACTACCATGCTTCAACTTTTATATACTACTATTGATTTATGGTGTGTATCTAATTTTGGCGGTGGATCACTTTCGATGTCTGCTGTTGGAAGTAATACATCCTTAATTAATTTAATTGTTACTGTATTTGTTAATATGTCAATGGGTGCTAATGTTGCTATTAGTCACGCAAAAGGAGCAGGAGATAAGGAATATGCAAATAAAGTATTACACACTTCAATTTTAATTGCGTTATTTGCAGGAATTTTAGTTGGTTTAGTAGGATTTTTCTGTTCATCATTCCTTTTAAAATTAATGGGTACTCCAGATTCTATTATTGAAAATGCTACATTATATTTAAAAATATACTTTATAGGATTACCATTTTTAATGATTTATAACTATGGTGCTCAAATGATGAGAGCTTTAGGAGATTCTACAATTCCTTTATTAATTCTTATTTTTTCAGGAATTTTTAATGTTTCTTTTGATGTTATTTTAGTTAAATATTGTGGACTTGATGTAGCAGGAGTTGGAATTGCTACTGTTATTTCTCAAGTTGTTGCATCAATTCTTGTTATATTATATTTAATGTTTAATAAAAGAGGATTTGTTAAATTTAGATTTAGAAATTTATACATTGATAAAAGAGCATTAAGTAATGTTATTAAAATTGGCTTACCTGCTGGCATTCAAGGCTTAGCATTCTGTATTCCAAACGTTATGATTCAATCTTCTTTATATACAATTACTGATTATTCTATTAATGGAATTAAAATCAGTATGGATGAAATTGTTTCTGCTGGTAGTGCTTGTAATCAAATTGAATCATATGCATTTGCAATCGAAGAAGCAATTGGGGTTAGTTTATGTTCATTTATTGGACAAAATTATGGTGCTCAAAAGAAAGGAAATTTAAGAAAATTATTATTATACGCAATAATTTATAACTTTATTACTGCTGGATTAGTAGATTTATTAGTATTTACATGTTCAAATCAACTATTATCTATTTTCATTAGTGATTCAGCTGGTGTTATAAAATCTAATGCTTTACTTGCTGGTAATGAAAGATTACAAATTATGTTAATTCCTTATATTTTTGATGGAATTATGGTTACTTGTGGCAATTATTTAAGAGGTATGAAAATTTCAACTCCTCCTGCAGTTGTAACTTTAATCGGCTGTACTGGATTTAGAATTATCTTTATCTTCTGTTTATTCAATGTAGTTCCTTATTTCCATACAATTTTCTGGTTATATGCTGCATATCCAATTTCTTGGATATTAATCGATATTGCGTATATTCCGATTATATTAGTTTTAGAAAAGAAAGCATTTAAGAAATTAGACGAAGAAATAAGATTAACTAATCTTGCAAAAGAAAGATTAGAAAAGAAAGAAGAATTAAATAATATTGATTTAATTGAAAAAGAAGTAAGTAATTCTCTTAATGATATCAAAGAAGAAAATATCAATAATAATTTAGAAAATAAATAATTTATTAACTCCTTAGCTATTCGTTCTAGGGAGTTTTTAAATTGTTATTATTAAAATAACGTTAATTTAATAATTAATTATTTATTTAATTAATGTATAATATTAAAAGGTAAAAATTATGAAAAAATTATTAAAACGTATTCAATTTATTGTACTTTATGTAACACTTGGAGAACTTATTATTTTAGGGTTCTTTTTTGGTATTTATCTTACTAATACTTGGGATTTCCAAAATATTATAAGTTTAAATGCGATGGGGTATATTACTTTAGCAATTATTGTTATCAATATGATTTTATATTGGATAGTAATATTCTTTATTTATTTTAATCGTCAAAGAAATGATTTAAAAACTGGCGATATTATTGGTAATGATATTCAAGCATCTTATAAATTTGGAAATATTGGTACCGTTATTGTAGATGATGAAGGGGTTATTATTTATGTTAGTGAAACCTTAAAATCTAAAGGATTTAATATTCTTAATCACAATATTTATTCTTGGAATCCAAAACTTAAAGAATTAGATAATGATGAAAATAAAGAAGAAATCTTACAAATTAATAATGTTTATTTTAAAGTAGGTTATTTAAAAGAAAATGGAGTATTTTTATTTCAAGATGTTAACGATTATGAATCAGCATTCGTAATGTTTCAAAAAAATGCTACTTGTGTTGGAATTATTCAAATTGATAACTACACTGATATTATTCAAAATAATGAAGAAATCAATGAAATCATCCCTACAATTAGAACTTTGATTAATGAATACGCTAAAAAGTATAAGTTAGTTTTAAGAAGTTATAAAAATGATTCTTATTTTGCCATTTGTAGAAAAGAAGATTTATTAAATATGAAAGCTGAAGGATTTAGTATCCTTGGTCAAGTTAGAAATTTAGGAAATAAAGCTGAATTTAACACTTCTCTTTCAATTGGGTTTGCATATGATTTTGCTACTTTAAATCAACTTAATGATATGGCAAGTAACGCTTTAAGTGTTGCAATGTCAAGGGGTGGTGACCAAGTAGTCATTGCTCAACTTGATCATGAACTTGTTTTTATTGGTGGCAAAACTGAAGCTATTGAATCAAGAAATAA
Source organism: Lachnospiraceae bacterium (assembly GCA_963660725.1). GTDB lineage: Bacteria > Bacillota_I > Bacilli_A > RFN20 > CAG-826 > Onthovivens. Next base: position 28,587 of record CAVKZU010000021.1, on the reverse strand, counting down.
AGTTAAAGTTAAAGCAGATTCTATTGCACTTTTAAATTATATTGAACAAAACGATAATATCCTTATTATGGGACATAAAGATATGGATATGGATGCACTTGGAAGTTGTCTTGGACTTCAATCTTTATGTGAATATAAGAAGAAAATATCTAAAATTATTTATGATCCAAATAGAACTGAAAAGAAAACTCGTGGTGCAATTCAAACTGAATTTACTCCAGAAGAATTAAAAAAGAGGTTTATTTCTTGTGATGGCGCTTTAAAAGAAGCAAATGGATCAACATTACTTTTAATTTGTGATGTTAACGCACCAAAACAATTTATGTGCCAAGAAATCTGCGATAAAACTGATAAAATTATCATTATTGATCACCATAGAAGAGGCGATAGTTTTATTGACAATCTTATTTTTAGTGTTATTGATACAAGTGCTAGTAGTGCTAGTGAAATTATTGTTGAAATGATTAAATTTGGTAGTAATTATCCACCAATTAAAGTTTCTTCAAAAGTTGCTACTATTATGTTAAGTGGTATTTCATTAGATACTAACTTCTTTAAATCAAAAACTGTTGGATCTAGAACTTTTGAAGCTTGTATGGTTTTAAAAGACTATGGTGCTGATTCACAAAAAGCTGATCAATTATTAAAAGATGAATTTGAAGAATATAGTGCAGTTAATTCACTTGTTCAAACATTAAAAACATATAGTTATGGTATTACTTATTGTGTTGGGGCAGATGATGAAATTGTTGATAGAGCAACACTTGCAAAAGCATGTAATACTTGTATTAATTTAAAAGGAATTAATGCAGCATTTGTTATTGGAAGAATTAGTGCTGATCAAGTAGGTATTTCTTGTAGAGGGGATGGAAGTATCAACGTTCAACTTGTTGCAGAAAAACTTGGTGGAGGAGGACATTTCTCTATGGGTGCCGCTCAATTTATGAATACAACTACTCAAAAAGCTGAAGAATTATTAATTAATGCTTTAGATAGTTTAAAAAACGAAATTAGAACTAAGGAGGAATAATCATGGAAGTTATTTTATTAAATGATGTTAAAGGAATTGGAAAAAAAGGCGAAACTAAAACAGTTAGTGATGGATACGCAACAAACTTTTTAATCCCAAAGAAACTTGCAGTTAGAAAAACTGTTGAAAGTGTAAAAGTTTTAGAAAGACAAAATGAACAAAAAAGATTAGAAGAAGAACATAAAAAAGAAATTGCTTTAAAAAATAAAGAAGAATTAGAAAAAATCACATTAGAATTTAAAGCAAGAAAACAAGCAAAAGGTCAAATGGCTGGTTCAATTTCTACAAAAGAAGTTGAAAGTAAATTAAAAGAACAATATGGAATTACTATTGATAAACGTAAATTAGTTGAAAAATATCCTATTAATGCATTCGGTTACACTAATTTAAAAATTGAATTATATAAAGGTGTAATTGGTGTAATTAGAGTACACGTTACTGAGGAAGAATAATGGATTATAAAAATCTTCATGATGATTATTTAGAAGCAACAATTTTAGGTGAAATGTTAAGTGATCCAAGTGTTGCTAAAACTGGGGTAGAAATGTTATCACCAGAAGATTTTTATGTTGAAAATTTTAATCATGTCCAATTATTTAAAGCAATGCATGAAATCAATAAAAGAGATGAAGTTATTGATTCAAATTCAATTGTTACTCAATTAAAGTTAAATAAAACATACGAAAAAATTGGGGGATTAGAATTTTTAAATGAACTATTAGATTTATGTGTTTCTAATATTAATTTAGAAAACCATATTGGACAATTAAAAGACATTACATTACTTAGAAAATTAGCAGAAAAATGTAATGAAATTTTAGTAAATGTTAATAATAAACCTGTTGATTCTATTACTAATTTTTTAACTAAAGCTGAAAATGATGTTAATGATATTACGTCAAAAAGAAGAGTATCCAATTTTGAAAGAGCAGATACTTTAGCAAGAAGAGTTGGAAAATCATTACAAGACGCAACTGGTGAAGAAGCAATTACTGGATTAAAAACTGGTTATGATAAATTAGATGTTGCAATAAATGGACTTGGAAAAGGCCAAGTTATTTTAATTGCAGCTCGTCCTGGTGTTGGTAAATCTCAACTTGCATTAAATATTTGTTTTAATGTTGCTCGTAATGAAGTGATTAATAATAAAAAACCTACTATTGCATATTTTTCTTTGGAAATGAGTAACGCTGAACTTATGAAAAGACTTTTTGCAATTGCTTCACGTACATCTCAATACAAAATTAATACAGGACATTTAAATAAAACTGACAAATTATCGTTGAAAGAAGCTCAAGAATTGATTGAAAATACAGATATGTATTTTGAAGAATCAACTTCTTTAACAATTGATGAAATTTGTTTAAAAAGTAAAAAACTTAAAGAACAAAAAAATGATTTAGCATTAATTGTTATTGACCATATTGGTATTATTCAAGAAGGTAATCATAAATTTAGTAGTGATCAAGAAAAAATTGCATATTATTCTAGAAGAATTAAGGTTTTAGCACTTGAACTTGATTGTCCTATTCTTCTTGTTTGTCATATTAACCGTAAAGCTGATGAAACTGATTTCAGAAAACCAGAACTTTCTCAATTAAGAGGATCTGGATCACTTGAAAATGACGCTGATAAAGCTTTACTCTTATATCGTACAAATTATTATAAAAAACAAGGTATTTCTTTAAAACAAAAAAAGCCTGGAGAAGATAATCAAGAACAAGATGAAACTCCAGAAATTGATGTTAATCGTGATGCTGAAGGTGAAAAAGCTACGATTATTATCGCTAAAAATAGACAAGGTCCTACTGGAGAGGTTAATTTATTATTCTTCCCAAGTTTTGGTACTTTTGATAATCCAGATGGTGATTTTGGAGATGAATAATGGAATTAATTAATATTTGTAGTGGATCTAAAAAGAATTCTACATTAATTTATAATGATGATGCTTTAATATTAATTGATACAGGGATGGGAATAAGAGAATTAAATAGAATCTTAAAAGAAATGAATAAAAAAATAGATGATATTGATTATATTTTTATTACCCATGAACATACTGACCATATTAAAAATATTAAATATTTTTCTAAAGATAAAATATATTCTCTTCCTAAAGTTATTGATGATTTAAATGAATTTAATTATTTAGAATTATTTAAAGAATATAATTTTAAATCATTTATCATTACTCCTCTTTTACTCTCTCATGATAGTAATAATATTATGGGACTTTTAATTAAAGATACTAAAAATAAGGATGTTCTAGGATATATTACTGATACAGGATTTATACCTTTTATTACTTTAAAGTACTTATACAATTTAAATTATTATTATTTTGAAAGTAATTACGATAATTCAATGCTTCATGAGTCTACAAGAACTAATGAATTAAAAGGAAGGATTTCAGGGATTAAAGGACATTTATCAAACGATATGAGTGCAATTTATTTAGATGAATTAATTGGGGAAAATACTTCAAAAATCTTACTTGCACATTTAAGTGAAGAATGTAATGAACCAGGAGTTGCATTAAAAACTCATAAATCAAGATTATCTTTAAATCCAAACTTTAAACATATTGATATTAGATGCTTAAAACAAAGAGAAATTACTAAATTATGATTAAGATAAATTTATATGTTATTGGATCTATCAAAGAAAAATATATGATAGATGAAATAAATGAATATTTAAAAAGATTAAGTAAATACGCTAAAGTAAATGTTATTGAATTTAAAGAATGCAAAATCCAAGGTAAAGACACTAAAACAATTTTAGAAGAAGAAGGAAATCAAATTTTAAAGAAAATAGAAGATGATGAATATCTTTTCTTACTAGATTTACATGGAAAAATCATTAGTAGTGAAGATTTTGCGTCTCAAATGAAATCTTTAATTGATTTAGGAAAAGGTAAAATATCTTTTGCAATTGGAGGCACTTTAGGAGTTAGTGACGCACTAAGAAAAAGAGCTAATTTTTTAATTTCACTTTCAAAAATGACTTTTACCCATCAAATGACAAGAGTAATCATATTAGAACAAATATACAGGGCATTCAAAATTAATAATAATGAACAATATCATCATTAGGAGAAAATAATGGAATATAAATTTTTTAAAGAATTAGAAAGAAATAAAGATGAATTTTTAGATAAATATTCATGCTCTTACATCTATAAAGATAGTATTTTTTATATAGAACCAAATTTCTATACCCAACTTTTATATTTAGAAAATGAATTTAAAGGAGAAGTATTTGATAAAATTTTAAATTCTATTTTAGATATTTCTTTAAGAAATAAACGTGTAATTTTTACAGGTAATTTTGAAGATCCGTTAATTGTTAAAGATGGTTTTATTTATAGAGATATTAATGATTTATTAAGTGAAAATAAAATTGCATTTGATATTAAAATCAATCCCGAAAGTGATTGGAAGGATTAATCTTAATACAATCTTTATAATTTTAATGTTTATATTCAATTTTAGTTATGCTATATTTATAAGGATAAGAAATTATCAGGGTATATCGACTCAAAACGGTGAGTCACTTTCCAGCCTGAAGCCAAAGTTTAGGGGCTACCCATGAATATAAATTAAGATTTTTATTAAACTTACTATATATTTGTAAATTAAGTTCGGCATCAGGATTAGGTTAGTTGCCGAATTTTTCTTTATATAGGAGGTTTTATTAAGATATGAAGAAATTTAAACTTGGTTGTGCTTTAGCAGCTGTATTTGCTATTGGTGGTTCTTTAGCAACATTAACATCATGTGGAGAAACATATGAATACGCTTTAATTACTGACGTTGGTGATATTGATGATGAAGGTTTCAACCAATCAAGCTGGGAAGCTATGAAAGCTTATGCTGATAAAATTGGAAAATCATGTACATATTATAGACCAACTGAAGATAGCAATGATGCTAGAAAAGTTTCAATGGAACAAGCAGTTCAAAAAGGCGCAAAAGTCATTGTCTGTCCAGGTTACTTATTTGAATCACCAGTTTACGATTTACAAGATAAATATCCTGATGTTAAATTTATTTTATTAGATGGTGCTCCACATAGTGAAGACTACACAACATTTAAAACATCTTCAAACGTTGTTGGTTATTCTTTCCAAGAACAAATTTCTGGTTTCTTAGCAGGTTATGCTGCAGTTAAAGATGGAAACAGAGATTTAGGTTTCTGTGGTGGTATGGCATTACCAGCAGTTCAAAGATTTGGTACTGGTTATATTCAAGGTATTGAAGTTGCTAGTAAAGAATTAAATGTTACTACAACATGTAAATATTATTACGCTGGTGCTTTCCAAGCTACTGATGAAGCTACAAGTTTTATGAAATCATGGTATACAGCTGGTATTGATACAGTTTTCGCATGTGGTGGTAAAGTTTATCAATCAGTTACTGAAGGTATTAAAAATGCTTCAAAATCAACAGCAACATGGATTGGTGTTGACGTTGACCAACATTCAGTTAGTGATAAAGTTTTAACATCTGCTATGAAAGGTTTAAGAGAAACAGTTACTTCATCTTTAGAATTATATGAAGCTGGAAAATGGACTGATCTTGGTGGTCAAACTCCTAAATTAGGTTTATCAACAGTTTTAGGTTCTCTTGAAGCAAAAGATTATGTTGGTTTACCAACTGAAAGTGCTGCTTGGAGATTCAAATCATTTAAAACATCTGATTTAGAAGCAGTTATTGCTGGTATTAAGAGTGGAAAATATGTTATTTCAGATGATGTTTCAAAAGATCCAGAAACTTCAGCATGCAAAGTTACATGGGTTTCTAAATTTGCTGACTAATATTTAACTAGAAATATTAAAGTGCAGAGAACTAAAATTTATTAATATAAATATTAATTTGTAATAAGAATAGAGGGCTATTGCATAATATTAATAGTCCTCTTTTTCAAAAAAAGGAGAGATATATGGAAGAACAAAATGTACCAGTTATTGAAATGGAACATATTTCAAAATCCTTTCCTGGAATTAAAGCTAATGATGATATTTCATTAGATTTAAGAAAAGGAGAAATTCATGCTCTTTTAGGAGAAAATGGTGCAGGTAAATCTACACTCATGAGTATCTTATTTGGATTTTATCAACCTGATGAAGGCTGTATCAAAAGAGATGGTGAAGTTGTAAATATTGATGGACCTTTAAAAGCAAATGCTTTAGGAATAGGGATGGTCCATCAGCATTTTAAACTTGTTGAAGTTTTTACTGTTTTAGAAAACATTATTTTAGGTATTGAACCTACAAAATTTGGATTTTTAACTTTAAAACAAGCTAAAAATAAGGTTCAAGAATTATGTGATAAATATGAATTTAATTTAGATTTAGATGCTAAAATTGAAGATATCACAGTTGGACAACAACAAAAAACAGAAATCTTAAAAATGCTTTTTAGAGATAACGATATTTTAATTTTTGATGAACCTACAGCAGTTTTAACCCCTCAAGAAATTGAAGATTTATTAAAAATCATGAAAAATCTTGCTAATGAAGGTAAATCAATCTTATTTATTTCCCATAAATTAGATGAAATTATGGAAATTAGTGATAGAGTTAGTGTTTTAAGAAAAGGTAAATTAATTAAGACTTTAGATATTAAAGACACTAATAAAGATGAATTATCTACATTAATGGTAGGAAGAGAAGTTTCATTTACTACAAATAAAAAAGATCCAGTTATTGGAGAAACTTTACTTAAAGTTAGAAATTTAGTAATGGAAGATAAAATCCATCATGGTGTTAATATCGTTAATAATGTTTCATTTGATGTAAGACGTGGTGAAATTGTTTGTATTGCTGGTATTGATGGAAATGGTCAAAGTGATACAATCTTTGGAATTACTGGTCTTGAAAGAGTTAAAGAAGGTAACGTATTCTTTAAAGATATCGATATTACAAAACAATCCGTCTTTAAAAGAAATGAATTAGGACTTGCTCATATCCCAGAAGATCGTCATAAACATGGTTTAGTTTTAGATTTTTCTTTAGATAGTGACTTAGTTTTAGAAAATTATTATAAAAAACAATTCAAAAAAGGTCATACAATTGTTAATAAAAGAAGTGTTAAAGAACATGGTGATAAATTAATTGAAGATTTTGATATTAGAAGTGGTCAAGGAAGCGATTCTATTGTTAGAGGAATGAGTGGTGGTAACCAACAAAAAGCTATTATTGCTCGTGAAATTGATAGAGATCCTGATTTATTAATTGCAGTTCAACCAACTCGTGGACTTGATGTTGGTGCTATTGAAAATATTCATAAAGCATTAATTTCTCAAAGAGATGCTGGTAAAGCTGTTTTACTTGTTTCATTTGAACTCGATGAAGTTTATAACTTAGCAGATAGAATCTTAGTTATGTTTAAAGGTGAAATTGTTGGAGAACTTGATCCAAAAACTACATCTAGAAATGAATTAGGACTTTATATGGCAGGAAGTAAGAAAAATTACGAATTTATAGAAACTGAGGAGGAAATTGAAGATGAAACTAAGTAAAGAGAATTTTAAATTAAAATCCCCTAAAGAACTTGATCAAGGTTTTAGAAATTGGATTGTTAAAGATGGTCCAAGTAAAGTTGCATCATCTCTTGCTTGTATTATTGCAAGTTTAATTATTGCTATATTAGTTCTTACTTTATTAGATATTAAAAATGGTTGTGGAAACGTTTTTTATGAATTTGGTCAACTTATTACTGGTGGTATTCAATATCGTGGTATTAATGGATTTTATAAAATATTAACAACAGCTGCTCCTTTAATTTGTTGTGGATTATCAATTTGTTTTGCCTATAAAACAGGTATGTTTAATATTGGTGCTGCTGGACAATACGTACTTGGTATGTTTGGTGGATTAGTATTTGCATTACAATTTAAATGTCATTGGACAGTTTGTTTATTAATGGGGTTTGTATTTGGTGCAATTTGGGCATCAATTCCTGGACTTTTAAAAGCATTTTTCAATGTTAGTGAAGTTATTGGTGGAATTATGCTTAACTGGATTGGTTTATATTTTGTTAACTATTCTTGGCAAACTTATTTAAGAGGATGCTTAGATGGTACAAAAGGATATAAAACTTTATCTTTAGCAAGTACTAATAGTAGTGCTTTAATACCTGAATTTAAATTGGGTAATGGAGAGTTATCAATTGCAATTCTTTTTGCTTTAATTGCTACTATTATTGTTTGGTTTATTATGTCTAAAACTATTTTAGGCTTTGAATTAAGAGCAAGTGGATTAAATAAAGAAGCTACTCGTTATGCTGGTATGAATGAAAAGAAAAATATTATTCTTTCAATGGCAATTGCTGGTGCTTTAGCAGGACTTGGTGGAGCTTTATATTATTTAACTGGTCTAGAACAATGGGAAGGAACTATTTCTACTTCACTTCCTGGAGTTCCTTGGAATGGTATTGTTGTTGCATTCGTTGGTCAAATTAATCCATTTGGAACATTCTTTGCTTCACTTTTCGTTGCATTAATTTCTCAAGGTGCAAAATCAATGACTCAATCAATCTTCCCTAGTGAAGTTAGTGATTTAATCGTTGCTATCATTGTTTATTTAAGTGGTTTATCTTCATTTGCAATCGTTTTATATAGAAAACATTTAGAAAAAAGAAAGATGAAATATGATATGTTAAAAATTGATGAAAAAGTTGTAGAAGAAGTTACTTCTGAAACATCAAATAACGTTAATATTTCAGAAAATAATGAAGAAGTAAAGGAGGAAAAATAATATGGCTGGACAATTATTACTTTTATTAACACTTGTTTTAATTTATGCAGTTGCACTTTCTTTCGTTGCTTTAGGTGGTATGTTTTCTGAAAGAAGTGGCGTTATAAATATTGGTCTTGAAGGAATTATGGTTATCGGAGGCTTTTCAGGAATTGTTACTTTAAATGCATTAATGAAAGCTAATGTAAACCCATTCTTCTGTGTATTATTAACTATATTAGTTGCAATTATTGCAGGTATGGCCTATTCCTTGCTTCTTGCAGTAGTTACAATTAATTGTAAGGCTGATCAAACTTTAGCAGGTACTGCATTAAACTTAGCATCAACTGCTTTAGCGTTAATTCTTACTAAAAAAATCAATAATGGTATTTCAACATCATTACAATTTGATAATACATATTTTGTTATTAAAATGGGTGATTTTTCTACAAATGTATTCCTCTTTATTGGAATTGCAGTTATTGTAGCATCTTACTTTGTTTTATATAAAACTAGATTTGGATTAAGATTAAGAAGTTGTGGTGAAAATCCTAGTGCTAGTGATTCAGTTGGTATTAATGTAAATAAATACAGATACGCTGGAGTTTTAATTTCAGGTGCACTTGGTGGAATTGGTGGAATTGCTTATGTTATTCCTACTCAATCATTCTGGAACAGTTCAAGTGGTGTTGCAGGATTTGGCTTTTTAGCACTTGCTATTATGATCTTTGGTCAATGGAAACCAATTAGAATTGCAGTTATTTCAATTTTATTCTCATTATTCTTCTCATTCTCATTTGTTTATAGTGGAATTATTGAAGCAATGACAGGAATTACATTAACTTATGCAAACGGAGTTACAAGTGAATTATTCAAAATGATTCCATTTATTGCATCTCTTATTCTTCTTGCATTTACTTCTAAAAAGTCAAGAGCTCCAAAAGCAGAAGGTATCCCTTACGATAAGACGAAGAGATAAAATATTAATTATATTTAAAAATCAAACTCTATCATTAATTTGGTAGAGTTTTTATTAGGTGTGAACTTGCAAATGAACATTAAAATTGATAAAATAAAGTGCATATGGAAGTAACAAATTTTAAGAAGATTGATGAAATTTTTAATAATAAGGGATTTATTACAAGAAATGATATTAATGAATTAAATATTTCTTCATGGTTTTTAACAGATTATGTAAGAAAAAATAACCTTAAAAGAATAGCTCCAGGCATTTATGCTAATGAAGACTTTGAAATAGATGAATATTTTATATTTCAGCAAAGATATCCAAAATATATTTTTTCTGGATTAAGTTCTCTTTATATTCATAATCTTACAGATAAAATTCCACAAGAAATTGAAGTTAGCGGACCTCAAGGGTATAATCCAATTCGAAATAAACCAAAAAATTTAGTAATACATCAAATTTCTAATATAGAGATTTATGAACTTGGAATAGAAAAAAAGAAAACTATATTTGGAAATTTTATAAATGTATACGACAAAGAAAGAACTATTTGTGATTTAATTAAAAATAGGAATAAATTTGATAGTGAAACTTTTATAAAAGCTATAAGATTATATGTAAAAAGTGGAATTAATCAAATTAAACTTTCAAAATATTCAAAAATTATGAATATCGAATCAAAAGTTTTTAATATAATGGAGATTTTTATTAATGAAGATAAATAAAGATTCTTTAAAAGCGAGAGCAACAAATATTTCTAATAAATATAATATTTCTCAAAATATTATTTATAGTAGATTTTTCTATGATGCTTTCTTAGAAAGGTTATCAAATTCTAGATATAAAGATAAATTTATTCTCAAAGGAGGATTATACCTTTCATGTATTTTTGGAATTGCTTCTAGAAGTACTATGGATATTGATTTTTGTTTAAATCAAATAAGACTTACTAAAGAAAATATTCTTAAAATAATAAATGAAATTATTTTGAATAAAGATGATAATATTGAATTTGAAGTAATTGATATTCAAGAAATCAGAAATGAAGACATTTATGGTGGATTTCAAGTTAGGATTCTAGGAAAATTAGATAATGTTAAATGTCAATTTGGAATTGATATTGCAACAGGAGAT
>CAVKZU010000021.1:0-17705 GCA_963660725.1 Lachnospiraceae bacterium | reverse complement strand
GAATATAATTATAAATGTTTAGTAACTGAAGAAATCTTATCAATTAAAACTTACAGTTTAGAAAGTGTTATTGCTGAAAAATTAGAAACAATTCTTTCAAGAGGAATTTTTAATAGTAGAAGCAAAGATTATTATGATTTGTATGTTTTATGGAAAACAAAGCAAGATGAATTTGATAAAAATATTTTAATATTAGCATATTTAAAAACATGTGATTATAGAAAATTCGAAATTACTAAAGAAGATGCATTAATTTTGCTTAATGAAATCGAAAATAATTCTCAAATAACTAAAAGATGGGAAAATTATTCAAATATTACAAAGTATCCTTTAGAGTTAACTTTTGAAGAAATTATTGAAGCAATAAAAGAAATTGTTGAATTTGTTATTAAATAAGTCAATTTATGTTTATTAACTTCCTTTATATTTTTCCTTATTTTTTATAAAATATTTAGGTATGTCATTAATATCATTTTCTAATGTTTCTAAAACATTTAATAACGAACTTATCTTAGATCATGTATCTTTTAATATTTTTAAAAATGAAAAAGTAGCTTTAATCGGGGACAATGGTACTGGAAAAACTACTATTTTTAAATTGATTTTAAAAGAAATTGAACCTACTTTAATGCCAAAAGAAGATAAAGTAGGAGATATTCAAATTATTAAAGGATTATCTATTGGATATTTATCTCAAAATGCAATTACGGATTTAAACCATACTGTTTTAGAAGAATTAGAAGAACCTTTTAAAAAAGTAAAAGAATTAGAGAATGAATTTAATCAAGTTTCACTTGAATTATCAAATAATCCAAATGATGAATATTTAATGGAAAGATATCAAAAACTTTTAGAAAAAATGGAAGAATCTAGATCATTTACATATAAAAATGAAATAGAAACTTTAGTATCTAAATTTTCTTTTGATTTATCAATTTTAGATAAAAAAGTTACTTCTTTATCAGGTGGAGAAAGAATGAAGATTGCGTTTATTAAGATTTTACTTAATAAACATGATTTATTATTGCTTGATGAACCTACAAACCATTTAGATATTTCTACAATTGAATGGCTAGAAGAATACTTAAAAACGTATAAAGGCACTATTTTCTTTATTTCACATGACCGTTACTTTTTAGAAAGTTTAGCAGATAAAATTTTAGAATTAGAAAATGAAAAAGTTACTACCTATAACACGACTTATAATAATTATTTAACTGAAAAAGAAAATAATTATAATCTTTTACTTGCACGTTCTAAAAAAGAAGAAGAGGAAATGGAAAAATTAAGAAAATTCATCGAATTTTATATGCCTAAACCACGATTTGTTGGAAGAGCAAAAGATAGACAAAAAAAGTTAGAAAAGTTAGAAGCAAACCATATTGAAGCACCTAAAAAAGTAGATAATAAGATTAAATTTACTCTTAAAGGTGGTAATTTAGAAAGAAAAGAATTATTAGAAGTTAATAATTTAGTAATTGGATATAACGAAAATCCTTTACTTCCTTCGATATCTTTTTCATTATATGGAAAAGATCATTTAGCAATTGTTGGAGATAATGGAATTGGAAAAACTACTTTAATTAAAACTTTACTTAAAGAAATTCCTTCAATTAAGGGAGAAATTAAAGAAAAAAGAAAATTAAATTATGGATATATCCGTCAAAATGATTATAAATTTAAAGATGGAAGTACTATAATTGAACACCTTCGTGATTTATATCCAAATAAATTAGATAAAGAATTAAGAACTGCTCTTGGAACTTTCTTATTTAGAAAAGAAGATGTTTTTAAAAATACATCTACTTTATCTAATGGTGAAAAAATGAGAGTAAATTTATGTGCCCTAATGCTTTCTTCATATGATGTTTTAATCCTTGATGAACCTACAAACCATTTAGATATGGTTACAAAAGAATGCTTAATTAATGCTTTAAAAACTTATGAAGGTGCAATTATCTTTATTTCTCATGACCGTTATTTTATTAATGAACTTGCAACTTATACCTTATATTTATCTAAAGATAAAGTCTTGTTTAATGAAGGAAGTTATGATGATTTGAAGGAATTATTAGATAATTCTTCATTAAATAATGAAGTAATTACTCCGAAACTTTCTAAAAAAGAAGATTTAGTATTTGATAAACGAGAAGTAAAATCTAAATTATCAAATAATAAAATTCAAGAAATCAAAAAGAGAATGAAAGAAATTGAAGATGAAGTAGAGGGAATCAATCTTTTATTAAATGAAGATTTTGAAGATTATAAGAAAATAGAAGAATTACAAGATCAAAAAGACACTTTAGAAAGTGAATATTTTGAATTAATGAATGAACTAGAAGATTAATGTGTTAGTGATGACTAACACATTTTTCATAAATAATCAAATGATACGATAAATTAATTTAAAAACGATTGAGAATATTTCAAAATAAAAGTAAAATTTATGTATATAGATTATATAAATAAGGAGATAAAAAATATATGGCAGATGTAAAAAAGACAATGCTTAGTGTAGATGGAAACACTGCAGCTGCTTTAATGAGTTATAATTTCACTGAAGTATCTTCAATTTTCCCAATCACTCCATCATCACCAATGGCACAATATGTCGATATTTATGCTTCTCAAGGAAAGAAAAATTTCTTTGGTAGTGAAGTAAAAGTATGTGAAATGCAAAGTGAAGCTGGTGCAAGTGGTGCTTTACATGGTGCACTTCAAGGAGGTGCTTTTGCAACAACATATACTGCTTCTCAAGGTTTACTTTTAATGATTCCAAACATTTATAAATGGTGTGGTGAACTTTTACCTGCAGTAATGCATGTTAGCGCAAGAAGTTTAGCAACTCGTTCTTTATCAATTTTTGGAGATCATCAAGATGTTTACGCTATTAGACAAACAGGTATTGCTATGCTTTGTAGTGATAGTGTTCAAGAAGTTGCAGATCTTGCAAGTGTTGCTCACTTAATTGCAATTGATGCAGAATATCCAGTCTGTCATTTCTTTGATGGATTTAGAACATCACATGAAATTCAAAATGTTGAATTTTTAGCTGATGAAGAATGGAAAAAACTTGTTCCATGGGAAAAGGTAGAAAAATTTAAAGCAAGAGCATTAAATCCACATTCTCATCCAGTTACAAGAGGTGGAGCTGAAAATGATGATATCTATTTCCAAGGTAGAGAAGCTCAAAATACTCATTTTAATAATGTTTTACCAGTTGCTAAAAAATATTTAGAAAAAGTAAGTGAATTAACTGGTAGAAATTACGCTCCTTTTGTTTATTATGGTGCTAGTGATGCTACAAAAGTTATCATTGCAATGGGTAGTATAAACGAAACTGCTTATGAAGTCGTTACTGATTTAGTTAGTAAGGGTGAAAAAGTTGGTATGGTTAGAGTACATTTATTTAGACCATTTAGTGCTAAAGATTTACTTGAAACTTTACCAAAAACAGTTAAAGAAATTGCGGTTTTAGATAGATCAAAAGAACCAGGAAGTGTTGGAGAAGCATTATATGAAGATGTTTGTAGTGCTTTAGCACTTAATGGAGTTAAAGATATTAGAGTAATTGGTGGAAGATATGGTCTTTCTTCAAAAGATACTCAACCAAAACATGTTAAAGCAGTCTTTGATGTTATGTTAACTGGAAAAGAATTCCATGGATTTACAATTGGAATTAATGATGATGTAACTCATTTATCATTACCAGTTGACGAACATTATGAAATTGAACATTCATATACTTCATGTTTATTCTATGGATTAGGAAGTGATGGTACAGTAGGTGCTAATAAATCATCAATTAAAATTATTGGAGATGCAACTCATCAATATGCTCAAGCATATTTTGCATATGATTCAAGAAAATCAGGTGGAGTTACAAGAAGCCACTTAAGATTTGGTAAAGAACCAATTCATTCTACATATTATGTTGAACACGCTAACTTTATTTCATGTTCATTAGATACTTATGTATTAAAATTTGATATGTTAAAGAATCTTAAAAAAGGTGGAACATTCTTACTTAATACTGATATGAGTGATGAACAATTACTTAAATCTTTACCTAATAGAGTTAAATATCAACTTGCAACTAAAGAAGCTAAATTCTACGTAATTGATGCTAATAAGATTGCCTTAGAAATTGGAATGGGAAGACATACTAATACAATTTTACAATCAGCATTCTTCTATCTTAATCCACAAATTATGCCATATGATGAAGCAAATAAATGGATGAAGAAATTAGCAGAAAAAACATACGCTAAAAAAGGTCAAGAAGTTGTTGATTTAAACTACAAAGCTATTGATTCAGGTACTCAAGGATTAAGAGAAATTAAAGTTGATCCAACTTGGAAAGATTTAGATTTTAAACGTGTAAGAAATTCAATCGGTGATGATTATTTTGATTCATATGTTGATCATATTGGCACTTTAGATGGTTATGATTTACCAGTTTCTAAGTTTACTGAATATGAATTACTTGATGGATCAATGAGAGAAAATGTTACTTTCAAAGAAAAAAGAAGTATTGCAGATAGAGTTCCAATGTGGAATAAAGAATACTGCGTCCAATGTAATCAATGTGCATTTGTATGTCCTCACGCAACAATTCGTCCATTCTTATTAAATGAAGAAGAAGTAGCAAATGGACCTAGTGGATTAGCAGAACAAGTTAAAGATGCAGTCGGTCCAACAGTTAAAGGAATGAAATTTATTATTCAAGTTTCTCCAAGAAACTGTGTTGGATGTGGTGTTTGTGTTAAAGAATGTATGGCTAATAAAACAGCTGCAAGACTTGGAAATGACCACTTTGCATTAAAGATGGTTGAAGCAAAATCACAATTTGAAAAAGCAGATTATGCTGAATATTTATTCAAACATGTTGAATATAAAACAGATAAATTCCCATTAACTACTGTTAAAGGTGTTGGATTCTTAATGCCTTACATGGAAGTAAGTGGTGCATGTGCTGGATGTGGAGAAACTCCATATTATGAATTATTATCAAGATTATTTGGCAAAGATTTAATGATTGGTAACGCTACTGGATGTTCATCTATTTATAATGGATCTACTCCATTAACTCCATTTGTTACAGATAAAAATGGAAATGGACCTGCTTGGAGTAACTCATTATTTGAAGATAATGCTGAATTTGGTTATGGTATGAGACTTGCTACCGATTACAAATTAAGTGTAATTTCTAAATTATTAGTAAGTGCTAAAGAAAGAAGTTTAGAACCTGAACTTGTTAGTTTAATTGATTCATATTTAGCAAATATTAAAAATAAAGATGAAGCAAGAAAGATTATCCCTGAACTTGTTAAACAAATTGAAGCAAGTAAAGATGAAGGAATTAAAGAAGTTTTAAAATACAAAGATGATTTACTTGATAAATCTGTTTGGATTGTAGGTGGTGATGGCTGGGCTTACGATATTGGATATGGTGGATTAGATCATGTTATCGCTAGTGAAGATGATATTAACATTATGGTTTTAGATACTGAAGTCTATTCTAATACTGGTGGACAAGCTTCTAAATCATCACAAGCTGGTCAAATTGCTCAATTTACTGCAAGTGGTAAACGTCAAAATAAGAAAAATCTTGCATTAATGGCAATGAGTTATGGAGATGTTTATGTTGCTCAAGTATCACTAGGTGCTAATCCAATGGCTGCAATTAAAGCATTCAAAGAAGCTGAAAGTTATCATGGACCATCACTTATTATTTGCTATGCTCCATGTATCAACCAAGGTATTAAAGGTGGCTTAGTTAATAGTAGTGAAACTGAAAAATTAGCAGTAGAATGCGGATATTTCACAACTTTCAGATATGATCCAAGACTTGAAAAAGAAGGTAAAGCACCTTTACAACTTGATTGTAAAGAACCTGATTTTACAAAGATTAGAGAATTTATCATGAAAGAAACACGTTATAATATGCTTCCAAAAGTTAATCCTGAACACGCTGAAGAATTATTTGAAAAGAATTTCAAAGCATGTCAAGATAGATGGAATAGAATTAAGCGTTTTGGTGGATTAGATAAATAATTAAAACTATAATAGGGGTGAAGAGATATTCTTCGCCCTTTTATATAAATGGAGGTAAGGTATGGAACTTGAAGAATCTATTAAATTAAGAAGAAGTTATAGGAATTATCTTGCAAAAGATATAAGTAAAGAGGATTTAGATAAAATTCTTGATGCAGGTATGAAAGCACCTGTTGCAACTGGGAGATACGAAAATACAAAATTAGTAGTCCTTGAAAAAGAATCTTTAGAAAAATTAAGAAAGAAATTAATTGAAGTAATGCATAAAGATCCTACATATGGAGCAAATAAATTAGTACTTATTTATAGTAAAAATCCTAATAATGATTTAGCAAATCTTGATGCTGGTTGTATTGGAGAAAATATGATGCTTGAAGCAACAAGTCTTAATATTCAATCAGTTATGATTTATTGCATTAAACCATTTTTTAATAATAATGAATTATTAAAAGAATATGCATTATTTGAAAATGAATATAAATTCATGGTATCAATTGCTTTAGGATATAAAGCAGATGATAACTTAAGAGAAGTTGCTCATAAAATTGATGTAATTGTTAAATAATTAAGATTATAAAGAAATTGTCTAGAAAATAGGCAATTTTTTTGAATTTAGAAGTTACAAGTATTAGAATATTTTCTTATGGTGAGTTTAAAGAAATTATTTAATAAATCTGAAATGGATTTAACAACAGGAGATACTAAAACTTTAATTAAAAAGTTTATTATTTTTACTATTCCAATTTTACTTGTTGGAATATTTGAACTTTTATACAATTCATTTGATTTAATTGTTGTCCAACAAAAATGTGGATCAATGTATGGAGCAGCGGTTGGAAGTAATGGAAGTTTAATTGCACTTGTAACTCAAGCTTTTTTAGGATTATCTGTTGGATTAAATGTTGTTGTAGCACGTTATGTTGGTAAAAAAGATAAAGAAGGCGCATCAAAAGCTACCCATACTGGTATTTTACTTGCATTAATTAGTGGAGTAATTGTTGCAATTATTGGATTTTTCTGTTCAAAAATATTTTTAGAGTGGATGCATGTTGATGAATCATATATCGATATTGCTAGTAATTATTTAAGAATTTATTTTTTATCCATGCCATTTTTAATGCTTTATAATTTTGGAAGTAGTGCTTTTAAAGGAATGGGAGATAGTTATAAACCATTAATATTTTTAATAATTTCAGGTATTTTAAATATTGGATTAAATTATTTATTCGTATTTTTATTTGATTGGAAAGAAGTAGGAGTAGGAGTTTCTACTGTAATTTGCCAAGCATTAAGTGCATTTCTTGTTATGCTTTCTTTATATCGAAATAAAGGATTTATTAGATTTGAATTTAAAAAGTTAAGAATATATAAAACTGAATTGCTTGAAATCTTAAGAATTGGAATTCCTAGTGGAATTGAAGGTGTTTTATTTTCTATTTCTAATGTTTTATTACAAGCAAGTGTTAATGCATGGCCTCAAGTTGTTGTAACTGCAAATACTAATAGTGCAAATATTGCTCAATATACTTATATGGCAATGTATGCAGTATTTAATGCTACACCTTCATTTATTAGTGCGAATTATGGAAGAGGATTAAAAGATAATGTTAAAAAATGTCATATTATTTCACTTTGTATGGTTACTATTGTTGGAATTATTATGGGATATGGAACTTATTTTTTAGGAGAACCATTACTTAAAATGTATATGGGAGAAAGTTATGATCCTGAAGTTACAAAATACGCAATGGAAAGAATGCAAGTTGTATGTTTAACTTATTTCCTATGTGGATTAATGGATAGTGAAACTGGAGTATTAAGAGGGGTAGGATATTCTTTTTTACCTACTATTTATACTATTTTCTGTAATTGTATTTTTAGAGTTATATGGGATAAGTTTATTTATTCTCCACTTGAAGGAAATCCAATGCATTCTTTAGGTATTTTATATATGTGTTATCCTATTTCTTGGGCGATGGCGTTTATCATGTCTTTTACTACTTATTTAATATTAAGAAAGAAGATAAGAAAGAAGTGTGACGAAAATTTAGAAGAATTTAATAAAAAACATGAAATTATCAATAATAATGAGATATTAGAAGAAATCCCTGAATAAATTGGGATTTTTCTTTTTAAAATACTTAATTTTAGGAAAAGTGTATTTTTTAGGTATCTAAATTATAGGAAAAGTGTATTTTTTGGATGCTAAAAATATAGGAAAAGTGTAAAATATGGTAAGGAAAGAGGAAAATATGCTAAAAAGAAAAATTGAAAAAAGAATATTAGATTATTTTGTAAATGGATCTAATAAAATACTCATTATTGATGGAGCAAGACAAGTTGGTAAATCTTATATTATACGTTATATTGCAAGCGAAGTTTTAAAAGATAAATTCCCAAATTATATAGAAATTAATTTTGTTCAAGATAAACTTAGTAAAAAAGATTTTGAAGATGTATACAGTGTAGAAGATTTTTATTTTAAATTAAGTTCTATTGCAGGAGAAAAAATGAAAGATAAAGATAATACAATTATTTTTATTGATGAAATCCAAGAATATAATCAATTTTTAACAATGCTTAAATTTTTAAAACAAGATGATAAATTTACTTATATTTGTAGTGGATCTCTTCTTGGGATTACTCTTTCGAAAACTGTTTCGATACCAATTGGAAGTATTGATATTTGTCATATGTATCCTTTAGATTTTGAAGAATTTTTATGGGCGAATGGATTTAATGATTTTGCAATTGATTATTTAAAATCTAAATTTAAAAATAAAGAAAGTTTAGATGAATCTACTCATAATAAAATGTTAAGTTTATTTAAAAGATATCTTTTAATTGGAGGACTTCCTGACGCAGTTAATACTTACCTTGAAAAAAATAATATTAAAGAAGTACGTAATGTTCATGATAAAATTTTAGATTTTTATGGAGATGACGCTAGTAAATATGATCTTGAACACAAATTAAAAATTAAAAGAATTTATGATCTTATCCCATCTAATTTAGAAAATAAAAAGAAAAGAGTAGTAGTTCAAGATATTGAAAATATTAAAGGTAAAAGATTTGATGATTACCAAGATGAATTTGATTATTTAATTAATTCAGGAATTGCTTTAGAAGTTAAAGCGTTATCAAGACCTACATTTCCATTAATTGAATCAAGTGGTAAAAATTTATTAAAATTATACCTTAATGATGTAGGATTACTTTCTAATATCTTATATAAATATAATATTAACGCAATTTTAAATGATGATAATAGTGTTAATTTAGGTACTATTTATGAATCTGCTGTTGCAAGTGAGTTAAAAGCACATGGATATAAATTATATTATTATGATAATAAACATAATGGAGAGGTAGATTTTTTAATTGATGATTATGATTCACTTTCATGTCTTCCTTTAGAAATTAAATCTGGTAAAGACTATAAAATCCATAGTGCAATTGATAAATTTATTAAAATTAAAGATTATAATGTTAAAAAAGGGTATGTTTTATCTAATAATAGAGAAATATATGAAGAAAATAACATCATATATCTTCCAATTTATATGATTATGTTTTTCGAAATGTAAATTTTTAAATTCGTTTAAATAATTTCTTCACATTTATTTAGTAATATACTATAATTCTAGTAGTTATTAAAACTAGATGAGGTAGTATTGATGAGTGTTAAAGAGATTGAGTTACCAAATTATAAATTACGTCATGAGTTATGGAATTCTATTACTCATGGATTAACTGCACTTTTTGGAATTGCAGCGTTAATTTTAATGTTACTTAAAATTTGTGGGGTTTTTGTACCAAATGGGAATCATTTAAATGATGGAGATTTTGTGTATGCGATTGTTGCATGTTCAATTTATGGAGCAAGTATTATTGTATGTATGACGATGAGTTGCATATACCATGCATTAAAAAAGAATAATGGTAAAAGAGTTTTAAGAGTTTTAGATCATGATTTTGTATTCTTTTTAGTAGCAGGAACTTATACTCCATACGCATTAATTTCTTTAAGAGAAGTTCCTTTATGGGGAATTGAATCAGTTCCTTATTCTGGATGGATTATTTTTGCACTTGTATACGCTTTAACTGCATTAGGAATTACAATGAATTCTATTAATATTAAAAAATATAATGTTTTATCAATGTTTATTTATTTAGGTGCAGGATGGTGTATTATTTTAAATTGTGTAGAATTAATAAAAGTTATTTCAATGACTGGATTTATTTTATTACTTTCTGGAGGAATTTCATTTAGTATTGGTGCAATCCTTTATGGACTTGGAAAGAAAAAATCAGTTTGGTTTCATACAGTATTTCATATCTTTGTATCTATTGGTGTTATTTTACAATTTATTTCAGTATATTTATTTGTTTTATAATCTTGTTAGCAATGGCTAATCTTTAAAATATATACCTCTTAATTTATTCACAAAAGAGGTATATTTTTATATAATTAAGTTATTAATATTAAGGAGTTAAATATGTATAAAATAATAAGAAAACATGTTTTTAATCCAACAGAAACATTACTCGAAATTGAAGCTCCAGCTATTGCTAAAAAAGCTAAGCCTGGTCAATTTATTATTCTAAGAAGCGATGAAAACGCTGAAAGAATCCCTTTAACAATTGGAGGATACGATAGGGAAAAAGGTACAGTTACTATTATTTTCCAAATTGTTGGTGCTGGAACTTTTAAACTTAATCAACTTAATGAAGGTGATTATATCCATGATTTTGTAGGTCCTTTAGGTAAACCAACTGAATTAACTGGAGAAAAAGTTATTGTAGTTGGTGGAGGATTAGGATGTGCTATTGCTTATCCAATTTGTAAAGCATTCCATGATTTAGGTAAAGATGTTACTGCAATTGCAGGTTTTAGAAATAAAGATTTAGTAATTCTTGATGAAGAATTTAGGAAAGATTCTACTAAATATGTTCCTGTAAGTGATGATGGATCATATGGTGAAAAAGGAGTTGTAACTGCTCCACTTGAAGAATTATTAAAAACAGGAAAATACGATAAAGTTATCGCTATTGGACCAGTTATTATGATGAAATTTGTTACCTTAACATGTAAAAAATATAATGTTCCAGAATGTATTTGCTCAATGAATCCTATTATGATTGATGGAACTGGAATGTGTGGATGTTGTAGACTTACAGTTGGTGGTAAGGTTAAATTTGCATGTGTTGATGGACCTGATTTCAATGCGTATGAAGTTGATTTTGATGAAGCAATGAAAAGAGGAACAATGTATAAAGCTTTTGAAAAGAAAGCATATGATCAAGAAAAATGTAATTTACTTAAAAAGGAGGTTAAATAATTATGCCTTTTAGTGAATATAAACCAAATTTAAGAAAAGATAAAAACCCAATGCCTTCTCAAGATGCTAAAGTTAGAGCACATAATTTTGAAGAAGTTGCAACTGGATACACAAAAGAAATGGCAATGGATGAAGCAAAAAGATGTTTAGGATGTCCTACAAAACCTTGTGTTGCACATTGTCCTGTTAATATTGATATTCCTTCTTTTATCCATCAAGTAGCACTTGGTAATTTTGAAGAAGCATATAATATTATTTCTTTATCATCTTCTTTACCTGCTGTTTGTGGAAGAGTTTGTCCTCAAGAAACTCAATGCGAAATGAAATGTACTAGACACAATGAAAAAATTGGTAGTGAAGCAGTTGGTATTGGAAGACTTGAAAGATTTGTTGCTGATTATCATAACGCAAATACAAAAGATGAAGTAGTTGATATCAAGAAAAATGGTCATAAAGTTGCAGTTATTGGAAGTGGTCCTAGTGGATTAACTTGTGCTGGTGATTTAGCTAAAAAAGGTTATGATGTTACTGTTTTTGAAGCATTACATTTAGCAGGTGGGGTTTTAGTTTATGGAATCCCTGAATTCCGTTTACCAAAATCAATCGTTCAAAAAGAAGTTGAAGGATTAAAGAAATTAGGTGTTAAAATTGAAACAAACATGGTAATTGGAAGAGTTATTTCAATTGATGAACTCCAAAAAGAATATGGATTTGAAGCAATTTTCATTGGAAGTGGTGCAGGTTTACCTAGATTTATGGGAATTCCTGGAGAAAATCTTAAAGGTGTTTATAGTGCAAATGAATATTTAACTAGAACAAATTTAATGAAAGCATATCTCGAAGATAGCAATACTCCAATTGAAAGAGCTAAAAATGTAGCAGTTGTTGGTGGTGGAAACGTTGCAATGGATGCTGCAAGATGTGCATTAAGACTTGGAGCAGAACATGTTTATATTGTTTATAGAAGAAGTTTAGAAGAACTTCCTGCTAGAAAAGAAGAAGTTCATCACGCAATGGAAGAAGGTGTTGATTTCCAATTATTGCAAAATCCAGTAGAAATCCATGGAGATGAAAATGGACTTGTAGATTCAATGAAAGTAGAAATTATGGAACTTGGAGAACCTGATGAAAAAGGTAGAAGAAAACCAGTTGGTACTGGAACTTATAAAGATATTCTTGTTGATTGTGTTATTATTGCAATTGGTACATCTCCAAATCCATTAATTAAACAAACAACTGAAGGTTTAGAAACTAATCCACATGGATGTATTGTTACTAAAAATGAATTTGGTTTAACAACACGTCCACACGTCTATGCTGGAGGAGACGCAGTTACTGGTGCTGCAACTGTTATTCTTGCAATGGGTGCAGGAAAACATGCCGCTAAAGCAATTGATGAAGAACTTTCTAAATAATTAAATTTTAAGGAGCTTGAAATATAGTTCCTTTTAAAATACTTATAGGATTAAATTAACGTATGAATTTTTACAATTTTGTAAAAATTCCAAAGTTAAATATAAATTAGCATTGGAATTTTTACATTTTTGTTGAAATTCCAAAGTTAATTTAATAAACTATGATTATGGAAAATATAATTAAAAGAGAAAAATATTTAAGTAAAATTCGACCTTTTTATGATTCTAAATACATAAAAGTTATCACTGGTATTAGAAGATGTGGAAAATCTGAAATAATTTTGCAAATCATTCAAGAATTGAAAGATAATGGTATCAATGAAAAGAATATTATTTATTTAAATTTGGAAGACGAAAAAGGAAGAAAAATTAAAAATGGCGATCAACTATTTGATGTTTTGAATCTATTTATAAATGAAAAAGATAAAAAATATTATATTTTTATTGATGAGATTCAACATATCAAAGATTTCGAAGAAGTTATTGCTGCAATTAGAGTCACATATAATTGCTCTTTATTTGTAACAGGAAGTAATTCAAAACTTTTGCATGGAAAATTACAGGATAGATTAACAGGAAGAGCACGAGAATTTCAAATATACCCTTTTACGTATGATGAAGTTTTAGAATATAAAAAGGCAAATAATATAGAAATAAATGAAGATACTTTTAAAGAATATCTTCAATATGGAGGAATGCCTCAAAGATTTGAAGAAATCGATGAAAATGGAATAAGAAAATATTTAGATGATTTATATAATTCAATAATTGAAAAAGATGTATTTAGTCAACATCCTCGAATTAATAAAACTGAATTTAAAAATGTTTCAAAATATATAATTTCTACAACTTGTAGGATTTTTAGTGCACTTTCTATTGCAAATTATCTTAAAAATTCAAAAAGTAAAGATGAACAAAAAACATTTTCTACTACGATAAATAATTATGCTGATTATATTGAAGAATGTTATTTTACAAGTGAATGCAAACCTTATTATTTAAAAGGGAAAGAATTTTTAAATGGTGCTAAAAAATATTATGCAATCGATGTTGGAATTAGAAATATGTTAGGAAATATTTCTACCTTTGATGATACATTCGCCTTAGAAAATGTAATTTACAATGAACTAATTTCTAGAGGGTATGAAGTTAGATATGGAAAATTTAGAGATGGGGAGATTGATTTTGTAGTATTTAATGGTACTAAAAAATGTATGATCCAAGTATCATATTATATTAATGATCAAAAAACATTTGAAAGAGAATATGGTGCATTTAATAAAATAGATGACCATTCTTTAAAATATGTTTTTTCTTTAGATATTAATGATTCATCTCATAATGGAATAACCCATATTAATATTATTGATTTTTTATTACATAAAGTAGATATTAATTTTAATTAAATTGTTAATTAACATTTAAAAATAGTTAAGCATTAACTTTATATTAACTTTCTTTTCTTGATATAATTTAAGATGCTATGGATACGGAAATAAAAGAGAAAAAGATTAAAAGTAAGAATATTGATATGACTAAAGGTAGTCCTTTAAAAGTAATTATACTTTTTACTCTACCCTTACTTTTAGGGAACTTATTCCAACAGCTTTATAATATCTGTGATAGTGCAGTAGTTGGAAAGTTTGTAGGAGATGAAGCGATGGCTGCTGTATCTTCAAGTGGATCTTTAATCAATTTACTTATTGGACTTGTTCAAGGAATATCAGTTGGTGCAGGGATTGTTATTGCTCAATATTTTGGTGCAAAAGATAAAGAAAGAATGTCAAAAACAATCCATACAACTACACTTTTTTCATTTTGTTTAGGGATTGTTTTATCAATTGCAGGATATTTTTTAGCACCAGTTTTATTAAAATTAATGAATACTGACGAAGAAATTCTCCCTAATTCAATAAGTTATTTTCATACTTATTTTATAGGGGTTATCTTTACTGTTATGTATAATGCTGGAAGTAGTATTTTAAGAGCAGTTGGAGATAGTAAAAGACCACTTTATTATTTAATTATTGCTTCAATTATTAATATTTTATTAGATTTATTATTTGTAGCAGTCTTTAAATGGGGAATTATTGGTGCAGGGGTTGCTACAATAATTGCACAAGCTGTATCATCATTTTTAACTTTTAGTCAACTTATTAAATCAAAAGAAGATTATCGATTAGATCCTAAAAAGTTAAGATTCCATAAGGAAGAATTAATTAAAATTATTAAATATGGAGTTCCTACTGGACTACAAAATAGTATTATTTCTTTTTCAAATACATTTATTTTATCGAATGTTAATGCATTTGGTAAACTTGCTACTGCATCTTTTGGAGCGTATTCTAAAATTGAAGGATTTGCAACTATGCCAAGTGGATCATTTTCAATGGCACTTTCTACCTATGTTGGACAAAATATAGGTGCTAAAGATTATAAAAGAGCAAAAAATGGAGCAATTAAAGGATTAATTACATCTATTTTGTTTACGGAATTTTTAGGTGTTTTAATTATTTTACTTGGAAGATATGTAGTAATGCTTTTTACAAATACTGAAGATGTAATTAGTTCTACTTTAACTCAAATTAAAATTATTGCACCATTTTATTTCCTTTTAGCGTATTCCCATGGAATAAGTGGAGTCTTAAGAGGTGCAGGATATAGTAAAACTCCTATGATTATTATGATTATATGCTGGGTATTTGTAAGAATATTTGGAATCCCTTTAGCATTACAATATATTAATAATGATGTTACTACAATATTCTGGTTTTATCCTTTTACTTGGGGTTTATCAACAATTGTTTTAACAATTACTGCGTTTATTTCTAAATGGGATAAACCTAAAAAGAATAAAGAAATTGAAGAAGTTGCTATTAACAAGTAGTGACTTTTTTATTGAATAAATACGTATAAAATGGTTTAATTGAATTAGAAAATCAATATTTATCTAAAAAGGAAGGTGACTAATATGAAAAAGAGAAATTTATTAATTTTACCATTTATTTTATTTTTAACTTCATGTAGTTCTAATGTAAAAGATTATGATGGATCAAAAGAATACTATAAGATTCCTACAGAAGATTATTATAAAGAATATGAAAGTGTTAGTGTTTCATATTATGAACCTACTGAAGAAGTACATATTTATAAACAAAAAGAAATCAAATTAAGTAATGAAGATTTTAAAGAATGGAAAGATTTTGTTTTTGAATATGTTAATTATGGTAATCGTAAAAATTTAATTGAGATTGGAGATGGTGCTTCAATTTCTAATAGATATTCTATTCGTTTTTATTATGAAGAAGAATATGATGTTTTTAGATTTACAAAAGATGAGAAGTATATGACAGGATTAATCGGAAGTTTATCTTATTATAATATGGACAATAATCCAAAAGTTAGTGATGAATTAGTTAATAAAAAGAACGAATTAGTAGAAAAATTAGATAAAAAATTAGAAAAAGCTGAATCAAAAGAAATCGAACATTATTGTTAATAATAAAAGTCTTATTTTAGAAGATAACCTAAAATAAGACTTTTTTCTTTAAAAAAGAGATTATTTTTAGTAAATAACCTCTCAATAATTAATCAATTTTAACTTTAATAACTACTTTTTCAACGATTTCATCATCAACTTTAATGACTGGTTGGTGTAAATCTTCTGGGAAAACAATTGCGAAGAATCCAGGATTTAAAGTAATCATTGCGTCTAAATGTGTAGAAGTAAATTTTTCTACATCTTTTTCTGCGTTATAAGGAATTTTTGTTTCAATTCCTTCTTGACCTCTTTCAATATATCCAATTTTTTCTTTACCTTTTAAAACAAGTTGGATATCTGCGTAATGTTCATGACCTTCTAAGACTGTATCTTCAAAGTTTTTAGCAACATAACTTGATCTATTAACGTATACGTTTTTACCATCAATTTCAGTTTTTCCTGCAGGTAAATTTAATAAATCAGTATTTTTCATGAATTCAATAGCAGTTTTTAAATTTTTATTTGTAAAATCACTACTTTTAATGTTTTTAATAGAACTAACAATCATAATATTCTCCTAAAATATAATTAATATTTTAGACTTTTAATAGATTAAAATCTATTAGAAATATTGTAAAATATATAAAATGAAATATGTATTAAATCAAAAAGAATCTAAAGATCTAGATATTTACAATATTAATAATTTTTATTCATCTTTAGAATTAATGGAAAATGCCGGTAGAAAGATATATGAATACCTTGTTTTTAATTACCCTTATATTAAAAAATATATTCTTTTATGTGGAATAGGGAATAACGCAGGAGACGCTTATGTTTTAGGAAGATTATTACTAGAAAATAATAAAGAAGTAGAAATTTATAAAATTGATAATCCAAAAAGTAAAGAATGCATAGAAAATTCTAAATTATATAAAGGTAAATATATTGAAGAATTAAAAGAAGATAGTGAAGATATTTGCTATATAGACGCAATATTTGGAATTGGACTTGATAAAGAAATTAAGAAAGATTCTAGATATTTTGAAGTTATTAATAAAATAAATTCATTTAGTAAATCTTTAAAAATATCAATTGATATCCCTTCAGGATTAGATTCATCAAATGGTAATATTTTAGCAATTTCTTTTAAAAGTGATTTAACTTTAACAATTGGAAATTATAAATTAGGATTATTTTTAAATGATGGAAAAGATATATCTAAAGAAAATAAAATATTAGATATTGGATTTAAATATAATGAAAATCTTAAAAATAATTACATAAAATTATTAGAAATAGATGATTTTAAAGATTTATTATTTAAACGACTAGAAAATTCTAATAAAGGAAGTTATGGAAAAGTAAGTTTAATAGGAGGGAGTTTAAAAACTCCAGGTGCTTTAAAAT
>CAVKZU010000020.1:0-45860 GCA_963660725.1 Lachnospiraceae bacterium | reverse complement strand
CCACACCACATCATCTTAACGAATCCACCTTTATCTAAAGCTTCTTTTAATTCTTCTTCGGTGTGAACTTCTCTAATATTTGAAAGTAAGTTCTTGAGCGCTGCATTATACATTTCTTCATGAACTTTCTTTAAAAGTCTATTAACTTCGCTTAAAGTGTCTTCGATTTTGATAACTTCTTTTGTACCATCATTTCTTTTACAAATTGTTAATGCATCATTTTGAATGTCTCTTGGACCAAGTTCAATTCTTAAAGGAATTCCTTTCATTTCATATTCAGAGAATTTCCATCCAGGAGTTTTATCACTCTTATCAAGTTTAACTCTAATTCCAGCATTCTTTAAAGTTTCATAAATTTCTTCACACTTTTTAATAACGCCTTCTTTTTGCATTTGAATTGGAATAATAACAACTTGAATTGGTGCAACCATTGGAGGTAAAACTAATCCATTATCGTCGCCATGAACCATAATAATAGATCCAATTAAACGTGTTGAAGCTCCCCAACTTGTTTGATAAGGATTCTTTAATTTTCCATCTTTATCAAGGAATTGAACGCCAAATGCTTTTGAGAATTCATTTCCAAAATAATGTGATGTACCACTTTGTAAACATTTGCCATCATGCATTAATGCTTCAATAGTATATGTTTCTTTAGCACCTGAAAATTTCTCTTTTTCAGTTTTTCTTCCTTTAACAAAAGGAATAGCAAGTAAATCTTTACCAGTTTTATCGTAAATTTCAAGCATTTTTAAAGTTTCTGCTCTTGCTTCATCTTCTGTTGCATGCATTGTATGACCTTCTTGCCATAAGAATTCACTTCCTCTTAAAAATGGTCTTGTAGTTTTTTCCCATCTAACAACAGAACACCATTGATTATACATCTTTGGTAAATCTCTATAAGATGAAATAATATGAGCAAAATGATCAGTAAATACGCATTCACTTGTTGGTCTAATGATTAATGGATCTTGTAAATCGTTTGTACCACCTTTTGTAGCAATTAAACATTCAGGAGCAAAACCTTGAACGTGATCTTTTTCTTTTTGGAATAATGATTGAGGAATAACTAAAGGCATATAAACATTTTCAGTTCCTACCTTTTTGAATTCTTCATCCATAAATTTTTGGATTTGTTCCCAAATTGCGTACCCATAAGGTCTATAAATAATAAAACCTTTAGCTTCACTATAATCCATTAATTCTGCTTTTTTACATACATCAGTGTACCATTGAGCAAAATCTTCATCTCTTGAAGTGATTGATTTATTTTTAATATCTGCCATAACTTCTCCTAATTCTTAGTAATATTTTGTAATTTTCTAACGACTTTTTTGTCTAACGGTAATATTGTAGCACTTGCTTTAGATAAAATAGTAGAAGAAAAATGATAAATTCCTGCTTTAAAGAATAATTCAACTTCCGTAAAGCTATTTGAATCATAAATAATTAACGGTTTTTTGAATCCAACAAGTCTATCTAATAAAGAATGTATTTTCATAAAATCTCTACTATCAGCTTTAACACCAAATTTTAAATTACTTTCAATAAAGAAAGCATCAACTTCTTTGCATATTGTTGCGTCTACTAAAGTATCGCTAGATTTAATTAATGCAGCAATTTCAAATCCTTTAGTGTGAATATTTTTAAATAAATCTAACTTTTTAGAATCATTCTTTTCATCTAAAAGTTCATTCATATCTACTAAAAAGACAATATGTGCTTGATCTACTTTTTCCATCTTATTAATAGAAGGAATTACTTCACTAATAAATTCTTTTTTAATATTAAAGATAAATTTAGAAAAATAACTTTCTCTTTGAGCAAGATAAATTTCTAATGAATTTTGGATTGCAGCAGCATAAACTGATTTAACTTTTCCATAAATTTCACTAGCTTCTACTAATTCATCAAAGTTTTTAAATTTCTTGCTATCAATATTAAATTCAGCAATATATCCATAATTTGAAGGTAATTGATTGTATAAAGGATTAAGTTTAATTACATTCATAAATGTAGAAGTTATATTTTTATTTCGATAAATTGAAATAACTTCATTTTTATATCCCATACCTTCATCATCATCTTTATTTATTTCATAAATCCCAATATTTGATTGAGAAGATAATGAATTTTTAAATAAATCATTTAATTCTTCATACATTTTATTTGTATCGTGAGGGAGTTCACTAACAAGTCCTCCAACAATATAGAAATCAAAAGAATCATCATATCCACAAAATTCAAATGTTTTATTAATAGAATTATTAATATTATTTAACATTTTCTTTAATGAATATTTAGTAATAGCTTTTTTATCAAGTAAATTAATTTCAAATTCATTACTATCTTTATAATAAAAATAGATTGTAGTTTCATCAAGAAATTTAAATAACGCATCAAGAAGGAAAAATCTAACTTCTTCACTATTATATGCAATATAATTATCATCTTTCTTTTCAAATTTAATTGAAATAGAACATCCTCTTAAAAAGAATCCATTATCATATAATTTAATAATATCTTCATAAGGTTGAAGAGGACGAGAATATCTTTGTTTATTTTTATTATAATTACATGGGGTATTAAGTAAGTATTCAGAATTTAAAAATACTTTATTATTTTTTCGATCTATTTGATAAATACAAAATAAATTCTTTAAATAAGTACCTTTTTTTTCATTAAAAACAGTAGTAAAGATTTTAGCGTATTCTTTAAATAAGTACCCTTTTTTTCATTAAAAACAGTTGTAAAGATTTTAGCATTATCGTGGTTTTCATATTTAAATTCTTTTTTAGAAACTTCTCTTAACCAATTTTCAAAATCAGTTCTTTCTTTTTCATGAATTAATCTTAAAAATTTATCATACGTAATTGTTTTTTTATTACTAGTTCTATGAGGATTATAAATATCTACAGTTTCATCATTAAAAGAAACAATGATTTTATTTGATTTAACAATTTCTTTTTTAAATGTTTTTCTAAGCTTATTATCTTCATATTTATGCAAAATAAAAATTGCAAATCCTCCTAATATTAAAAGGACGATTAAACATAATACAACAATTACAAAATTTGGAATAACGTAATTTCTAACACTTTCTTCTAAAATAACCATCTCTTTATTATACTCTATCTATTAATAATTTTTAATATTTTATTATTAATAAGTTCTAATTTTGATATAATAGAAAACGGAGAAATACCCAAGTGGCTGAAGGGGTTGGTTTCGAAAACCAATAGATCAGAAATGGTGCGAGGGTTCGAATCCCTTTTTCTCCGCCAAATTTATTTTTTTAAGCATATCTTTAAGGGTATGTTTTTTTATTTTTTAACTTCTTCTATTTCATTAGGATAATAAATTTCATAATCCCAAGAATGTTTATTATTTTCGTTAAAATCAACAACATAACCTTCACTAGGAGAATTATATACATCAATAATATATCCTTCTTCTCCTTTTTCAATATCACCTTTATCTACTAATGTTTTTACTAAAGTGTAGCATCTAAATTTTAAATTTAATGAATTTTTAATAACCTTTACTTCATATACTTTTTTAGGTTTTGCGTATCTATTCATCTCTTTTTCTTCTTCAGTTACTTCTCCAATGATTTCAAAATAATAAAATATATCATTAAAATCAAAAAATCTTTTGTTATATCCGTTTACAAAATAGTAATTATTTTCAATTTTCACCCCTTCTTTACTACCAAAATTAATATCATCAATTGAATTAACTCTTGCAAGTAAGATTCCACCACCCTTAAGAATTCTTTTTATTTCTTTCATAATTTTAATTGTAGTATCCTTAGAAAAATAATGGAGTGATAAATCTGCAATTATTAATTCAAATTCATTATTCTTAAAAGGTAAAGGTTTAGAAATATCTAATTCTAAAGTTTCTATACCTTGAATGTGTGAGGAGACAAAATCTAATGCTTCTTTAGAATAATCTACCGCAATAACTTCTTTATTTAATTCTTTTAAATATAATGAATCATTTCCAAGTCCACATCCTAAATCAAGTATTTTAGATTTAGTATTTTTAATTAAATCTTGGTATTTATCTAACCAATCATCCATTTTTATTTCGTTATTTATCCATTTTTTATGTTCTTTATTCCAATAATCTTTAAAATCCATATCTATATTATAAAGTTAATCATAAAAAAATGCCTTAATTTAATAAGGCATGTTTAATTATCACTACTTTTTAAGCTTTAAACCATCTTTGAAAGCGTCTCCTACTTCTTCTCCAAAAGAATAATATTTATGATTACTTCCATCATAAATAATAGGATCTAACTTTCTAACATCGATTTTACCATCTTCTTTTAAAATAGAATCATCACATAAAGTATCTACTACTTTTAAAAATAAATAACATGATTCTTGATCATAACTTTCTACAATACACTCAAATACTAATGGTAATTCTTCAAAATAAGGTGCATTAATATCAGGACATTTTTTAGGAGTTAATGAGGTATTTTTTATCTTGTTTGGATTTTTAATTGCACTTTCAATCCCAACATAATCACAATCTATAAGATGACTTCTAGTACCAATTGATACACTTAATTCTTTATTTAATAATAAATTCTTTGTAGTTTGATGATCATTTCCCATACAAATAAATATTTTATCATTATCTGCAATTCCTCCCCATGCAGCATTCATTGCATCTATATTATTATTACTATCATAACTTCCAATAATAAATACTGGTTGAGGATAAATAATTGGTTTAATACCTAACTTTTTAATCATAATTTACTCCTTATTTAATTGGTTTTCTAAAGAATTTACCATAAACTTGTTCATTTACTAAAACATTAATAAAACAATTTGGATCTGCTTGTTTAGCAATTTTAACTACCTTTTTGTATTCATTTTTTCTAACTGTAATTGAAATAATATAAATATCTTTACCAGTAAAT
Organism: Lachnospiraceae bacterium; assembly: GCA_963660725.1. Taxonomy (GTDB): domain Bacteria; phylum Bacillota_I; class Bacilli_A; order RFN20; family CAG-826; genus Onthovivens. Next base: position 40,918 of record CAVKZU010000020.1, on the reverse strand, counting down.
CCTCCACTTCCTTTAACAATTGTACATCCATGAGGAACATTAGCGATAATAACTTGGGATAAATTCTCATTTCTAGTTGTAATTTGAATATTAAGTTTTTTATTAAATACATTAATATTATCTACAACAATTGTAGTAATAACCATATAAAGGAAGGTATAAAGAAGAATAATTACTGCAGTAGCAGGTTTAATTGGAGTAAAATCAACTCCATTTACTAAACCTCCTGAAAGTGTAGAAAGAATTGTAAATGTTAAAACTACAAAGAAATTTAATATTGCACTCCATTTACCAACTCCCATTGATTTTTTCTCACTGATGTAATATGCAATAATATCAGTTCCTCCAGCAGTTGAATCAATCATATAACTTGTAGCACTTGCAAATCCTGTACACATTCCTGCAAATAAGATTCTAGCAACTGGTTGAAGATAAACATATTCAGAAATTTGAGTAATAAAATCACCTTCATTATTTGGAAGAATAATACCAAATAGCGTAACACAAAGAACATTAAATAATGTAATAATTGCAAACTTCTTACCAACTTTAAAAAATCCAAAGATTAATAAAGGAAGATTAATAATGAAATATGCAACGAAATTAGTAATATATTGATTAAATGGATCTTTAATAAAATCAAATCCACATAATTTAAATATTTGTAATACCGATTGAGAGATTCCACTTGCTCCACAACTTGCTAAAGATTTAATTGCGGTAGGATCATTAGCAATACTTTGATCACTAAATGCTTCATAGTTAGGTTGAATAAATGTTTTGAATCCGAAACTAAAAACCAATGCACCAACTACAGTTACTAAAATAATATAGATATCATTTGCAATAGTTTTTTGATGAGGATGATCAAAAAAATAGTCTATAACCTTCTTTTTAAATTTCTTAAAATAATACATATACAATATTTTATTTTAATAATTTTGAAATACAACAAAAATATTAAAAAGTTTATACCAATTTTTAATTATTTCTTGTATAATAGTTTTCGACATTAAAAATGTGTTGTTTTTTATGTCTAGTTTTAAACGTTAAAAAAATTATAAGAGGTAATCTATGAAAATATTAAAAGCTATTGCGAAACCATTTGTTGCTTTATGGAATTGGATTAAAGAAACAGCTTGGATTCAACCACTCCTTATTGTTGGATGTATCTTCGGAATTATTCTTTCTATTCCATACATCTCACAAGGTATTCAAAATCTTATCAATCAAAAAGAATCACATTTAAAATATTTTGAAACATCTTACTTATCACTTGAAGGAAGCAAGCAAGGTCAAGAAAATAGTGCTGCAAATAAATTCTTTGATGCATTCGTTGATGCTCAAGATGCATGGGCACAAGGAGACAAATCAAAAGCTCAAGAATCTTTAAAAAATTATAGTGGTGAAAATAAATTCTTCTTATTCTTCGTTCAAGAAGATTGCTCATCATGTAAAAACTTAAAAGTTGGTGCTGAATATTTACAAAATAACTGGTCAAGTTATATTGGACTTGATGGAGAAACATATGCTAAATATAAATTCCAAGCTATTGAAGTTGATCAAACATTCGATGATGATTACTATGAAGAAGAAAATAGAAAACCAATTGATGATTTAGTTGCAAGTAACTCTTATTTAAGTTTTTATAGAACTGCAATGAGTATGGTTGATAAACAAAATTACTATATTAACTTAGCTCAATCAAATTCAACTAGTGCTTCAACTCTTATTTCAAATACAACTGGATTAAATGAAACAAGTAAGATTCAAACTCCAACATGTATGATTATTGATTTAAGTGATGATAATCAAACAGGTTATATTATTTCAACAATCTTCTATTCAATCCCATCATCAGATAGTGATGATATCAATATTGATTGTACTAAATTCTTAGCAAATGCTTGGATGGGTAAAGAAGACTTTGAAAATAAATTAGTTAATGCTTAAAAATTAATCAGTAGAATAAAATCTACTGATTTTTTTATTATTCAAAAAAAGTAGTTAACTTAATAACTACTTTGACTTTAATTCTTGAATGATATTATAAACTGCCTTAGGAACAAGAGTAGAAACATCTACATCAGTTCTAATAAATTCCATAACTGCAGTAGAAGAAATCATTGATTTTTCAGGTTTAGACATTAAATAAACCATATCAATACTTGGATCAATAAATCTATTTCCTGAATATAAACTCCATTCATATTCATAATCTCCTGCTGCTCTTAATCCTCTTACTAAAAATTTAGCGTTATTTTCTTTTGCGTATCTAACTACTAATCCATTGAAAGCGTCTACTTTAACATTTACTAAATGTTTACAACTTTCTTTTACCATTCTTTCTCTAATTTCTAAAGGAAATCTTCCTATCTTTTTAGGGTTATAAGAGATTAATACAATAACTTCATCAAAGATTGTACTTGCTCTTTCAATAATATCTAAATGTCCATTTGTTAATGGATCAAAACTTCCTGGATAAATTGCAATCTTTTTCATAAATTCTTATAAATATATAATTTACTCCTTCCATATTTATATTCTTTAAAAGAATATTTATTATTTAATTCTTCATTAAATTTATCTTCTCTTTCAAATATTAAAATTCCTTTTAAAGATAAATAATTATTAATTAAATTAGATATAAATTCATCATCGATTTCCATTTTATAAGGTGGATCTACAAAAATAATATCAAATTTAATTAAATTCAAGGAATTATCTAAAAATAATTTATAATCATTATTAAATAATTCATAATCTAAATTAGGAATATAGTTTAAATTATTCTTTAATATTTTAAACGCATTTCTATCTTTTTCAATAAAATATACTTTTTTAGCGTTTCTTGATAACGCTTCAATCCCAATTTGACCAGAACCCGCAAAAAGATCTAAAAATATTGAGTTAGGTACTTCATTTCTAATAATATTAAATAATCCAACCTTTACAATATCTTTACTTGGTCTAGTTGTTAATGGATTTGGTTCTTCTATCTTTCTTCCTTTATATTTTCCTGCATTTACTCTTATCATATATCAAATATTTCTTTATTAATTAAATCTATAATTTCATTAATTTTACTTTCTTTTTCTTTATAATTTTTAACTACTTCTAGTGAATTTAAAGTATCTACTACTTCTTTAATTTCTTTTTGAATCTTTAAATTCATTGAATCATTTCTAGAAGAAAACTTCAAATTATCTTCATATTCCATGATTAATTTATCTTTTTTTAAAGTTAATCTAATCGCTTCTTCATCACTTTCTAACTTATTTTTACTATCAATATATTCTTTATATTCTTGACTATCTAAAATATCTTTATTTAATTTATCAATTTTTTCTAGTAAGGTTAAATTCATATTAAGATTATATCAAAAAGTATCTATAAATTGTATGTAATAGTTGAAATTATAAAAAATATTTATATAATATTTTAGTATGAATTTTAAGATAGTAAAAGATAATAAAAAAAGTTTAAGAGAAAGATCTGTTGATGTAACATTTCCTTTAAGTGAGGATATTAAAAAATTAGGTTTTGAGATGTTAGAATACTTGAAATTATCTCAAGATGAAGAATATTTAGAAAATCATAAAGACGTTAGAAGTGGGGTAGGAATTGCTGCTCCTCAAATTGGTAAAAATATCAAACTTTTAGCAATTTATTATGTTGATGAAGATGGAAAAGAGATTGAATACATCTTAATTAACCCTCAAATTATTTCTGAAAGTACTAAACTTTGTTGTTTAGCGGGAGGAGAGGGTTGTTTAAGTGTAGATGATCCACATCCTGGAAAAATCTATAGAAGTAATAAAATTAAAGTTAAATGTTTTGATTTACTTAAAAATGATTTTAAAGAATACACTTTTACTGGATATCTTTCAATTGTTGCTCAACATGAAATTGATCACTTAAAAGGTGTTTTATTTTATGATCATATTGATAAAGATAATCCATTTAAGGAAATTAAAGGTGCAATTGAACTTTAATTTGCAATAGACTAAAATATTATTAACAAGATTTATATAGAAATTATAATAAGAGGTAAATAATGGAAGAAAAAAATAAAAGAAATCCGGTACTTATCTACGCCCTTGGGGGATTAGGTGAAGTTGGAAAAAACACATATTGTATTGAAAACGAAAATGATTTGATTATCATTGATGCTGGTGTTAAATTCCCAGAAGATGATTTAGTTGGAGTTGATTACGTTATTCCAAACTATAGTCATTTAAAAAATCATCAAAATAAAATCAGAGGTTTATTTATTACTCATGGTCACGAAGACCACATTGGTGCTGTACCATTTTTATTAAAAAGTGTAAATATTCCTGTCATATACGCTCCAAAACTTGCAGCAGCTTTAATTAGACAAAAATTAGAAGATCAAAAAATTAAATTCAATGTAAAAATTGTTGAATATTCTAGTGATGATGTTATTAAAGCTGGTTCTTTTAAGATTTCATTTTTTAGAGTTACTCACTCAATTCCTGATTCATTTGGTTTTTGTATTGATACAAGCGAAGGAAGAATTGTTACAACAGGTGACTTTAAAATTGATTTAACTCCAGTTGGTCCAGATATTGAATTACATAAAATTTCAAGAATAGGTGAAGAAGGTGTTGATTTATTACTCGCTGATTCCACAAACGCAATGAAAGATGGGTGGACTCCAAGTGAAAAGAATGTTTTAAATTCAATTAACGATATTTTCGATAAAGCTGAAGGTAGACTTATTATGTCAACTTTCTCAAGTAACGTTTCTCGTATCCAACAAATTTTAGATTGTGCTGTTAGACACAATAGAAAATGTATTATTGTTGGTAAATCAATGGTTAACGCTGTTGATTGTGCTATTAAATTTGGATACATTAAAATTCCAGGAGATTATTTAAAACAAGTTGATGATTTAAATTCATTAAAAGATTCAGAAGTTTTAATTCTTTGTACAGGAAGCCAAGGTGAAGCAATGGCAGCATTAAATAGAATTGCAAATGGTACATTTAAAGGAATTAGAGTTTTACCAGGAGATACAGTTGTTTTCTCTTCTTCTCCAATTCCAGGAAATGGTGCATCAATTGCACGTGTTGTTAATAGATTAACACGTCTTGGATGTGATGTTATTACAAATTCAATTATTAAAGATATTCACTCTTCAGGTCACCCTTCAAGACAAGAATTAAAGATGAATTTAAAATTATTTGAACCTAAATACTTTATGCCTGCTCATGGAGAATACCATATGTTAAAATTACATGGTGATATTGCTCATGAACTTGGAATGCCAAGAGAAAATATTTTTATTCTTGCAAATGGCGATTGTTTAGTTTTAAAGAATCATAAAATTATTGAAGCAGAAAATAGAATTCAAGCTGATGATATTTATATTGATGGATATGATATTAATGGTGTTTCTACTGCAGTTATTAGAGATAGAAAAATCTTACAAGATGATGGAATGGTTAGTGTCTTAATCTGTTTAGATAGTAAAAATTCTAAATTAATTGCACCTCCAAAAGTTATTACTGTTGGATTCGTTAGTTATGGAAAATATGAAGAACATTTAACACGTCATGCTTCAATGAAGGTTGAAGAAAGTTTAAAGAAATTATTTGAAAATAAACGTGTTACATTTAATGATATTAAAAATACTATTAGAGGAGCAGTCAGTAAATATTACTTTAGAAAAACTCAAAGAAATCCAATGATTATTCCTTTAATCTTAGATAAAAAACAATAGATATGATAATACTTGGATCATCTTCTCCTAGGAGAATTGAATTAATAAATAAGTTTAATCTAGAATATAAAATTATTAAACCTACATTTGATGAAAGAAGTATTAAAGATATAAAAGAGGACTATTCCTCTTTTTTAGCATTCAAAAAACTTGAATCAATCTTATTAAATAATTCAAATGAGTTTGATATTAATAATGATTTAGTTTTATGTATGGATACTTCTATTTCAAAAGATAATAAAATATTTAATAAACCTACTTCATTTTTTGAAGCGTATTCATTCTTAAAAGAATTTAGTAATTCTAAACATGAAGTAATCACTGGATTTGCGATCTTTTATAAAAATAAAATAATCATCGATAAAGATATAACATATGTTTATTTTAATAATTTAAGCGATGAATTAATTAAAGATTATATTAACGATAAAGAAATTAATGTATACGATAAAGCAGGAAGCTACGCTATCCAATTTGACTTTAAATATCATTTAATAAATAAAATAAAAGGAAGTCTAGATAACGTTATAGGCTTCCCAAGCGAAAAATTAATAAATATATTAAAAGAATTAGATTATAAATAATTATTTAGTAAATAATCTAGATGTCTTTTCAATGTAGTTTTTATATGGATTTTTTAATATTTTAATCTTTTTAGATGATAATTTAATATCTAATGATAAATTTACATTATCACAATCTAAAAATGAAGAATCATAGAAAATATGGAATGGATAATTAAAATTCTTTAAAGTGATATGTTTTTCTTTACTTAATACAAATGATGAATGAAGTGATCCATATTTACAATTTAATATAGGTCCTTCTTCTACTACTTGTATCATTTCAATTTCATTATCAACTAAAGCACCACCTTGAGATCTTGCAATTCCACTACTTCCAATTGAAGATGAAATAATGATTCCATCTCCTCTTAAGCTTTCTAAAAATGTATCATTAATATAAACATTAAATGCTAAAGTTTTTCCATGTCTAGAATGAATTCTAAATTCATTTACAGCGTATAAAGTTTCACTAATCATAAAATTTGGATCAATATCTTCTTCTTTAGGATCGTTCTTTAAATTTAATTCTAATAATGAAATTTCTTTTTTAGGAAATTTTTCAATATTTTTAACAAGTAATGATATTTCTTCAACATCAAATTCACATAAATACCCAAAACTACCAGTATTGATATTAATAAATGTTACATCTTTATCTAAAAATTTATTTACAACTTTTAAAAATGTACCATCTCCTCCAATTGAAAAGACAACATCAGGATTAAGTTCATCTAATATATGTCCCTCTTCAATCATTTTTTTAATTAAATCTTTTTCTACTTTTTTAGAATTCTCATCAGTTCTATTAATACACGCAAATTTCATATTAAAACTCTATATTTTTATCTAAAAATATTGTATCATATTTAGGTATATTGAGGTGTAAAAAATTATGGCAACAAATATTGAAATTGAAGCAAAAGTTTTAATTAATGCTAGTGAATATGAAAACATTGTTAATACTTATGCAGGAAAAGTAATCGCAGAATACGATCAAGATAACTACTACATTGATAGTGACAACTTTGACTTAAAAAATATTGGAGTTGGTTTAAGAATCCGTTTAAAAGATGGAATTTATACTTTAACTTTAAAAGCTCCAATGTCAGAAGGCTTACTTGAAAAAAATAATCCTTTAACAGAAGTTCAATTTAAAGCACTCTTAAAGAAAGGTGTTTTACCAGAATGTGATATTAAAGAATTTATTAAAATGTTAGGTAAAGATCCTGAAACTTTAAAAGTTCAAACTGAATTAATCACTCACCGTAAAGAAATTATGGTTGATGATGAAAGTATTACTTTCTCAATCGATAAAAATCAATACAATGATTTAGTAGATTATGAACTTGAATGTTCTGGAAACTCATTAAGTAGAGCTAAAGATTACTTAAAGAGATTATGCTCAGTTAGCAATATCTTATATAAAGATAACCAAAAGAGTAAAGAAACTAGAGCACTTGAATCAATTAAAAAGTAATGAAAAATACGCTAAAAAGCGTATTTTTTTATTGTTAAATAAGCAAAATAAAACTTGTTATTTCTAACAAGTTATTAATCCTTACAAGTACATTTTCCACATTCTAAATGACATGGGCATGAACATTCAGCATAACGTCTAGCACGTGGTAAAAATGTTTCAATTTCTTCTTTATTGTATCCAACTTGTAAATTATCATCACTTACAATAATTGGTCTTTTTAAAATAGAAGGATTTTCTTTAATAAATTGAATAAGTTCGTTAATACTCATATCGTCAATATTAATATTGCCTTCTTTAATAATCTTACTTCTAGTAGAAATAATATCTTCTGTACCATTTTCAGTTTTACTTAAAATATCTTTTAATTCACTTTCTTTTAAAACACTTGTAAAAATGTTCTTTTCTTTGTAAGGGATCTTTTGATCATCAAACCACTTTTTAACTTTTCTACATGATGAACATGATGGGGATGTATAAATAATAATCATGCATATATTATATATATTTTTAAATATTTTATAAAGAAAAAAGAGGTAAACCCTCTTTTAAGCACCTAAATAATGTCCTACAATAATCCAAATTGCAAGTAAAATAAGAATAATACCACCAATAATAGATGTAATTTCAATTTTGCCTTTAAATAATTTTTCTATTTGATGTCCTAAGAATAATCCAATTAAAGAAATAATAAATGTAATACACATAATAATTACAACGTGTAACCAAATAGTTGCATTTGTAGAAAGTCCAGAATGTAAAGCAACTCCAGTTCCTAAAGCATCAATTGCAGTTGCAAATCCAAAATATAGTACTTCTTTATAAGAAAATTTCTTTAATGTTTTTTCTTCAACAGGCTTTTTCATTTCTCTAATTGCTTCAATTAACATTTTACCACCAATAAATAAAAGTAAAACAAAAGCAATCCAAGAAACTACATCACTCATTATCTTTCCAGCTTGAGCTCCACCAGTTTCACCAACTAAAACACTAATTCCTTCAACAAGCCAGAATCCAAGTAATGGCATTAAAGCTTGCATTACTCCAAATACAATAGCAATAAAGAAAGATTTTTTCTTATCAATATCAGTATAAGTTAATCCATCTGTAACACTAACAGCAAAAGCATCCATACTTAAAGCGATACCAAGTAAAATAATTTGTAATATAATCGACCAAGTCATAATTTCTCCTTCAAATTATTAGATATTTAATTATAAAAACCAAATAAAAAACTCAATTAAATATAAAATAATTTATATAAATTGAGTCTCGAATTTTAAGGTATGCCAGGAATAATCCAGTATGTTGACATATCACTTCTTTTAAGAAGTTTTCTACTCCCTCATTGCTTTATAGTTTATCAAAAAACTACTTGTTAGCAGAAGGTAATTCTTTTGATTCTAGAACTTTTAAAAGTAATGGGAACCCTTCTTTAAAAAGTTCATAAACCATTGATAAATTGATATTAGATCCACTAAAAATTGAAGAATATACATTACCTAATTCTTCAAAATTTAATTCTTCAAATGTTTTAGTAATTTCTTCTTTTTTAGATATTTCTTTTGCAATATCGCTAATTACAACAAGACAATAAGAACATGCGTCAAAACTTTTATCGTCATTAAAAAATATTTCTTTTGCAATATCGCTAATTACAACAAGACAATAAGAACATGCGTCAAAGCTTTTATCATCATTAAAAAACTCTTCAGGAGATTCTTCTCCTAAATAGCTTATTCCTTTATTAATCCACATCTTTAATCCAAAAATTAATTCTTCATTTTCACTCATTTTATAATCTCCTTTAATTCATTAAAATCTTTGATCATATAATCAGGATTTTTATTTTTTATTTCTTCATAATCCCCAAATCCATTAGTATATATAATCGCTTTTAAATTAGCATTTCTTGCAGTTTCTAAATCAAAAATACTATCGCCCATATAATATCCATCTTTAAGATTTAATTTATATTTTTTAAATAAACTATTTAAATATTCTGGATCAGGTTTTCTTTTATATATAAAATTATCACCTTGAACTTCTATAAATAAATCTTTAGGAAAATTAATATCAATAACTTCTTTTAATAAATCATGAGGTTTATTCGAATATACAAATAACTTAATTCCTTTTTCGTTTAAATATTTTAAAGTTTCTATAACGTTATCATAAGGTTTTGCAAGATATTGATATTTTTTATAATTACTTAACATTAAGTTTAATTCATCATCATTAAAATCTCTTTTTAATCCTAAGTTAAATAATCTTTTAACGCCTCCTCCAATGAAATTTTTAACTTCTTCTAAATTATATTCATAATTTAAATTTAACTCTTTTAGCGTTACATTTAGCGCTTCTTTAATGCCAGGAAGAGTGTTAAGCAATGTTCCATCACAATCAAAAACAATAAATTTTTCCATATAAATATTTTAATCAAAGTAACAAAAAAGTGCTATTTAATTTCTTAAATAACACTTTATTTTTAATATTTATTATAATTAGTCTGCTAAAGTTAATAATCTAACAGGAGCATTATCTCCTTTACGATTTTCTAACTTATAGACTTTTAAATATCCACCATTACGGTTTGCAAATCTCTTGCTTAAGTCATTGAATAATTTATCTAAAGCATCATTTTTGCCTTCGACATCATATTTTCTTAAGATAGCGATTGCTTGTCTTCTTGAGTGTAAATCACCTTTTTTACTTAAAGTAATTAAGTGATCAAATTCTTTGATGACATCTTTAACCATACCACTAGTAACAGTAACTTTTTCGAATAAAACTAATTCTGTAACGAGGTTACGAACTTGACCTTTCTTCTTTGATGAAGTATATGGAGTTTTAAATCTTACGCCACCTTTACCGTGAACATTCTTTCTACCAATTTGCATTTCGAATCTCCTTAGTCATCGAGTTTACTATCTTTAAAATGTAAACCCCTTTCAGCTAATTTATCTTTGACTTCTTTTAAAGATTTTTTACCTAAGTTTCTAACTTTCATCATTTCTGCTTCAGTTTTTTGAGTTAAATCACTTAAAGTTGCAATAGATGCTCTCTTTAAGCAATTGTAACTTCTAACACTTAAGTCTAATTCTTCGATTGATACATTATCAATTGGTGCTTCTGCTTCAACTTTAGCATCTTCACCAGTTAAGCCAACATTTTCAAATTTCTTTGTTAAATCAGCAAATTTCATAAAATGATCTGTTAAGATTGTACTTGCTAAAGATACAGCATCTTTAGGAGTAATTGAACCATTTGTCCAAACTTCAAGTACAAGTTTATCAAATCTTGAATCGTGTCCTACACGAGTTCCTTCAACTTTGTAGTTAACACGAACAATTGGGGAATAGTTACTATCTGTAGCAATCAATCCTTTACTTGTAAGGAATTGTTTATTTTCTTCACTAGTTGCAAAACCACGACCATTCTTAATGTGAAGAACCATATGTAAATGTCCACCATCTGCAACATTAGCAATTTCTAAATCGCCATTAACTACACTAACACCGGTAGGAAGTGGTATATCTTTTGCAGTTAATTTGCAAGGACCTTGAACATCGACAACTGCTTCATATTCAGCATCTTCGAATGTATCAGATTTTAATACTAATTCTTTTAAATTTAAGATGATTTGAGTTAAATCTTCTTCAATTCCATCTAAAGCAGTAAATTCATGTACTGCTCCTTCAACTTCAATAGCATAGACTGCTGTACCAGGAAGAGTTGATAATAAAACTCTTCTTAAAGCGTTTCCAACTGTAAGTCCGAAACCTCTTTCTAAAGGTTCGCAAACAATCTTTGCATAATTTTCAGTTTCATCTTCGAAAACGATTGATGTTGTAAGTTTTTCGAAAGGGTGTGTAATTGTTAATACATTTTCCATTTCTGCCATAAATTCCCCTCCTTTAATTATCCACGTCTTCTTTTTGGTGGACGGCATCCATTATGTGGAATAGGTGTAGTATCGATAATAGATGTAATTTGTAATCCTGCTTGTGATAAAGCTCTAATTGCGCTTTCTCTACCAGCACCTGGACCTTTGACATCAACATCAACACTCTTAATGCCTTGATCAACTGCAGCTTTTCCTGCAGCTTCAGCAGCACTTTGAGCAGCGAAAGGAGTACTCTTCTTTGCGCCTTTAAATCCTAAAACTCCACTTGAACTCCAAGCGATTGCATTTCCTTGTTCATCTGTAATTGTAACAATTGTGTTGTTAAAAGTTGAGTGAATATGTGCAACACCTTTAGTATAAGTTCTTTTTACCTTCTTTTTACGGGTAGCTACTTTTTTTGCCATTTTTCTACCTCCTTAACTACTTAACAGCTTCTTTTTTATTCGCAATGGTTTTTGCTGGACCTTTACGAGTACGAGCGTTAGTTTTTGTTCTTTGTCCTCTTACTGGAAGACCTCTTCTATGACGGATGCCTCTGTAGCAACCGATTTCTTGAAGACGTTTAATGTTTAATAAAACTTCTCTTCTTAAATCACCTTCAACTTTGTAGTGAGAGACTTCAGCTCTGATTTTTGTTAATTCATCTTCGCTTAAATCTTTAACTCTAGTTTGAGGGTTGATTCCACATTTTTCTAAGATCTTCTTTGATGTAGAAAGACCAATTCCATAAATATAAGTTAATGAGATAACTACATTCTTATCATTTGGAATATCAACACCGACAATACGTGCCATTTTTAAATTTCCTCCAAAAATTAACCTTGTCTTTGTTTGTGTTTTGGGTTAGAGCAAATGACCATGACTTTGCCATGTCTTTTGATAACTTTACACTTATCACAAATAGGTTTTACTGAGGGTCTTACTTTCATAATTTTTCCTCCTAAGTTTAGACTACTTTTGTCTAAATACAATTCTGCCATTGTTTAAATCATAAGGCGATAATTCAATGATTACTTTATCACCCGGTAAAATGCGAATGTAATGCATACGGATTTTACCAGAAACAGTGGCATGTATTACGCAATCATTTTCTAGCTTTACCTTAAAATTACAATTAGGTAATGCTTCAACTACAACCGCCTCGACGGTTATAACATCTTGTTTTGCCATTTATTCTTCTCCTTTTTCTAAAGTGATGATTTCATAGCCATCTTTAGTTACTACAACCGTATTTTCGTAGTGACTACAAATTTTACCATCTTTTGTCTTTGCTGTCCAACCATCTTCCATAATTTCGATATATTTTGTGCCGAGATTAACCATAGGTTCAATAGCAAGTGTCATTCCTTCTTGTAAAACAAGTCCAACTCCAGCTTTTCCTTGATTAGGAATGTATGGATCTTCATGAACTTCTCTACCAACTCCATGTCCTGTAAACATATCAGTTAAAGAATAACCTTCTTTTTCTGCTACTTCTTGAATAGTATGAGAAATATCTCCAAGATGGACACCAGGTTTAACAAGTTTAACAGCTTCAAAGAAACATTTTTCGGTAGTTTCAATCAATTTCTTTGCTTCATCTGTTACGTTGCCAACTGGCCAAGTTCTAGCAGCATCTGTTGTATAGCCATTTAATGTAACAAGACAATCATAAGTGACTATATCTCCTTCTTTTAAGACGATTTTTTTAGAAGGGATGCCATGAACTAAAGTATCATTAACACTGATACAAATGTTTCCAGGATATCCTTCATAGCCTTTTGATGAAGGTATTGCGCCGTGTTCTTTGCAATACCTTCCAGCTATTTTATCAAGTTCAGCAGTAGATATTCCTGGGCGAGTTGCTTCATGAAGAACTTTATGTAAGCCAATCATGACCTCACCGCTTTTTTTCATTAAATCAATTTCTCTTTTAGATTTAATAATTACTGCCATAATTATTACTCCTTAACTAATTTTTCAATGTCACTAAAGATTTCGTCAAGAGCTTTAACTCCATCGACATCATGTAAAACATTTTCGTTAGTATAGAAATTAATAAGTGGTTCTGTTTGTTTGTGATATTCACTTAAACGAGTTTTAAGAGCTTCTTCATTGTCGTCTTTTCTTTGAATTAACTCTCCTCCACATAAGTCACAAACTCCTTCAACTTTTGGTCTTAAATTTGTAACGTGATATGGAGCACCACAACTCTTACAAACTCTTCTTCCACAGATTCTATCTTTTAAGACGCTTTCTGGGACGACGAGATTGATAACTAAATTAATTGGACGAGAAATTTCCTCTCCAATTTTCTTAAGTGCTTCAGCTTGAACTAAAGTACGTGGGAATCCATCAAGAAGAAAACCTTTAGCACAATCATCTTTACTTAAACGTTCTTTAACTAAAGAAATTGTAACTTCATCTGGAACAAGTAAGCCTTTATCCATATATGATTTTGCTTCAAGTCCTACAGGAGTTTCATTCTTAATAGCTTCTCTAAACATATCTCCAGTAGAGATATGTGGAATTTTAAATTCACTAGCAACTTTTTTTGCGTTTGTGCCTTTGCCAGCACCTGGAGCGCCTAAAAATATAATATTTTTCATTTACTATAATCCTCCAATAACTTCATCATAGCTCTTACCAGCAACAAGACCACTAATTTGAGCATTAAGTTCAAGTGCAACACCAACAACAATAATTAAACCAGTTCCACCAAGTGATAAAGAAGTATCACTTCCAAATACACCTGTTAAAGTTAAGACAACAGGTAATGCTGCAATGAAGCAAAGTGCTAAAGCACCAATTAAGGTAACTCTATTTAAAACTTTTCTTACATATTTTTCAGTTTCAATACCTGGTCTAACTCCTGGAATATAGCTACCATTCTTTTGGAAATTTTCAGCTAAATTCTCTGGATTAATTTGTAAGTTTGCATAGAAGAATGTAAATGCAAATACAAGAACAATATAAATGATTAATCCCCATGGAATCATAACGCCTCCAGTGTTAACCATTTGGTTATATTGGAAGACTTTAAGCCATTCTGCATTAATTGCATCACTTGAAATAAATGAAGCAATAATGGATGGAGTCATAAGTATTGAACTTGCGAAGATGACTGGAATAACTCCAGCACTATTTATCTTAATAGGAAGGAAGCTTGCTTTTGCAAGTTTTTCATTTCCACCACTTCTTGTTGCTTGTTGAACAGGAATTTTTCTTCTAGATAATTCAATAAAGACAACAAATGAAATGATTAAGATAAATGCTAAGATATAAAGGATAAATTGGAAAACACCTTTTGTTGTTTCGCTACTTCCTAAGTTCCAGTTTGCAACAACCCACTTTTGGAAAGCTGTTGAAATTTGGTTTGGAAGTTGAGCAACGATACCTGCAAAGATAATTACAGAAATACCATTTCCAATACCTTTAGATGTGATTTGGTCACCAAGCCATAAAACAAGCATTGATCCACCAATCATAATTGAAATAATATAAGCGTATGTAAGGAAGCTATCTTCCATTGTGAAGCTAATCCAATCGGTATTTTTAGCAGTTTGAATAATACCATATGCTTGAACTGCACTAATCATTAATGAAAGGTATCTAGTAGCCATTTCAGCTTTTTTACGCCCATATTGACCTTGACGATTTAATTCGGTTAAGGCAGGTAAAACATCCATAGATAACATTTGAATAATAATTTGAGCAGTAATGTAAGGTGAAACACCTAAAGCAAATACTGAGAAATTACTTAAAGCACCACCGCCTAATAAATTCATTAAGCTAAGCATGTTGCTTGATTGGGAAATCTGGTCAGTAAGAGTTGAAGCATCAACTCCTGGAACTGTAATTGCGCTGCCTATTCTAAATACAAAAAGGATCATTATCGTAAAGAAAATACGATTAACGACCTCTTTGTTTTTGAAAATATCAATGAATTTCTTCATCTTTTATTTCTCTTTGTAGTTATGACTATTCGATTACTTCAGCCTTTCCACCGACTTTTTCGATACTAGCTAAAGCGGATTGAGAGAATTTATTAGCTTTAACAGTTAATTTAACTTTTAATTCTCCATTTCCTAAAATCTTTAAACCGTCATAATCTTTTTTAACTAATCCAGCTTCATGTAATGTTGCTAAATCAATAACACTATCAGCTTTGAATTGATTTAATTCTTCAACATTAACAATAGCATAAGTTACATGACTTCCGTTATGGAAACCTCTTTTTGGTAAACGTCTGAATAATGGGTTTTGTCCACCTTCGAATCCAAGTCTAACGCCACCTCCACTTCTGGAGTTTTGACCTTTATTTCCGCTACCACCATTTTTTCCTAAGCCAGAACCTAAGCCTCTGCATCTTCTGACTTTATCTTTTCTACTTCCTGGAGTAGGTTTTAAGTTATTTAACATCTTCACTATCTCCTTTTCTTAAGGACATAACACTCTTATAGTTCTTTGTTGAACTTAAAGCATTATTTGTAGCTCTAATAACATTAATTTTAGTTCTACTTCCATAAACTTTACTACAGACGTTTTTGACACCTGCGAGTTCTAAAATAGATCTAACAGCACCACCAGCAATAATTCCAGTACCTTCATTTGCAGGTTTTAAGAATACTGTAGTAGCACCAAATTTACCAGTAACTTCGTGTGTAATTGTACCATTTTTAACTAAATCAACTGTAAATAAATTTCTTTTTGCTTTATCAACAGCCTTTTTAATTGCATCTGGGACTTCACTTGATTTACCTGTACCAAAGCCATATTTACCTTTACCGTTTCCGATAACAACTAAAGCAGCAAATTTCATTCTCTTACCGCCTTTAACAACTTTAGTAACACGGTTGATACTGACAACTCTTTCTTCAAATTCTTTTGGAGCGTTATCTTTCTTTACACGGCGATCAGTTTTTTTACCACCTTTGAAATTACGTCCATCTTTTGAAGGAGCTTTTTTACCAGCTTTTGCATCAACTGGTGCATTAGCTTGTTCTTTTACTTCAACATTTTTCATTTCTTCTGCCATAAATTGCTCCTTAGAATTTGAGTCCACCTTCACGTGCGCCTTCAGCAACTGCTTGGACACGTCCGTGATAAATGTAACCGCCTCTATCAAAGACGACTTTTTCGATACCTTTTGCTAAACATTTTTTAGCAATATCGTTTCCTACTTCTGTAGCTGCAGCAACATTATTACCTCTTTCGAGTTTTAATTGTTCACTGCTTGAAGAACAAAGTGTAACACCTTTTGTATCATCGATAACTTGAACTTCAATGTTCTTGTTACTTCTGAATACACATAAACGTGGGCATTCAGGAGTTCCACTGATCTTTTCTCTGACTCTTAAATGTTTTCTTAATCTAACTTCATTTTTATCAATAGATTTAATCATAATTCCCTCCTAACTACTTACCAGCACGTTTACCTTCTTTACGAAGAATGTGCTCACCTTGATACTTAACACCTTTACCTTTATAAGGTTCTGGTCTTCTTTGTTCTCTAATTAAAGCTGCTGTTTGACCAACTTTAAATTTATCTTGTCCTGAAACTTCAATGATACCATTGATATCCTTATTTTTAGTTTCGATAACTTTAATAGTGACACCATCTAATGGAGAAACTGTGATAGGATGTGAATATCCAAGTGATAAAACAACATCTTTACCTTTCATTTCTGCATGGTAACCAATACCAATGATTTCTAAGACTTTTTTATAACCTTCAGTACAACCAATGATTGCATTTTGAATTAAAGCTCTTGTTGTACCATGTAATTGTTTTGTATGTTTTTGTTCATTATTTCTTGTAACATGAACATTACCATCTTTAACTTCGACGCCGATTAATTCTTTATTGAAAGAAACTTTATCTTCGCCGTTTTTGCCTTTAATTAAGACAACACCATCTTCAACTGTTACTTCACAACCATTAACAACTGGGATTAATTTATTACCAATACGTGACATAAATTGATTCTCTCCTTATTAATAGACGTAGCAAATAACTTCACCACCGACATTAGCTTTTCTAGCTTGTTTGTCAGTTAAGAGTCCTTTGCTTGTTGATAAAATAGCAATACCAATACCTTTTAAAACGTAAGGAATGTGGTCGCTATCACATGTAACACGAAGACCTGGTTTAGAAATCTTTCTTAAACCTTGGATGACTTTTTCGCCATTTGGACCATATTTAAGAACGATAACTAATTCCTTTTTAACTTCATCGATTTTCTTTTCTTCGTAAGAAGTGATGAAACCTTCTTCTAAAAGAATTTTACAAATACCAACTTTTAATTTACTAGAAGGCATTGAAACACTTTCATGATGTAAAGCGTTAGCATTTCTAATTCTTGTGAGCATATCTGCGATTGGATCTTGATGCATTTTATTTACCTCCTATAAATTACCATGAAGCCTTTTTCATGCCTGGGATTTCGCCTTTATAAGCGAGTTCTCTTAAGCAGATTCTGCAAAGGCCAAATTTTGAATAGACTGAGTGAGGTCTACCACATCTTTTACAACGTGTGTATTCTCTAACTTTGAACTTTTGAGGTCTAGCTTGTTTGACTTTTAAACTTGTTTTTGCCATAACTACTATCTCCTATCTATTGAAAGGCATGCCTAATTCTTTTAACAATGCATAAGCTTCTTCATCACTATTTGCAGTTGTTACGATAATAATGTCCATACCTCTAACTTTTCCAACTTTATCATAATCGATTTCAGGGAAAATAAGTTGTTCTTTAACACCTAATGTGTAATTACCTCTACCATCAAAGGAATTTTTATTAACACCTCTGAAGTCTCTAACTCTAGGGAGAGAGATTGAAACAAGTTTGTCTAAGAATTCATACATTCTTGTTCCTCTTAAAGTAACTTTACAACCAATAGGTTCACCTTCTCTTAATTTGAATGTAGCGATTGATTTTTTAGCTTTAGTAACAACTGGTTTTTGACCAGAAATTAAACCTAATTCTTCAACAGCTTCATCAATTCTCTTTTTATCGCTTGTAGCATCACCAACACCGATATTGATAACAATCTTATCTAAGTGTGGGACTTGCATAACATTCTTGTATTCGAATTTCTTCATTAAGTTTGGAACGATTTCGTTTTTATACTTAACTTCTAATCTTGTTTTGTAAGGAGCGCTTGAAGCAACAGGAGCTTCATTAGTAGCACTCTTATTTGTTTTATTTTCTGCCATAATTACCTCCTATTATTCAACTTCCTTGCCGCTTTTTTTAGCAATTCTGACTTTTTCGCCATCTTTATTTACTGAATAGCCAAGTCTTGTACCAGCTTTAGCTTTTTCATCATAGAACATGACTTTGCTAGCATCGAGTGGAGCATAAATTTCAACAATGCTTCCTTCTGGGTTTGATTGTGATGGTTTAACATGTTTTTTCTTAACGTTAACACCTTCAACAACAACCTTATTAATAGAAGGATAAGCTCTTTGGATAACTCCAGTTTTTCCTTTATCTTTACCTGAGATAACGATAACTTTATCACCTTTTTTGAGTTTCATATCTATCTCCTTATAAGACTTCTGTAGCTAAAGAGACGATTTTCATATAAGCTTCATCTCTATCACGAAGTTCACGAGCAACTGGACCAAATACACGAGTTCCAACAGGTGTCTTATCTTCATTGATAATAACACATGCGTTGTCATCAAATTTAATGACTGAACCATCTTTTCTTTCGATTGGATAGCTTTGTCTAACGATGACTGCTTTGACTACATCACTCTTTTTAACTTTACCGTTTGGTAACGCATCTTTAACAGCGCATAAAACGACATCACCAACACCAGCTGATTTTCTATGGCTTCCACCATAAATTCTGAATACACGAACGATCTTTGCGCCGGAGTTATCAGCAACTTTTAAATTTGTTTCTGTTTGTACCATAACTATTCTCCTTTAGCTTCTTCATTTTCGTGTAAGGCTTTTTCAACCTCTTTTTCTTCTAATACTTTGACTGATTCAACAGCTTTTTTATCAACTGAGACTAAAGTAAATCTCTTTAATGCTGATAATGGTCTGCATTCAGAGATAGTAACTGTATCACCTGTATGAGCTAAGCCATTTTCATCATGTGCATAGTATTTAGCACGATATTGAACTCTCTTTTGATATTTAGAGTGTTTTCTATAACCTGTAATTTCAACAACGATTGTTTTAGGAGCTTTATCTGAGACAACAACACCTTGAATTTTTCTTCTTTTATCCATATTATTTCTCCTCAACACCTAATTCTCTTTCTTTTAAAACTGTGTAGATACGTGCAATATCTTTTCTAACTCTTTTAATTTCTGATAAATTTTCGAGTTGTCCAACAGCTTTTTTTCTACGAAGATTAAATAATTCTTCTTTTAATGAATAAATTTTATCATTTAATTGTTCGCTAGAAAGTTCTCTAACTTCGCTAATTTTCATCCTTATTTAACCTCCTCTTTTTTATTGTTAGTTGATTTTCTAACAATACGAGTTTTGATAGGTAATTTGTAAGCTGCCATTTCTAATGCGTGAATTGCATCAGCTTCTGGAACTCCACCAATTTCGAATAAAACTCTGTTCTTTTTAACAACTGCGACCCAGTATTCTGGATTACCTTTACCACTACCCATACGGACTTCAGCAGGTTTTTTAGTTTTTGCTAAATGTGGGAAGATTCTGATCCAAACTTGACCTTGTCTTTTTGTATATCTTGATAAGACAACACGGCAAGCTTCAATTTGACGATCGCTAACATAATTTCCAGTAACAGCTTGGAGACCGAATTCACCAAAACTTACTTCGTTACCAGCTTTTGATAAACCTTCGTATTTAATAATATGAGGTCTTCTATATTTAACTCTCTTTGGTTGTAACATAGTTATTCTCCTTTATTATCGTTAGCTTTACTAACTTGTGAAGCACGAGGTTTAATTTCTTTATCACCGCGGCAAATCCAAACTTTAACGCCTAATTTACCATAAGTTGTCATTGCTTCTCTATGTGCATAATCAATATCACTCTTTAAAGTGTTGATTGCCATAGTTCCATCTTTGTAGCCTTCTGTACGTGCAATATCAGCACCAGCAAGTCTACCACTGACT
The DNA here is from genome assembly GCA_963660725.1 of Lachnospiraceae bacterium. Taxonomy (GTDB): domain Bacteria; phylum Bacillota_I; class Bacilli_A; order RFN20; family CAG-826; genus Onthovivens. The sequence goes on along the minus strand of CAVKZU010000020.1, from coordinate 20,125 downwards.
GCAGTTTTAACACCTTTAGCGCCAGCTTTTCTAACATCTTGAATAGCTCTTTTTTGAACGATTCTGAAACTTGCACGATCTTCTAATTGTCTGCAAATTTTGTTTGCAACGATAGTTGCATCTAATGATGGTTGTTTAACATCAACTAAATCGATTCTGATGTCTGTTTTCTTATCACTTAATAATTTAGCGATATTTTCTCTTAAAGCTTTGATTGATTTTGCACCATCTTTACCTAAGATAACACCAGCTCTTCCAACGAAGATGAATAATCTAATTTGATGAATAACATCTTTATCATTACCTTTTTTCTTTCTTTCGATTTCAACGTGAGAAAGTAAAGCATCTTTTGAAATAGTTTTTTCTAAATAATTACGAATTTTGTTATCTTCAATTAAGTAGGTTGAAAATTCTTTATCATTAGCAAACCATCTTGAGTTCCAGTTTTTATTAAGACCAATTCTCATTCCAACTGGATTGACTTTTTGACCCATTGTTTAATTCTCCTCCCTACTCTTATTTAGATTCTTTTAATGTTACATAAACATTTGAGAATCTTTTTACTAAACCAGAAGCACTTCCTTTAGCTCTTGGAAGATATCTTCTCATTTTGAATGAATCACTTGCTTGAATTGAAGCGATATATAATTTGTCTTCATTCATATTGAAGTTATTAACAGCGTTAGCTTTTGCAGATGCAATTAATTTTGCAACTGGAGCTGCAGCATCTTTATGAGTAATTGATAATAAAGCTAATGCTTCATCAACTTTTTTACCTCTAACTAAATCTAAGACTAATCTAACTTTTCTTGGAGTTGCTTTTAATCCTAAGACTTTAGCTGTTGCTTCAGTTCTAACGTTTTTAACTTCTTCTTTCTTTTCGACTTTCTTTTCACTAGAAGCTTTTTTAGTTGCAACTTTCTTTGAAGAACTTGCTTTTTTAGCTGTTGTTTTACTAGCAGCCTTTTTAGCAGGAGCTTTCTTCTTTGTTTCTTTTACTTCAGTTGCTTTTGCTTCTGTAACTTCTTTTTTTACATTTGCCATATAAATTGTACCTCTAATGAACTACTTAACGCCTGCAGCAGCTTTTGCAGCAGCCTTATCTTCTGCGTTATTTCCAAAGTGACCTTTGAAAGTTCTTGTTGGTGCGAATTCACCAAGTTTATGACCAACCATATCTTCAGTGACATAAACTGTAATGAAAGCATGACCATTATAAACAGCAAAGGTATGACCAACGAAATCTGGATAAATTGTACTTCTTCTTGACCAAGTTTTGATAACAGTCTTTTTATTAGATTCGTTTAACTTATTAACTTTGTCCATTAAGCTTTCATCGATAAATGGACCTTTCTTTAAACTACGTGACATGTTAACCTCCCTTTACTACTTACCATTTCTTCTTCTGACGATTAATTTAGAAGAAGCTTTTTTGTTATTACGTGTTTTAACACCAAGAGCTCTTTTACCCCAAGGAGTACGTGGAGCATCTCTACCGACAGGACACTTACCTTCACCACCACCGTGAGGGTGATCTGTAGGGTTCATTGCGCTACCTCTAACAGTAGGACGGATACCCATACCTCTAGTTTTTCCTGCTTTACCTAAATTGACAAGGTTGTAATCTTCATTACCAACGATACCAATTGTAGCTTTACATTCACCTAAGAATTTACGTGTTTCACCACTTTGTAATCTTAAGATGACGTATTTTCCTTCTTTACCTAAGATTTGAGCTGAACAGCCAGCACTACGGCAAACTTGTCCACCTTTTCCAGGTTTTAATTCGACGTTGTGAATAAATGTACCTTCTGGAATGTTCTTTAATAAACAAGCATTACCAGTTAAGATATCTGTTGATTCACCAGAGACGATTTTATCGCCAACCTTTAATCCTGTAGGTTGGAGAATGTATCTCTTTTCACCATCTAAATAGTGAATTAATGCAATGTGTGCGTTTCTGTTTGGATCGTACTCAATTGCTGCAACCTTTCCGACGACTCCATCTTTATCTCTTTTAAAATCGATAATTCTGTATTTTGTTTTGTTTCCTCCACCAATGTGACGGCATGTAATAACACCTTGGTTATTTCTACCACCACTCTTTTTGAGAGTAACAACTAAACTTTTTTCAGGAGCCTTTTTTGTTAATCCTTCATTACTTAAGACAGCCATTTGTCTTCTTGAAGGAGTATATGGCTTATATGTTTTAACTGACATATTTTTTCTTTTCTCCTATATATAAGTTTGACTATTCAGCAAATAAATTGATTGTTTCGCCTTCTTTTAAAGTAACAATAGCTTTTTTGTATCCGCTAACTGTTCCTTTATAACGGCTTCCTCTACTTACTTTCTTAGCCATTACATTAGAAACTCTAATGCTTTCAACTTTAACGTTGAAAATTCTTTCAATAGCATTCTTAATTTGAATTTTATTGCTATCTTTTTTAACTTTGAATGCAAACTTGTTGGATTCTTGTGATTGAGTCATTGTTTTTTCAGTAATGATTGGTTCAATGATGCAATCTAAATCACTAACTGTTGTTTTTGCTGATGTCTTTGATTCGACTTCAGTTTTTACTTCTTTCTTAGCCATTAGTTAAGTGCCTCCTCAAGTTTTTTAACATCGCTTTCAAGCATAATAACTTTTTCAGCATTCATTAAGTCATAAACAGAGATGTTGTCATATCCTCTGAAGCTTAATCCTGATAAGTTATTACTTGCTTGCATAACTTTTGAATCTTCAGTGATTAATAAAACTTTCTTATCTGCAACTTTTAAAGCATTTAAAACTGCAACGACTTCTTTTGTTTTACCTTCAACTGATAAGCTATTTAAAACGATTAAGTCTTTCTTAGCTTTTAAAGATAAAGCACCTTTTAAAGCTAATTGATGTTCTTTTTTGTTTTGTTTGATTTTGAAGTTTTGAACTCCTGTAGGACCAAATACTGTTCCACCGCCAACCCAAATAGGTGAACGTGTTGAACCAGCTCTTGCTCTACCAGTTCCTTTTTGTCTCCAAGGTTTTCTGCCTCCGCCACTGACTTCAGCTCTTTTCTTAGTTTTAGCAGTAGCTTGTCTTCTATTTGCTAAATATGTTAAGACAGCATCGAAGATAACTTGTTCGTTAACTTTGATACCGAATACATCTTTAGAAACTTCTAATGTAGAAACTTCTTCACCAGTTTGTGAATAAACTTTTAAATTCATATTACTCATAACTAATCTCCTTTCTACTATTTAGCTTCTGTTGCATCAACTCTTGAAACTAATGGTTTAACATCTAATTTCTTTGAATTTGATTTAACAGCACTTCTAATTTTGATTAAACCTTTTTTAGGTCCAGGAACTCCACCTTTAACAAGGATGTAATTCTTTTCTGCATCAACCTTAACAATATTTGTATTTAAGATTGTTGCTGATTGATTTCCCATGTGTCCTGACATCTTTTTGCCTGGGATAACACGGTTGTTACATCTACCATTGTTAGCGAATGAACCTTGTTGTCTGTGGTAACCACTACCATGTCCTTTAGGACCAATTTTGTGACCCCATCTTTTAATGACACCAGCATAACCTCTTCCTTTGCTTGTACCAATAACATCGATTGCTTCACCAGCTTGGAATAAATCTGCTTTAATTTCAGCGCCAACTTCGAAATTTAACATTTCGTCACCCTTTAACTCAAATAAATTTTGTTTTGGAGTAACTTTTGCTTTTTCGAAGATTCCTTTTTCACATTTATTAACGTTCTTTAATTTGTCTTCGTAGCCAACTTGAATTGCTTCGTATCCATCGTTTTCTAATGTTTTCTTTAATGTGACGACATTTGGTAAGACTTCAATTACGCTAACAGCATACATTGTGCCATCTTCAGCATAAACTTGGGTCATTCCCATTTTACGACCAATGATTTGTTTCATTTTGTCTTGCCTCCTAATTACATTTTGATATCGACTTCAACACCGCTAGGAAGATCTAACTTTCTTAATGCAGTAACTGTGTCGTTACTTGGGTTTGTGATATCGATAATTCTCTTGTGGGTTCTAATTTCGAATTGTTCACGAGAATCTTTATATTTATGAACAGCTCTTAAGATTGTGTAGACTTGTTTTTCCGTTGGAAGTGGGACAGGACCAACTACACGTGCGCCTGTTTTAGTAGCAGCTTGACATAACTTTGAACATGCTAAATCTAATAATTTGTGATCATAAGCTTGTAAGCGAACTCTAATAGTCTTTGCTTTTGCCATGAATTTCTCCTTTTTTCCACGCTATGTTTATTGCGAATTACCTGATACATTTCATGACAACTCTTGTGGGTGTACCAGCAACCTCGCAACTCATTACATGCGATAAACGAATATATAATACACTAGTCGTTTATTCAAGTCAACAAAAAAATGCGTTTTTTTGACGCATTTTATTTTTGAGCATTTTATCCTTAAAATTATTAAGAATTATAGAGATTTTCTTTAAATTTTTCATTATATAGAAGTAAAGCTTTTTCCCATTCTTCTCCTTCATATATATAATGATCACTGCTTAATTTATTAAATAACTTATTAATTTGATTTAAATAGCTCTTCAATGAAATTTCTAAATATTTACGATTTATTATTGCTTGGATATTAAAAGCAATTCTTCTAAAAATAAATTGGGTATCAACACTATCTTTTTTATCCATTTTAAAAGCAATAAATTTACAAAGGAAGAACGAATTAATTAAATTAAGTTGTTTGTCAAAAATTAAAGAAGGATCTTTTTTATCTTTTCGTTCATTATAAAAATATAGCGCTTCTTTAATAAATTTAGTTTTACTTGAAAGTAATAAGCATTCAAAGGTAAAGAAAAATTCTTCATTAATTTTATCAAAAGATAAAAAGAAAATATTATTATTGATCAAGAATTCTTTTTTATACATCTTATTAAAGATAGTATCTTTTAATAAAAGATTTTTAAATAATGATTTTGCAATACCTTTATTTGATAAAGAATTTAAATATTTAAAAGGATAGAAATTCTTTTTGAATTTACCTTTCTTATTTATATAGTAATTAGATATAGCAAGATCACTATTAGATTTTGTTATTACTTTATAAGGAATAGATAAATAATCACTTGATACAAAATCAGATGAAGATACAATGGATAAATATTTAACGTTTATTTCTTTAATTGCATTATTTAAACTATCTGAAATTGAAGTATCTACAACTTTTACTTTAAATTTATTTTTATAAAGAGTTTGGTATTTAAAAGCGATTAATTTATCTTCTTCATTATTTTTATCAATCAAACAATAAATAAGATAAGGGACTTTAATATCTTGAAAGTTTAATGAATCTAAACATTTTTCTAATCTATTTTCTTTATTAAATGAAGTTACAATTACTCCTACTTCATATTTATTTTCTTCATTTACTTTTGAATTTTTTAATGAATATTCACATCCACAATAATTTTGGCGGTATACATTAAATTTTTTAGCAATTTTAACTCCAATTTCTTGACCTTCATTTTTTTTAAAATCTGTATAAATATAAGTAATGCCTTCATATTGTTTAGACATTTTTTCGTTTAAAAAATTTATATAATTACTATCTTTATTTCTTGAAACAGTCATTACAGTAGTTACATATTTAAATCCTTTTTCTTTTGCTACTTCATAAAGTCTTTTCATTCTTTTAGCAATACAAATTTTACATCTTTGACCCATTTCTGGAGCGTCTTTATATTTTTCTAAATCAATTTTAAAAGAATCATAATCATATTTATCTTCAATAATATCAATATGTGATTTTGTTTCAATATTAAAATCATTTACGTATTTTTTTAAAGATTCGATTCTTTTATCGTATTCACTTGAAGGATAAATATTACTATTTGAATATAAAATAGTAACTTCAAATAAATCATTTAAAAAAAGTAATGGATAACATGAACATGCTGCACAACAAACATGTAATAATAATTTAGGTTTTGTGTTTTCAACTTTTCTAATTTCTTTATATTCTTTAACGAATTCATCGTAATAATTCTTATTTTGCATACGCATATTTTATATTATTTAAACATAAAAATAAAATGTTTGTAGATTTAATATTAGATATCTATTTTTTAAGTCTTATTTTAATTTCTTTATTAATTCTTTTTTAATTTATTTCTCAATCTTTTTATTTGCGCCATCTACTAATTAGTATAGTTAAATTATACATTAAATAGAATAATAAAAGAATATGTCTAAAATCAATGTTACTATAAATATAGGATAATTTTACACTGTAAAATAAAAGAGACCAACACTAGTTGATCTCTTAAGATTATTTTTCAATAAACATTGAATCTCCAAAAGAGAAGAATCGATATTTATTTTCGACAGCGTGTTTATAACATTCTAAAGTAAATTCTCTACCCATAAATGCACTTATTAACATAACTAATGTAGATTTAGGTAAATGGAAATTAGTAATTACTGCATCAATTGCTTTAAATTCATATCCAGGTTCAATAAAAATTGATGTATCGTCTTTATCTTCTTTAAAAGATCCATTTTTAGTATAACTTGCTTCTAAAGTTCTAATTGCGGTAGTGCCTACTGCAATAATTCTTCTACCTTCTTCTTTTGCTTTTTGAAGCTTTAAAGCACTTTCTTCACTAATTTCATAATGTTCACTATGCATATGATGATCTTTAGTGTCACTTACTTTAACAGGTCTAAAAGTTCCAAGTCCAATATTTAAAGTAATATCAACAATTTCAACACCTTTTTCTTCAAGTCTTTTTAAAAGTTCATTAGTAAAATGAAATCCAGCGGTTGGAGCTGCTGCACTACCATTTATTTTAGCGTATACAGTTTGATATTCACTTTTATCTTTCATTTCAGCGTGTATATAAGGAGGAAGTGGCATTACACCTACTTTATCTAATACTTCTAAAAATATTCCTTCATAGATAAATTTAATAATTCTAATGCCTTCATCTTTAACTTCAAGACATTCACCTTTTAAAATATCTTTAAAATTAATTACTGTACCTACTTTAATTGCTTTAGCGTTTCCACATAAACATTCATAAGTATCTTTAGAAATTTCTTTTAATAATAATACTTCTACTTTAGCACCTGTTCCTTCTTTTATTCCAAATAAACGAGATGGATTGACTTTAGTGTTATTTCTTACTAAAACATCTCCTTTATTTAAATAATTATAAATATCATAGAAATGTTCATCAGTATAAGTTTTTGAATCTTTATGGACATGAAGCATTTTACATTCATCTCTTATATGAGATGGAGTTTGTGCGATTAATTCTTCAGGTAAATAATAATCAAATAAATTAATATCCATTTTTAAAATCCTCTCTTATCACCATATTTTCTTAATACTTCTTCTTTATATTCTTTAAAACGATCTTCTTTAATCGCTTCTCTTGCACCTTCTACAATTGAAAGAAGGAATCTTGTATTATGTAATGATAATAATCTTTTACCAAATGCTTCATCACTAACATAAAGATGTCTTAAATATGCTTTTGTATAATGAGTACAAGTATAGCAATCACATTCTTTATCAAGAGGAGTAAAATCTTCTCTATATTTTAAATTCTTAATATTAACTCTTCCTTCATGAGTCATTAAAGTGCCATGTCTTGCAATTCTAGTAGGTAAAACACAATCCATCATATCAATACCTTTTTCAATACCAGTAAGAATATAATCTAAACTTCCAACCCCCATTAAGTAACGTGGTTTATCTTTTGGAAGATAAGGAATTGCCATATCAATCATATCAAAGCAAACATCTTTTGGTTCCCCAATTGAAGTACCCCCAATTGAATATCCATCAAAATCCATTTTAACAAGTTCTTCAGCACACATCTTTCTTAAATCAGGATAAGCTCCACCTTGAACAATTCCAAATAATGCTTGATCCTCTCTTTTATGGACGTCTTTTCCTCTTTTTGCCCATCTTAAAGTTCTTAATGTTGAATTTTTAGCGTATTCATAACTTGCAGGATAAGGAATACATTCATCAAAAGACATAATGATATCTGCACCAATTTTTTCTTCAATTCCAATAACAATTTCAGGACTAAAGAAAATTTTATCCCCATTAAGATGAGATTTAAAAGTAACGCCTTCTTCTTTAATATCTCTAGATTTAGCAAGTGAAAAAACTTGGAATCCTCCACTATCTGTAAGCATTGGACCATTATAGTTCATAAATTTTTGAACTCCACCAGCTTTTTCAACAATATCTTCTCCAGGTCTTAAATGAAGATGATAAGTATTTGCTAAAACAACTTGACTTCCTGCTTCTTTTAATTCTTCTGGTGATAAAGTTTTAACAGTTGCTAAAGTTCCAACAGGCATAAACATTGGAACTTCACAATCTCCATGAGGAGTATGTAATATTCCATAACGAGCATGAGTTTCTTTATCTTCATGCAATATTTCTAAATAAAAATCTTTTTTCTTTTCCATAACTTAAAAATTATACAAATTTAATTACTTCTTTTAAAGTATTACCATTTAAAATCAGCATTTCTTTTCGCATCGACCATTTTAGGGAAATTTTTATAATGCTTTAATACCATAAAAATCACATATCCAAATACGTTTATCGATAATAATTCACCAAGAAGTACCCATCCCCACATAACAAAATAAACCATTCCAGTCATATTAAATGCACTACTAGTTCCTAAAGATGCAAGATAAATAATTAAAGGCACCATAAATGCATTAATAAAACATGGAATAAGTCCTGTTAAGAATAATGATTTTACTTTTTTAGAGAATATAATCATTAAAATACAAGAAATAAATGTTGCAAGTGTTCCTAAAGTAATATCATAAATTCCACTAGAAGATATTAAATTAGCAAGTAAACATCCAACAGTTAATCCTAATGTATAATGTGAATTAAAAAATACAAATAACATTAAAAATTCACTAAATCTAAATTGCATAAAAGAATAGGATAATCCTGCAATATTACCAAGATAAGTTAAAACTGCATATAATGCTGCAATTAAACCATTCATTGCAATTGTTCTAATATTAAAAATTTCTTTCCAATAATTAGATTTATTTTTATTTTCGTTCATAAAATTCCTCCCCCTGTTTTATTTTAAGAGTGGTTAGTCATGGGAAAAGTTAATAATTAACTTTAAGACACTCTAGCTCAACAGGTATTAATTAAATACTAAATTAATTTATATTTCAACTATATTTAAAATAATGCATATTTTCATATTTATTTATTAAAATAGAAACTTCATTTAATACAAAATCTAATTTAAGTTTTTTTTACTTTTTTTACTTTTTTTAAACTCACATCTATTTAAAGTCTTGCAATTTGACTTTAATTATTGTAAATTTTTATTGGATCGTCCCTTGATGTATTTCGGTCTCAAGGGCTGGGCTTCTAGTTCTACTTAGTAGACAAAAAGAGGTTCATGTCCTCCATCTCTTAGGAGCTGGGGGATTTTTAGTTTATTCTATTTAATAATTGAAATTTGCGTTATATTATTGTATATTATTAGTGTCGGATCGCACTCTAGGAACCCAAGGGACTAGAGTCTAAGCATTAGAAGTTTAATAATGCTTTTACCTTCCATGTACCTACGGGAGTGGAAGGTTTTTTTATTCCTTTATATAAATAATATTTTTCCATTCTTCACCAAAGCCCATTTTCATTTGTATGATTTTGATGATTTCTTTATTAACCAAAGTAGAAAGAAACAAAAACTTATTTTCGATTAACTCAATAAATTCAGCTAAGTCAGTTTTATCTAAAATCAAAAACAAAGCAATTGCAATTGAATATGTATCATTTATCCCATAAAGATAATTATTCTTTACAAAAGGAATTTTTAATAAATGGAAATTTTTAATAGTATTCGTTTTTATTAATGTTTTGTATTTAAAATTATAGAAGACTTCATCATGAGCACATAAATTTCTTGCAAATGTAATATTTTTCAAAAATATTTCTAGTTCTTCACTTTTTAAATTAAATATTTTTGAAACAGCATTTTTATCTTTTTCTTTCATCAATTTAAAAAATAAAGATACTTCTCCTAAAGTAAGATAATTAATAAATAAATCAAAAGGAACATATCCAAATTTTAAAATGCATTTACTAATCTTTTCATTTTTATCAAGTTTATTAACTAAAGTACTCTCTAACTTTATAATAAGATCAAATACTTGTTTTATTTTTAAAATATCAAGTTCGCCATTTAATTTATAAATATCAAAGTTTTCTGGTTTTAGATATTCTTTTTCTCCATATAAAGAAATAAATCTATTAGCTATAACAGTTTTAATTTGATGCTCTACTTTTAAAATATATTTAAAATAAATAGATTTAATATCTTTATCAAATTTGTATAAATTAAAAATAGAATAAAAATCAATATCATCTTTAAATTTTTGAGGATTTGAAGAATCTAAAAATGGTTCCTCATAATTTTCTATAATTGATAAATAATTTTCTTTAAAAAGTATTTCTTTAATTTTATCTATTTCTTGATCGCTTATTTTTAAACCTTTCTTCTTAAGAACTTCTATATATTTATTAGTATTATTTGACACAATAATATTATACATTAAGTCGTTTATAAAATAAATATTATTATGACAAAAAATTAAATTATTTTTTATGCATTTGACATTAAAAAAGTCTAGACAGTTCTAGACATTTATTTTTTAACTTCCCAACTTCCTTTTTTATTAGATCCTTTTCTTTCAATATATCCTTCTTCTTTTAATCCTTTAATATAACGTTGAGTGTTTCGCATTGACATATCAATCATATCACCAATTTTTTCAGAAGAATATTCAGGATATTGTTTTATTAATTTTAATATTTGTTCATAAGTATTTTCTTTAGATTCCATTCTAGAAGAGATTAATTTCATTGACATATTCTTTAGTTTATCATTTGTATAAATATAACATCCTTTAGGGACATATCCATATTTTTTAATAGAATATAAAGTATCTAAATTATTACTAATTTCTAATTTGATTACGATTTTTTCATCTTCACTTAAAATATTAACATTAATAAATTCTTTAGGAGATGGATTTAATTCATTTATAATTATTTCATTAATTAATTTAATAATATTTAAATCTTTAATTCCTACTACTTCTTTTGATAGAGGATTAATTCCTATTAAAATAATTCCACCTTTAGAATTTAATAATCCATTAATTAAAGTAATTAATGATTTATCATATTTTTCTTTTAATATAACTTTCTTTTTACCAAAATATCTATTTATTTTTTCCATGAATATATTTTAATATTTAATATGTATAATCTCAAGTTTTATTATGATAATTAATAAAATTTATAAAAAATATAAAATAATTCTTGCATAAAATTTAAATTAATTTATAATTTTCTACATTAAAGCGAAGAAAGGAAGTAGTAATTAAAGGAACTATTCAGCGAGTTAGCGTTGGTGTGAGGCTAATATAGAAGAATTTAATGAACGTATCCTGGAGCAGATAGGAAAAAACCTATACGGGTTCGCCCGTTAAAGCGTCTGAGTTTAATTGAACTCATAGAGTACTTATTAAAGTGATTTAATAAGCAACTAAGGTGGCACCGCGAATTATCGCCCTTAGACTAAAAGTTTAAGGGCGTTTTTATATTCATAAACACTCTTAGCTCTAAAGTTTCTATTCATTATTAAAAGTTAGGAGGTATTTTATGAAACTTAAAAATTATTTAACATTAGGAATTACTTTATTAATGGGAGCAAGTCTTGCATCATGTGGACAAACGATGAATACACTTGATATGATTAAAAATAAAAAAGAATTAGTACTTGCAACAAATGCAACATTCCAACCATTTGAATATTTAGATAATGGAGAATTTAAAGGTATTGATATTGATTTTGCTAAAGCTTACGCAGACTCTTTAGGAGCTAAATTAACTGTTAGTGATATCGATTTTGATGCAATTATTCCTTCAATTCAAACTTATAAAGCAGATATTGGTATTGCAGGAATGACAGTTACTGAAGCAAGAAGTAAAGTTGTTGATTTTACTGAATCTTATTATTCAGCAAGTCAAGTTGTTATTGTTAAAGCAGATTCAGAATTAGCACATTTAGATTATGATGAATTATTAAAAGCATTAGAAGGTAAAACAATTGGATGTCAAATTGGAACTACTGGAGAAGCTTATATTGTAGGAAGTGATGATATGGGCTTTACAGGTATTAAAAATGCTACAAGTAAAGGATATAAAGATGGTGTTTTAGCTACTAAAGATTTAGCAGCTGGAAATATTGATGCAGTTATTATTGATAGTGCTCCTGCAAGTTTATATGTTAAAGAATATCCAAGTTGTGTAGTAGTTGAAGATGTAGTTTTAACCTTAGAAGAATACGCAATTGCAGTTGCTAAAGGAAATGATACATTACTTTCTTCTTTAAATGCATTTATTAAAGAAAGTAAAGAAAATGGTGTATTAGATTCAATTATTAGTGCAAATTATGGAGAATAATATTAATAAAAATAATAAAGTAGAAGGTAACACTTCTACTTTAGACTTAAAAAAGAAAGATAAGAAAGTTATCTCTCATTCTAAAAAAATCCATTTAATTATTGGATGGAGCATGTTTATTGCGTTTATCCTTATTATTTTAATTTTAGGAATTGTATATAAAGACTCTCTTTGGGATAAATTGCAAACTAATTTCTCTAACCCTAAAAGTATTCAAAGTTTATTTAATGGACTTGGAACTACTTTATTAATTACTGTATGTGCATTCTTAATGGGGGTAATTTTAGGATTTATTACTTGTTTAATTTTAAATATTAAAAGTGATAATCCATTTATTATCTTTATTCAAAATATATTTAAAACATATGTTGCAATCTTTAGAGGCACTCCAATGGTTGTTCAACTTTTAATTATATATTTTATTATTTTAAGTCCATTACATGTTAATTCTTTAACTGTTGCAATTATTGCTTTTGGATTAAATAGTGGAGCGTATGTTTCAGAAATTATAAGAGGTGGAATAAATTCAGTCCCAAAAGGTCAAACTGAAGCAGGAAGATCCTTAGGATTAAATTATCCTCAAGTTATGGCAAGAATTATATTCCCACAAGCTTTAAGAAATGCTTTACCATCTTTAGGAAATGAGTTAATTACTTTAGTTAAAGAAACTTCAATTGTATCATTTGTTGCAGTTGTTGATTTAACTAAAGCATTCCAATCTTTAGCAACTGCTACTTATGATTACACTACTGTATATTTAGTAATGGGTGTTACTTACTTTGTAATTGTATATATTCTTACTAAATTATTATCACTTTTAGAAAGGAGATTAATGAAATATGCTAAACGTTAAAAATGTTACTGTCACATTTGAAGATGATAATAAAACTGTTTTAGATGATGTTAGTTTACACGTTTCTAAAGGTGAAGTTATCTCAATTATTGGACCATCTGGAAGTGGAAAATCTACTTTAATTAGATGTATGAATCATTTAGTAAAACCTACTAGTGGTGGAGTTTACTATAAAGATACTTTAATTACTGATAAAAATATTGACGAAATTAGATCACATATTGGAATGGTTTTCCAACAATTTGAACTTTTTCCTCATTTAACAGTAATGGAAAATATGATTTTAGCACCTGTTATGCTTAAAAAAATGAAAAAAGATGAAGCAAAAGAAAAAGCATTAGAACTTTTAAAAAGAGTAAATCTTGAAGATAAAGCAGATGCATATCCTGGAACATTATCAGGAGGCCAAAAACAAAGAATTGCAATTGTTAGAAGTTTGATTCTTAACCCAGAAATTATGTTATTTGATGAACCTACTTCAGCTTTAGATCCTGAAATGGTTAAAGAAGTTTTAGATGTTATTAAAGAACTTGCAGAAACTGGAATGACAATTTGTGTTGTTACTCATGAATTAGGATTTGCAAAGCAAGTATCTACTAGAGTTATCTTCGTTGATGATAAAAAAATCGTTGAAGATGGTACTCCAGAAGAAATATTTGATCATCCAAAATCTCCTCGTCTTCAAAATTTCTTAACAACTTGTGAAGCATTCCATATATAAAATTCAAAGACCTGTTTAATTAAAAACAGGTCTTTTTGTTTAAAGTTATTGTAATTATTTTGAAGTAATACATTAACATTTATAATCTTTATCACGTATGCGACGGTATTTTTAAGTCTATTTTTCACGTGTGCGCAAGGTTTTTAAGGTCATTTTTTCACGTGTGCGACAATTAACAATATTGTTAATATTAAAATATACGTATTTTATGGTTATTATTTGAATTTGAATAATAAATGTAACTTTAATTTTATAATAAACTAAATTCCTAAGTTTCCTAAAGGAACAATATAAACTCCATTTTCATCTTTATAAGCTACATTCCCTGCAGTTATAATCATTAAAAATGCAGGTATTGGATTATATTTATTATTAATATCTTTAGAAAGTTCTACCAATTTTTTTGATGATTTTTCAATTTCTTCTTGGTTTTTAAGTTTAACTTCAATTAACGCCCAACTTCCATCTTCAAAAACAATAACTGCATCCGCTTCTCTTCCAAGTTGTTTTTAAGTTTAACTTCAATTAACGCCCAACTTCCATCTTCAAAAACAATAACAGCATCTGCTTCTCTTCCGAGTTTATCTCTATAATGGTAAACAGATGCATTTAAATATTCCGCATATATTCTTAAATCTCTTATTACTAATGATTCAAATAATAATCCAAAAGTATTAAAATCAAACATCAAAGAATCTTTAGTAATACCTAATGCGCTTGTTGCAATTGATGGATCTACAAAATGTCTAACATTCTTGCTTCTAATTGTCGTTTTACTTCTTAAATTTGGATTCCACGCTTTTAATTCTTCCACTACATATAATCGTTCTAAAACATTCATGTATTTATTAAAAGTTACATCATTCAAAGAATCATCGTTTTCTATAACGTCCTTTCTTAAAGATTCATTACTTGCTTCAGTAGAAATATTTCTTGAATATGACATTAATATCTTCTTTGCTTTTTCTACATCTTTTCTTAAAGGAATATCTTTTAAACTAAAAATATCTTCATTTGTCAAACCAATATAAAAATTTTTAGCTTGTTGTAATGCAACATCTTCCTCTCGTTCCATTGCTTCAGGCCAACCACCCCTACAAATTAAATATGCATAATCTAACAATGATTTATTTGAAATTGATGGTTTAAATTCTCCATTTTTTAATTTAGATAATGAAACTCTTCCATCACTATCTCCACTTTCTAATAAGGACATTGTTCTCATCATGACTGTTATAATTCTACCAGTACCAGTATGTCTTTCGTCTTCTTCTCCATATTTCGAATTAATAGTTGTAGCATCAGTTACACTTCCAGTTAAAATAAATTGACCAAATCTTCCTGTTTCATCAATTTTTTCT
The DNA here is from genome assembly GCA_963660725.1 of Lachnospiraceae bacterium. Lineage (GTDB taxonomy): Bacteria > Bacillota_I > Bacilli_A > RFN20 > CAG-826 > Onthovivens. The sequence continues at coordinate 4,655 of CAVKZU010000020.1, read as the reverse complement.
TTTATTGAATTCCAAATAAAAGAAATAATTTGAAATTCATCTATTAAAAGCGGTTTTTCACCCTGATCTAATAAATATTCTGGATCTTGTTCAGCTAAAGGAATAATTTGATCTCTAACTTTCTTTTTCATCAAATCAATAATAGTTTTAGCGTGTCTTTTTGCTGTAGTTGATTTACCACACCATTTCGGACCAACAATTTGGATTGCACCCACACTTCTTAAATAAAATTCAATTTTTTTATCAAACAATCTATTAATATATATTTTTTCATTTACTTCTTCCATATTAATATTATAATTCATTTTATTAAAATAGCAAGTTTGCCGTGACTTTAGTATGAAGTTTGCCGTAACTTTAGTATGAAGTTTGCCGTGAATTTAGTATGAAGTTTGCCGTGATGTTAAACGCAAGTTTGCCAAAAGTTTAGTATGAATTTTGGCAATAAATGTTTAAAGCAATATAAAAAATGGAGATTTCTCCCCATTTTTAGTTATTTTCTTCAATATGTAAGAACTCTCTCGTTCTTTCTTCTTTAGGATTAGTAAATACTTCTTTAGTATCTCCAAATTCGACGACGTGTCCTTTTTCCATAAACATTACTTTATTAGAAACATTCTTAACGAATCTCATTTCGTGACTTACAACAATCATTGTCATTCCTTTTTCTGCTAAAGCCTTCATAACATCTAAGACTTCATTAACCATTTCAGGATCTAATGCGCTAGTAGGTTCATCAAATAAAATAATATCTGGATCCATACATAAAGCACGAGCAATTGCAACACGTTGTTTTTGACCACCTGATAAAGAATCAATACGATAATTCATTCTATCTTGCATATTAACACTAGTTAAATGTTTAATTGCAATTTCTTTAGCGTCTTCATAACTTCTTTTTAAGACTTTTCTTTGAGCAAGAATACAATTATCTAATACATTCATATTATTAAATAAATTGAATGATTGGAAAACCATTACTACTTTAGTACGCATTTCATTAATTTCTTTATTAGAAATCTTACTAGAAGGATTTTTACTAATTGCTTCTTCATAAGCTTCTTTATTAAAGTAATCTATTTTCTTAACAGGATTTTTTCTAACATCCTTAAATTCTTTTTTTGCAACTTTAACTTCTTCTTTTAAAGTTTTTCTTTCTTCTTTAGTAATATTTTCAAGTAATTTATTTTGGTAAATTGCTAAATTATCTTCAGTTCTTACAAGTTCTTCTTCATATTTAGCTTTTGCGTCTCTATATTTAATGTAATCTACAAAATCATCCTTACATTTATGGATTTCAAAATATGGATTAGAAGCGTAAGTTAATGTACCTCGAGTAGGAGTTTCAAGTAAATTTAAACATCTAAGGAAAGTAGATTTTCCACTTCCTGAAGGTCCAATAATTGCAATAACATCCCCTTTATAAACATCTAAAGAAATATCTTTTAAGATTCTAGAAGTTCCAAAGAATTTAGCAAGGTTATCAACTTTTAATAATAATTCTGCCATATTACATTAATTCTCCTTTTCTAAAATGTTTAAATGGGTTAAGTGTAGTTTTCTTTCCATTTAATTTATTATTAATTATTCTAACAATAAATGTTGCAATTAAAGTTAAAATTAAATAAATAACTGCAATAATGATATAACCTTCTACTTTGAAGTAGTTTCTATTAGTAGCAATACTAACAGATGCATAAAGTTCAGTTAATCCAATAACATTTAAAACTGATGAATCTTTAACGTTAACAATATATTCATTTAAGATAGTAGGTAAAGCATTTCTTAAAGTTTGAGGCATAATAACGAATACTAATGTTTTAAAATATCCCATACCTAAACTTCTAGCGCCTTCTTCTTGACCTTTTTCAATGCCATTTAAACCTGCACGAATAATTTCTGACATATAAGCACCAGTATTAATGATAATAACAATAATACCACAAAGGAAATATCCATTAAAAATCCAAACATTTTGGAGATTTGTCCAATTTATTCCCATTGCACTTCCTCCAAAGAAGAAGATCATTGCTTGAACCATCATTGGAGTGCCTCTAAAGACATTAACGTAAATTGTAGAAATTGTTTTACCAAATCCTTTTAACCACTTAATCCAAGTTGCATCAGTTTCTTTAATTTCTAAATTTCTAAGTAACGCTACAAAAATACCAATAATTAATCCAACAAATGTACCTACAATTGCAAGAATTAAAGTTGAAGCGATACCATTAAGGAAAGTTAACCAATAATTAGATAATAAAGATAATATTTTATCCCAACTACTCATGATTAATTACTTCCATTAACAATTGATGTAGCAACTGGAAGTTCTGCAGTCATTGCATCAGCTGTATTATTTTGAACTGCTAAAGCACATGTTGAGAATGTATCCATAGCACTTAAATGTGTAACTCCAAATTGAGTAACCCAATTTTCAATAACATCATCTGTAACAGTTGAAATTTGGGAAACAATTTTAGCTCCACTAAAATCAGTTAAAGATGTAGCATTAGCAAATTTTGAATCTTCTCTAACAACTAAAACTAATTCACTTCTATAATATTCATCTGTAAAATCAATTGATTTTCTTCTTTCTTCAGTATCAGTCATACCTGCAATAACTAAATCAATAGTGTCAGTTTCTAATGCAGGAATTAAAGCTTCCCAATCAAGTTTAACTACTTCTAAATTAACTTGTAAGGTAGATGCTAAATATTTACCAACTTGGATATCGTATCCATCAGCATAGAAACTTGTACCTTTAATTGGATAGTTAAATTTATTTGAAGTTGTATCAGTCCAGTTAAATGGTGCATAATCACATTCAAGACCAATTCTAATTGTTTCAGTTTTTGTAGTATCAACTGTATAAGTTAATGAAGATCCTTCATAATTTTCATTTGATCTCTCTGTTGCTTCTGTCATTAATTCATTTCTTGTTTCTTGTGATAAATTGCTTAAAGCATCATTAACTCTATTTAATAAATCAGTATTACCTTTTTTAACGCCAATTGATACTCCTAAATCTTTTGCACTATCTCCTAAAATAGTTTGATCAAATCTAACAATTTTTAATTTTGATGATTGGGATCCTCCACAAGATGTAAGTGATAAAACACTTGTTAATGCTAAAACTGATGTTAAAAATAAATTTCTTTTCATATTAATTACCTCCATAATTTATTTTTATTGATGGTAATAAAAAAGCGTCTTTCGACGCTTATATACATTTTGTTAAAAATATGTACATAGCGCCTCTACATAAATGTAGGAGTATTATAGGTATTTCCTATAATCCCACGTTAATACCTTTGCTAGTATTACGTTCGGCGATGATTACCTTTCATTCACTTCACTGGATGCCTCCTCCATGAATTACTCTTTTACATCGCTACCTCTATTCTTTTTTATATGTCAATATAATAATATTAATTTAAAAATAATCAAGAAATATTTTTGAATATTTTATGAAAGCGCTTTCAAGTATAAAATATTATTTAAAATTAAGATAGTATAAAGAAATAAGTCAATTTTAAATAAAAGTTTGAAATACATATCTTAAAGTTATTAAATATAGTTTATATTTATTAATTTATTGAGGTATTTATGAGAGAAATTATCATTTCAAAAGAAGAAATTGAATCAATCTGTGCTAGATTAGGTAATGAATTAAAAGAAAGATTTAAAGATTCTAAAAATGTTCCAATCTTTATTGGAGTATTAAAAGGTGCTATGCCTTTTATGATTGATTTAGTAAAACATTGTGATTTTGAATTAGAAGAAGATTTTATCCAAGTTTCTTCTTATGATGGAACTGCATCAACTGGAGTAATCCATTTAAAAAAAGATGTCAGTTCAGATATTAAAAATAGAGATGTAGTTATTATTGAAGATATTATTGATACAGGTTTAACTTTATCTTATTTAAAACAATATTTAAAAATTAAATATCAACCTTCAAGTATTACATTATGTACTTTAATTGATAAAAAACCATTAAGAAAGGTTGAATTAGAAGCAGATTTAGTAGGTGTTACTTTAAAAGAAAATAAATTCTTAGTAGGATATGGACTTGATTACTATGAACTCGCTCGTAACATTGAATATGTCTTTATACCTTCTAAAGAAGATTTAAAAAAATGGGATAAAGTCATTAAAGAAGAAAAAGAATCATCAAAAGAATAGCCATTAAGGAAGTTTAGATACTTCCTTTTTCTTTTGATTTTAAAGAAAAAGTCCATTAAAATATTATCTAATGATCTTTTAAATATTAATTAAAGTTTATAAGTGAAAGTTAAAGAATCATCTTCAAAGAAGGTAAATGTTAATGATTTTTTATTACAATTTGCAATTAGTTGCTAGATTGATAACCATTGAGTAGCTTCATCTTTAAGCTCTTTAAGTGATTTCTCTCTTTCTTTAAAATTAACTTCAACCATTTTTAAGATTAAATCATCATATTTATGACTTCTACACATATCTAGAGTTAATACTCCTCCAATATCTTTAAAGACTTCTCCTTCTCCAGAGAATTCACTAACACAATTAAATTTAAATTCATATGGTCTTAATATTTGAGCGTATCTAACTTCTTTCATTAATTCTTGCATTGTCTTTTCATTATTAGTTATTTCATTCTCTTTAATAGTATTAAA
>CAVKZU010000019.1:0-25084 GCA_963660725.1 Lachnospiraceae bacterium | reverse complement strand
GTAATATATTTACAATTTTTTGAATATTTATTATCAATTATTTTTAATAATGGTTTATTTACATAAAGTTTTTCATAAATTTCATTAACTTTATTCCCTTATAAAGATTATTTATCCTTACCACTTCGCTTGCAACATCCTTACCACTATCCTTGCCACTTTTAAGAATTATTTTTTATATTTTTAGAAAATATCCCATAAAAACACAATTTTTACTTATTTTTAAGCATTTATCCTTACCACTTCGCTTACAACATCCTTACCACTGGTAAGGATGGTAAGGATCAAAACAAACCAATTGAAATCATTTTTAACATTAATTTTAATGTTGATTTCCCATACATAATCTTATAAAATAATATTATCAATGGGAAATCAACAATGATATATGACATGTTAAGTTTAAAAGATGAATATAAAGATTATTCAAATATAAATCAAAAAATAAGTTTAGAAGTTAAAAAGGGTAATTTAATAAGAGTTAAAAAAGGTATTTATACTGATAATTTAAAAATAGACGCTCCAATTCTTGCTAATTTTTTATTATCACCTTCTTATATTTCTTTTGAATACGCTTTAAGCTATTATGGATTGATTCCTGAAATGGTAACAATGTATACAAGTGCAATGTTTAATAAGAAAAATAATAAATATTTTTCAGTAAATAATGTTAGATTTGATTATAGATCAATCCCTAATAAAGTTTTTCCTTATGGATACACATTAAACAAAAATGAAGAAGGAATAAATTATAAAATTGCTACTAAAGAAAAAGCACTTTTAGATACTTTATATTCAAAATATCCAGTTAGATCAATTAAAGATTTAAAAATATTATTATTTGAAGATTTAAGAATTGATGAATTTGAATTTGAAAAATTAGATTTTGAATTTATCAAAAAAGTTGCACCTTTATATCATTCAAATACATTATATACATTAGTAAAATATATTGAAAAAATTGAAAAACTATAAATTTAATATAAAAAGTGCAGGCATTAACCTACACTTCCATCCATATCTAATTTTATAAGTTGATTTAATTCAACTGCGTATTCCATTGGTAATTCTTTTGAAAATGGTTCAATAAATCCCATAACAATCATTTGAGTAGCATCTTTTTTAGATATTCCTCTACTCATAAGATAGAATAATTCATCTTCATCAATCTTACTTACTGTAGCTTCATGTTCTAAAAATGATGAATTATTCAATACTTCATTCTTTGGAATTGTATCAGATTTTGATTTATCATCTAAAATTAAAGTATCACATTCAATATGACTTCTTGAATTAATCGCACTTTCTTTAATTCGGCAAGTACCTCTATAATTAGAAATTCCACCATCTTTAACGATAGATTTAGAAATAATTGATGAAGTAGTATTTTTTCCAATATGGATCATTCTACTTCCAGCGTCTTGATATTGTCCTTTACCTGCAACTGCAATTGAAACACATAATCCTTTAGAATTATCACCTTCTAAAATACATCCTGGATATTTCATATTGATTTGACTTCCGATATTTCCATCAATCCATTCCATAACTGCATTTTCTTTACATAATGCACGTTTAGTAACTAAATTTACAATATTATTTGACCAATTTTGAACTGTTGAATATCTACATCTTGCATTTTTATGAATAATAATTTCAACAACTGCAGCATGTAAACTTTCTTTACTGTAAATTGGGGCAGTACATCCTTCAACGTAATGAATATCACTTCCTTCATCTACAATAATCAAAGTTCTTTCAAATTGACCTGTTTTTTCATTATTAATTCTAAAATATGATTGTAAAGGTTTTTCAAGTTTTACATTTTTTGGAACGTAAATAAAACTTCCTCCACTCCAAACAGCGCCATTTAAAGCACTATATTTATTATCTGCAACATTAACAACTGTTCCAAAATATTTTTTAACTAAATCTGGATATAATTTTAACGCCATATCAGTAGATAAAAAGATAACTCCTTTTTCTTCTACTTCTTTTAACATGTTATGATATACCATTTCAGATTCATATTGAGTAGCAGCACCACTTAAATATTTACTTTCTGCATCAGGAATACCTAATTTTTTAAATGTTTCTTTAATAGTATCTGGAACTTCTTCCCAACTTCTTTCTTCTTTTTTACTATAACGAGTAAAATAAGTATAAGAATTAAAATCTAAATTAGTAGTGTCTGGTCCAAAAGATGGGTAAGGTAATTTTAAGAATTTGTGATATGCATCAAGTCTAAAATTAAGCATCCATTCAGGTTCTTCTTTAGCTTTACTAATTTCTCTAATAACTTCTTCATTTAATCCAACACCTGTTGAATAAATACTATCTACATCATCTTTAAAATCATATTTAGAATAATCAAGATTTAAGTCTTTATCATTAATTTTCATCTTTTTTATCCTCTATAATCTTATCAATTCCAATACTTCCAATGCTTGCACATTTAATTCTTGCAGCTTGTTTATAAGTATTAGAAAACGCATTTAATTCTTCTAAAACTTCTTCATTATATGGTTCTTCATGTAACATATGATGATAATTTTCAATAATTTCTAAAGCGTCTTTTTCTTCTTTTCCTTTAATAATATCACATAAAATATCAGTAGATGCAGTTGAAATTGCACATCCTACTCCATTAAAAAAAGCATCTTTAATAATATCATTTTCAATTTTTAAATAAATTGTTAAATCATCAATACATGAATCACTATCCATTCTAATTGATTTATAATCACTAGTACTAGAAGGATTTTCAATCTTATTATTTGGAGATTTGTAATGGTCTAATATAATTTCTCTTTTCATTTCATCAGTTAAAGTAAGCATCTAATATATCTCCTTTTTCTTTTAAACATTTGTATAAATAATCTATATCTTCTTTATCATTATATAAATATAATGAACATCTTAAAGTTCCTACTACTTTTAAAAAATCTCTTAAAAGTTTCGCACAGTGTTCTCCACTTCTAACGCATATTCCTTTAGAATTAAGTAAACTTGCTTCATCTTGAGGGAAAACTCCTTTAACATTAAAAGTAATAATTCCTGAAACACTATCCTTATTATATATAATAATATCATCAAGGGTAGATAATTTTTCGATAGCGTATTTTTTTAATTCTTCTTCATGTGCTTCAATATTATCCATTCCAATATTAAGTAAATACTTAATTGCTTCATTAAAGCCATAGATGCCTGCTAAATTTTGGGTGCCTGCTTCAAATTTTGCAGGAGGTTGTAAATATGCAACATTTCCACACATATCAAATCTAGCATTGTCGCCTCCTCCCATCATAAAAGGATCCATCTTACATAATAAATCAAATTTACCATATAAGGCTCCAATTCCTGTAGGACCAAGCATTTTATGAGCACTTAAAGTTAAAAAATCACAATCTAAATCTTTAACATCAATTTTAATATGTGGTGCACTTTGAGCAGCATCACAAACTAAAATAGCACCATATTTATGCGCAATTTCTGAACATTTCTTAATATCAGTTTTAAACCCTAAAACATTAGTAACTTGAGCAATAGAAACAACTTTTGTATTTTTAGTAATAACTCTTTCTAAATTTTCTGGTAAACATCTTCCAATTTCATCTAAAGGAATATATTTAATTTTAGCACCAGTCATTTCAGCAACTTTAAACCAAGGAAGGACATTACTAGCGTGTTCTGCTTCAGTTAATAAAATTTCATCAGTTTCTTTTAAATATTTAACTCCATATCCAAATGCTACTAAATTTAAAGACATACTTGTTCCACTAGTAAAAACAATTTCTTCAGGGTTAGCTCCTAAAAATTTAGCTAAATTATTTCTAGTTTCACTTACTTTTTTATCAACATTAAATGCTAAATCATAATCACCTCTATGAGCATTAGCACCATCATATTCATAATAATATGAACATGCATCAATAACACATTGAGGTTTAAAAGTAGTAGCAGCATTATCTAAATATACAAATGGTTTTGAATCATTTTTATGATTTTTATAAATAGGGAAATCTTCTCTAATCTTTTTAACGTCTAACATTATAATTTTTCTCCTATATAGTTAATAAAAGTATTCTTACTTTCTTCATCCATTTTAGTAGTAATTGGTACTAAATATCCTAAAGTAATTAATCTTTTAGCGTCTTCTTTATTAATTCCTCTAGATAAAATGTAATATAAATCAGCTTCTTTAACGTTTCCAATTGCACATCCATGACTTGCTTTAATATCGTTATTATCAATCTTTAAAATAGGGTATCCTCTTCCTTTACTTGATTCGTCAATTAAAGTGATTCTAATATCTTGTTTAGCGTTACTTTTAGATGCATTTTCTTTAATATGCGTATTAGCGTCTACTTTAATATTTCCATTTTCTTTACTAACTCCATTAAATTTAATGTAAGAATTAGAGAATCTAGAATTATGTATTGAATTAAGACTATACTTTTTATAAGTATCTAATCCTGCAAAAGACGCAATAAAGATATTTAAATTACTATTTTCGTTATTTAAATTACTATTAATAACAATATTTGAATTAGAAGAAGAAATATCTCCTAAATAAAGTTCAAGATTAGAATTAGATTCTAAAGAAATATTAATATTAAAATTATTATTTAAATTAATTAAAGAAGTAATGATTACATTTGTATTTTCTAATACTTTAATATTAATTTCTTTAGTATTTTTATCATTAATTAATGTAATTTCTTGGTAATTACTTTTAATTTCAAATTCTTCTTTATCATTAATTAAATCTACTATTTCTCTTTTATTAAAATCTTTATTCATTATATGAGGAGTATTTAAATGTAATAAATCTTTATACATATTATTTACTTTCCTTTAATAATTCTTTAGTAGCGCAACTTCCAATACTAACTTTATTCATTGGTTTAGTATTTTCTTCTTTTTTAATTTTAATACCTAATTCTTTTTCAATCCATTCATAACCTTCTTTATCAATACGAGTGATTAAAGAAGCATCAGAATCTACTACAATCTTACCATTAATCATAATTGCAGCACGAGTAGGATTAATAAGTGTAAATAATCTAGCATAATGAGAAATTACTAAAAAAGAAGTATTATTTTCTTTAAATTCTTTATTAATAACTTCACTAACAGTGTTAATTGCATCAACATCTAATCCTGAATCAATTTCATCAAGCATTGCAAGATCTGGTTTTAAAAGTAACATTTGGAGAATTTCATTACGTTTTTTCTCTCCTCCAGAAAATCCATCATTTAAATGTCTATTAACCATATCAAAAGGAAGTTTAACTTCATCACTTGCATTTTGAATCATTTTATAGAATTCATATAAATTAACTTTCTTTTCGCGTCTTACATTTATTGCACTTTTATAAAAATCTGCAGTGACAACTCCTTGAATTTCACTAGGATTTTGGAATGCTAAAAAAAGACCTTTACGACTTCTTTCATCAACTTCCATTTTTAAAACATCTTCTCCATCAAGAAGAATACTTCCTTCAGTAACTTTATATCTAGGATTTCCCATAATTGCTGCTAAAAGGGTAGATTTTCCATGTCCATTTGGACCAAGTAATGCAACAATTTCACCTTTTTTAATAGTTAAATTAACGCCTTTTAAAATTTCAACATCATCAACACTGACATGTAAATTTGTAATAACTAATTCATTCATTTTTATAATCTCCAAAGAATATTTCTTATTTCGTTAGATATTTTAAATTAAATGAATGTAACACTCAAATAAAATGATAATTTTTTATTAATACAATAAGGATTAATAGAATTCACTAAATTTAATCTAAAAATATTTAATATTTAAAGACTACTTTAAAAGATATTTCTAGTTATAAAATAAAGATAAATTCATAACTTATTTTATTTTTAATCTTCTTTATTAATTAATAATTCTTAACTTTAAAAATATTCATAAATTTAATGAAATTAATTGAATAAAGAAATGATTTATAATAAAATATTTTTACTATTTAGGGATAAATAGAAATTTTTTTATTATGGAAGGAAAGTAAATGAAGAAAGTTGCAAAAAATTTAGCTTTAGCTTTAACAGTATTTTCTACAGTTGCTTTATCAAGTTGTTCAGTCAAAGAAAAAGAAGATTTCGCATTAGATTATTCTTATACAGATCCTACAACTGGTAAAACTGCTACAAAAGAAATTACTGCTCAAGATATCCTTGATCGTTATATTACTCGTCAAGGTAGTACAAGTGCTAAAGCATACTACGATACAATTTATGAAGTTGCTTTACGTCAAGAATTCTCTACAGGAAAATTCAAAGATAGAGCAAGCTACATCAAGAATCAAGTAGAAACAAGTATTAAAGAAGAAAAAGATAAAGCTAATACTTCAAATGTTTCTTGGGAAACCTATCTTAATGATACATTAGGATACACAGATTCAACTATGTCTACTAGTGAAAAAGAACACGCTTTATATTTAGATAAAGAAGTTTCTTTCATGAAAGAAGAAGCTAGTGATAAATTCTATGAATCATTCAAACAATGGAATCCAGAAAAAGATACTGCTAGTGAAGAAGATATTAAGCTTTATAACATGGTTTATGGAGAAAATGGTTATTTAAATACTAAATTACCATACCACGTAAGAGATATTATTATTAAAGTAGATGCAGACGCATCAAACTACACTACAGGTGAAATTTCATCTACAAACGCTAAAGATCTTTATGATTTAATCAGTGAATTAACAAGATCAAAAGTTGGTACAAATACTTATAGTGATATCGCTAGTAAATATAGTGATGATACTTCAAGTAGTGATGTTACTGATGATAACTTAGCTTTTGGTGAACATTTAATGGATTTAGATACATCATTTATTAATGAATTTAAATTAGGTATTTATACTTATGATTCATTATTTAATGAAGAAACTAAAAATAATTCATTAAAAGAAAATTTCTTAATGCCAACTGATGTCGAAGAAGATTTAGAAAACATTGGTGTTAGATATATTCCTTATGAAGCAGTTGTTAAATTAAATGAATATAAAGATGTTGAAAAATATAAAGATCCAACAACTGGACAAGAATTAACTGTTAACGAAGGATTAACAAAATATTATCCACGTAACATTATTTTCAATAAATATTTCAACTCACACAATATTTCATTTATCGTTAATGAAAAAGTTGATAGTAGTGATCCTACTAATGAATATGTTTTAACTGATACAGGTGTTAAAGTTAAATCTGATATTAATGCAGATGGTAACTATAACTACACAAATGAAGCTTACTTTGAAGAAGGTACAAGTGAAGCATTACATTTCCAAAAAATTGCAGGACTTGATAAAGAAGTCTTATGTGATGAAAAAGGAAATCCAATCATTGTAACACGTAGTGAAACAAGTAACGCTGGTATTCACTTTGTTGTTGTTGAAAAGAGTGCTTTAGAAGATCAAACTACAGCTGATGTTAAATTAAATGAATATTACGCTCCAGTTACTCCAATCTTACAAAATGGTCAAGATTCATCAGGTAATCCTTATTACAATAGTGATTTCCCTACAAACGAATCAGGTAATCAACTTGCTACATTCGTTAATTCAAACTTCTCAACAAACGTTGAAGGTTACAACAAGAGAGTTAACTATTTAAAGGATAAATTCGAATCATATACATCAAGTAAGAAAGAATATCAAATCTTTGAATGGATTACAGGTAACGCATATAAAGCAAATAACGCTACTGTTCAAGCTAAAATTGATCAATACATTGAATCAAATTTAGCAAGTGTTGATTTATCAAATGCTACATCTTTAAAAGATTCATGGAATTCATATGATGTCGCATTACTTGAACAAGAAGATCAAAGACAATTAGGCTTAATTCCAGAAACATGTGCTATCCACTTTGGTGATAGTGATTACTATGGAAAAGGCAAATTATGTTACTATACTTCTTCTCTTGATACTAACGGAGGTAACAATTAATTATGAAAAAAAGAAATTTTAAATCTTTAATCACAGTTCTTGCAGCTTCTGTTTTATTAACTGGTTGTGATGCAGCTAGTGTTAAATTAAAGAATCAAGATGAAGCTATCGTTGTTGATAAATCAGGTACAAAAATTGATGTTGAAGCAAATACAGTTAAAGAAATCTTTAATTCAATTAAAAATGGATCATCTTTCACTAGTGATATTTCTTCAATGTTAATTGAAGCTTTAGCAGAATCATATATTGGTAATTTCAAAATCGATTCAGATGGTAATCTTGCTATTGAAGGATTAGATTTATTAGATTCAAATAGTGTTTTTGAATTTGTTAAATCACATAAATTCTATTGGAATTGGAAATCTACTGGTGTTTCTGTAGTTTATGAAGATGAACCATCAATGGATAACATCAATGACTACGTAACAAGAATTAAAAATTACATGGAACTTGTTGAAAAAGAAATTGTTAAATCAATGTTTGATAAAGCAAATGTTTCTGATTTCAAAAAGAATAATAAATTCTATGAAGTTTTATTTGCAAGAAATATCTATTCTTCTTTATATTCAATTTATAAAAAAGACTTATCAACAGTTCCTGCATCAGTTTTATACACAGTCCCAGACTATAAAAATGAAACAAATAAAGATTTAAGTGAAGAAAATGACTTTACTTTTGGTCTTTTAATTGATGCAACTTATGATGCTAATGAAGATTATAAGAAAATCATCGAAGGTGATGATGCAATGTTACATTTATATCACTATAGAGATTACATTAACGAAACAATCTTACCTGGTATCATTAATAACTTATTAACTCAATCATATATTTATGATAAACAATACCAATCAATTGGTAGAACTCAATCAAGAAAATTAAATTTCATTAAATTAAGTGATAGTGATTCTACTAACGCTGAAAATATGTTAAAAACATATGTTCAAAATTACTTACAAAATGAAACTGAAAGTAATGTAAGTTTTGAACCAGTTGTTCAAGCTTGGTATGGAATTCATGATGATTTAGATGGTAATAACGATAACATCGATGAAGAAACAAGAGCTATCGCTAAAGAATTAGCAGAATCAACATTTGGAACTGAATCAACTGTTATTGATAGTAAATTTAATTCATATATCGATGGTAAATTAGGTGAAGATTACCCATATTATGATGGATCAGTTTATGGAGATTTAATTAAACAATACTCAAAATTAACTAATAATCCTGCTACTAATGATTCAACATCTTATTCAACATTTACTTCAATTGATGGATTAACTGTTTCACCTGAAGAAGGTTTAGAACTCCAAATCGAAAACATTAAAACAAATAGTTATGTTACTAATAAATGGGGAGGAAGTGATTCATTCTCAGCAATTAGTGATTCAACAATGAAAAATAAATTATTCTCTTATGGTTTATCAAGTGAATTTGAAACTGCAAAGAGTGGTAAATACATTGTTGATGGTGCATATTTAAAACAATTTGTTAAAAATGGTCCAACATTCTTAAAGAAAACAACTTATAAGAATGAATTTGATAGTGTTGTTTGGAAAGTCGATAGCAACTACTACATCGTTGAAGTTGTTGATCAAATTTCACCAGATACTTTAGCAAGTGGCTCAGATGCAACTAAAGCTGAATTAGCTGAAATCGAATCAAATGCAATTGATATGGGTTATACATTAGCAAGTGGTTCAACATACACTTCTAATGCTGTTACATATTTCTTAAAGAAATCAAATATTAACTACTACGATCAATCAGTTTATGATTACTTTAAGAGTACATATCCATCATTATTTGATGATTAATAATTAATATTAAAGAGCCACTAGTGGGCTCTTTTTGTTTAAAGGAGAATAAAAATGAATAAAGAATTTGATACAAATTGTGTATTTTGTAAGATTGTTGATGGAGTTATTCCTTCAAATAAAATTTATGAAGATGATGACGTTTTAGCATTTCTAGATGTTAATCCAGTTACTAAAGGACATGCTTTAGTAGTTTCTAAAAAACACTTTGAAACATTCCTTTCTTGTCCAAAAGAAATTATGAACAAAGTTATGAACGTCGCTCAAAGAATTGGCCAAATTGATGTAGCAGTTTTAGGTGCAAAAGGTGTTAATGTCATCACTAATTGTTATCCAAGTGCAGGTCAAAGTGTTCCTCATTTCCACGTACATGTTATCCCTCGATATGACGCAACTGATGGATTTAAAGTAGAATATAATACTCAAAAAGATGTTAATCTTCCTAGTGTATTAGATACATTCAAAAAAGAACTTTCAAAATAATTTACTAATTTAACGCCTTTGTAAAACAAGGCGTTTTTTTACGCTTGTTAAATAAAAAAATCCCGCTTATAATAATAAAAATATCAAAAAAGAAAGGATTTTTAGTTAATTTATGGATAAAAGGATGTTAAAAACCGAAAATGATCTGTATAACGCATTAGTCATATTAAACAAAAAGAAACCTTATAACGAAATCACTGTTGATGAAATTTGTAAAGTTGCTTCAATAAGAAGACCAACATTTTATAACCATTATAAAGATAAAGATGATTTTACAAAAGTAGCATTGACTAAATATTTTAACGATAAACTAAAAACTAACTATTCTTTAGATAATTTAAACTTTAAAGATTACTTTATCACTTTACTTGAAACTTTCTTATATCAAATTGAAGAAGAAAAAAAGATACAAAACTTCTTAAAAGAAAATGCCAAAGAACATATTGTATATGTAATATTTCATAAAACTATTTTTACTCTTTTAAGAGATAAATGTAATCAAAACAACGAATACAATTTAGATGATATTTCTAAAGAATTATTAGTAAGAAGTTATACAGGTATGTTTATTAACATTGTAGTTTATTTTATAAATGACGATACCTTAAAAGTTGATGATATAATCGAAAAATTAGGAAATTTAGCATATAAGATCTATTTTAATAAAAATTAAGGGAGGGTATATTAAATGGATAAGCGAATTGAGAAAACGTACGATTTGTTACTAAGGGCATTCTTTAAAATCCTAAAGAATCAAGCTTATGAAGAAATCACCGTCTTAGATATCTGTAAGGAGGCCGATATTCAAAGACCAACATTCTACAACAATTTTAAGGATAAAAGAGATTTTGTTGATAAAATCTTATGTTGGGAATTTGAACAAATTATTATTAGAGAAAGAATAAGCGAAGATTTATGTTTTGAAGATTTTTTAATCGCATTGCTTAAAGGTTATTTTTTAGATTTATCATTTAATCGTAAAAATCCAGTATTTTTAAAAGATCCTGATGGCATAAGTTCATTATATAAAATTACAATGAATATTGAACAAAAATATTTTAAAGAAAAATATTTAGTTAAAAGACATAAAAATCCAAATACTACAGATATTGACTTTTTAATGTTTGAATATGCAGGATTCTTTTCATTACAAGCTCACTACTTCTATTATCATCAAGAAGTTTCAATTGATAGAATGTGTGAAATAGTTGATAAAATTAAATCTTATAGTTTATTTTAATTATAAATAGGGGTTAATTCCTCTATTTTTATTTACATAATTTTGACATTTCAAAAGTTAAAATAAATATTTATAAATTTTCCAAAAAATACGATAATGTCGCATATTTTTATTGCACTAATGTTCAATAAGTGATAAAATATCAAACTAATGTTTAACGAAATCGTCTTTTTTGTTAAATATCATTAAAAATCATATGGATAAAAGAATTGAAAAGTCATACGACAAAATGCAACATGCATATAGTAGATTAATTATGCAAAAAGATTATGATGATATCACTGTTAATGATATCTGTAATGAGGCTGGTATTAAAAGGCCTACTTTTTACAACCATTTTGATGATAAAGACGATTTTTTAAAGAAAATATTTGAATATAGATTAACTAATATTGTTGAATTTTATTCATTAGATAGAATTTCAAGTTTTAGAGAATTTGTATTAAAATTATTAAGATATAATTTAACATATTTAAATAATTTTAAAAAAGAAGTTGGAATCTTAAATAAAGAAGGCCACGTCTCATCAATGTATTACATTACGTTTAGAGTTATTGATAATTTTTTACTTGAAAAATACAAATCAAGACCAGAAAATGAAAACGATGGATTAAAAGAAGACGAAAAAAGATTTTTAGTATACTCATATTCAAGTATGTTTATTTCATACAGTATTTTATTTTATTTAAGTAAAGACTTCACAGTTGATGAAATGATGAAAAAAGTCGAAAATGCGATTCCTTCAGTCTTTAGACTTTCAAAATAGAGATATATAAATTATATATGGAAAAGCGAATCGAACAAACTTATATAAAATTTATAAAAGCTTTATCCAAGTTACTTAAAGAAAAAGATTATGAAGATATTAGTATTAGTGAAATTTGTGAAGCAGCTGATGTTAAAAGACCTACTTTTTATAATAACTTTGGAGATAAAGAAAATTTAATCATTCAACTCATTAGTTTTTTATACAAGAAAAGACCTGCAAGTTTAGATAAAAATAAAGATTTTAAGGATTATTGCAGAGAATTCACTTTTTATTGTTTAAGTTATATTGAAAAAATTAGAAAACCAAATAATAAACCAAAATATAAAATAGAAACAAGTAAATTATATTATTTGTGTTTTGGAGAAATTCAAAGATTCTTAAAGAAAAGATATAAAGAAAGAGCATACAAAGATATTGATCCAATTGATGAAGATTTCTTTGTATATAGAATGGCTTCTCGTATCTTAGCTTTTTTAATATTTTTCTATAATAGTGATATTTCTATAGAAGAAATGAAAAAACATGTAAATGTTACAATGAATTTTCATTATATCTGATATCGTTTTAAAAATAATAAACAATGAATTTATTTCTGATTTTAATGAACTTTTAAAGTCATTCATTATTGCACATTTAAAAGCAATTGATAATATTAGAGGCGAGAATAAAGAGATCAGTGATTCATTAGATAATGATGCTTGCACTAGTAAACTTTATTATATCTGTTTTAAAGAAATCGAAAAATTCATCAAAAAAGAATACCAAACTAGAAAAAATCCTAATATTAAAGAAAAATGAAGAATTATATTTATATAGATTATCTACTAGAATTTTATCTTTTTTAGCGTATTTCTATAATAATCCTTCTATTTCAATCGAAAAAATGATTGAAAGAATTGATACAACAATAACAGTCTCAAATTAATGAAATATTAATTTGAGATTTTTTTATTTTATTTTATAATTATTAAACGAAAGAAGATTACATATATGGATAAACGAAGTAAAAGCACTGAAGAAAGATTACATAAAGCAGTTATTGAGTTATTAGTAGAACACCCTTATAAAGATATTTCAATTAATGATATCTGTGAAAAAGCAGATATTAAAAGACCAACATTTTATAATCATTATAAAAATAAAGATGATTTCATGCAAAAAGCTGTTTATAATCACTTTAAAAAGATTATTGAAGAAGCAAGACTTCCTGATAATATTTCCTTTAAAGTATATTTTTTAACGGTACTTGAAGGATATTTAAAATTAATTGAAGAATATAGAGATAAAACTCCAGCGTTAAGTCAAAGAGAAGATTATAGAGAATTAACTATTCTTTTAACATATACTTCAGGCAGGGTATTTGATGAAAAATTAAGATCTTTATATCCTGATGAACAAAATAAAACCTTATTACAAACTTATTCAGATATCCATGTTGGAATATTTGTATCTATCACTACTAAATTCATTAAAGATAAACAATCTAAATTAGATACTTTAATTGAAGATTTAAATAAAGTATTTATTACTTTTACAATTGAAAAAGATTTTAAAAGATAATAAAAATGTACCTATTTCAAGGGTACATTTTTAATTTAGATATGAACTACATATCTTAAATAATTGCAAACTAATAAAACAGTTACTATATATGCTGCTAATGTTAAAACAAATAAAATTGTATAAATAACTAAATAAATATTATATTTTTTTCTAGAAATTTGTCCTTTAGAACCAACAAATGAAGTATAAGAACCAACAAGGAGGGTTGTACCAATAAAAGTTACCAGGAAAAAGAATTTCATATTACTTAATGATATCCAATCAGTAATAATAATTGGTAAATAAGTAAGCACGTATATAAGAGATGATAAATTTAAAACTAAACTTCTTTTAATTGCTTTAGATTCTTTTGATTTTATTTCATAATAATTATCAAAATATTCTTTAACTTCTTGATCATTAATATCTAAAATCTTTTTAATTTTACTTAAACTAGAGTAATCAATTTCTTTTTCGAAATTTTCAATTTTATTTAATTCTTTTGAATTTATTCCTAATTGTTCAGATAATCCTTCTAAACTTAATTCTTTGTTTTCTCTCCTTTCTTTAAAAATATTTCTTTTTAAAATCATGATTATGAACCTCCATTCATGTTTTGTTAATTTAATTTTACATTAGTAAATCTTTTTTTATATAGACACTTTTGTTAATTTGTATAATTTTTAGTGTCAATGAAAAATTTTAATACATTTCTATTTTATTATCATTTAAAAAGCCAGTTTATTTAAACCAGCTTAATAATTAATCTTCAATTTTATAAAATGCTCTATTTCCAAGTGCAAAGATACGGTCACTAAATTCACCTTTATTTGTATTTTTAAAAGCTTTATCTAAAACTTTCATCTTTGCATCCATATCATCAATCATACTTAAAAGTAAAGCTTCACGAGTTAATGGGTATACACATGCTCCATATTCTGGATCACCATGATGAGATAATACTAAATGAGAAAGAATTGTTACCTCTTCTCCTTCAATCCCTAGTTTTTTAGATACTTCTTGAATAATATTTTCTCCAATTACTAAATGTCCAAGTAAATCCCCTTTAACAGTATATTTTGTACCAATTACGCCACTTAATTCGATAACTTTTCCAACATCATGGAGCAATGCTCCTGCAATTAAGTAATCTTTATTGACTGTATCATAGTGGCTTCCAATAAATTCTGCAATTTCTGCCATAGAAATACTATGTTCAAAAAGACCTCTTAAATAATCATGATGGTTACTAACTGCTGCAGGATATGACATAAATTGATTTTGATATTCTTTTAAAACAGCAATAACAATCTTTTTAATATTTTCGTTACTCATATTACTAACGAATCTATTAAGTTTAGAAGTTAAATCTTCTAAAGAAAAAGAAGATTCTGCTACAAGTTCACTCATTTCACAATCTTCAATTGACATTAAAGATGCTCTTTTAATTTTAAGTTGTAATTTATCTTTAAAAGATACACAATCTGCGTCAATATGGAGAATGTTTCCACTTTTAAATAATTCATCATCGTCACTTTCATAAGTCCATTTTTTAGCGTCAATAATTCCACTTGCGTCTTGTAAAGTAATTGTTAAAAAGATACTTCCATTACTACCAATCCCTTTATTCATCGCTTTACAAATATATGTGCCACTTCCACTAAAACCATCTTTTAAATCTTTAATCATTTCGTTCTCCTTTTAAATTCTCAATCGCTTCTTTTATATCAGAAAATTTATATCCTTTAGAAATTAACTTTTTATTTACAATTTTATAATCAATTTCGCCTTTCTTTTTTAATTCACGAGAAACTATTCTATCCATATCTTTTTTTAATGCGTTTTTTTCATCATCTTCATTAATATTAAGTCCATTTAGAACTTTCATAGTAACTTCTTGATCAAATCCACGTGATAATAATTTAGAATATATCTTAACTTTTAACCTCATAAAGTTAGATTTATCTTTTTTAATTAATCTATTAACGTATTTTAACGCTTTTTCTAATTCTTTATCAAAATCAAAATCTAAATCTACTAGTAAATCTTTAGATATATCATTTAATTTAAAGAAATTTAAAATATAGTATTTTCCATATAATTCTTTAGAAAGATATGAATAATATTCTTTTACAAATTTAGAATCATCAAGGATATTATCTTTAATTAAATCTTGAGTTAAAGTATTAATTAATTCACTATTCCCTTTAAATTTCTTATTTGTTTTATTTTTTAATTCATATATTGATATAGTTTTAGAATTATATAATTTAATAATATAATTTTTAATATCTTCTTTAATATTATTATCTAATATTTCATTCCAGGTATTAATATTAATTTCTTTATTTTTTTCTATTTTATATAAAGAATATATATCAAAGTTAAGCTTTATCTTATTTTCTTCTTTATTTAAATCAAGGTATTCTATTGAGACTTTACCCCCTTTAACTTTGATATTTTTTATATAAATATTACCAACTTCTTCTAAGTGCACGTTTATATACCTCTATAATATTACGATAAAAATTCTTCTCACTAAAAAGATCAATTGATTCATATGCATTTTTTCTTATTACATCTAAATCTTTTTCATTCATATTTAATATTTCTTCAAGTTTTATATTAAAATCATAAATATCATTAAAGAAGAATCCACTAACTTTATCATTAATAACATTAACTAAGTTATTATCATATCTACATAAAATAACTGTATGTCCTGCCATTGCTTCCATAAATGTTAGCCCTTGAGTTTCACTGATTGATGCATTCAAAAAGATATCACTAGCAGAATAGTAATATGGAACTTCCATTAAATCAACCTTTCCTACAAAAGTAACGATATCAGATAATTTATAATTTTCTACTTGTTCTTCTAATTCTTTTCTAGCAGGTCCATCTCCTACAAATAATAATTTAATATGGCTAGTATCGTATTTTAAAGAATAATTATAAAATCCATCAATAATAACATCAAAAGACTTCTCTTTTGCAAGTCTTCCTAAACATAAAAGTACTTTATCATCATGTTTAATATCATATTTTTTAATAATTTCTTGGACCTTTGGATCATCTTTTTTAACATTGAATCTAGTAAAATCAAATCCAGTAGGGACAATATTTACTCTTTTTTCTACTCCAATTGATCTAATATATGTTTCAGTTTTTTTACTTGGAGAAATAATTTCAGTTGCTTGATCCATACAACTTCTACAGAATTCTCTTAAAGTCCACTTACTAAATCTATCAAAATATCCTTTAGTAATGTAATAAGAATAATCTTCATACATTGTATGATATGTGTAAACTGTTGGAATATTGAGTTTTTTACTACAAATAAATCCAAATTGTCCTATTCCAAACTCAGTATTAACATGGATTACATCTAAATTTAAAGATTTTATAATTGTATATGCTTCATGATTAAATACAAATGCTGCTCTATATCCATATAAATGTTTTAAATCAAGACCAGGAATTCTAATAACATTATCTTTAAAAATAACATTCTTTTCATTAGTAGTTGTTACTACATATGCATTATGTCCATACTTATTAAGCAATCTAAAAACACTGTTGCAACTTGTTGCAACTCCATTAATTTCTGGTAAAAAAGTATCTGTAAAAATTGCTATATTCATTCTTCCTTATCCTCTTTTGATGTTTTAGAGTATTCTTTATCATTTATCTTATCTTTAATTTTCTTTCTTTCTTTATCAATTAAAGAAATTGGTTCATTAATATTTTCTTTTCTTTCTTCAATAGTTTCAAATTGAATAGTAAGCATAGTCTTACGGTCAGCAGGTGGTACAAAAATACCATCTTTACTATGAATTCCACGAGTTTTATATGTTGCTGCGACAACGCCATTAATAAAAAATGGAATATAGAAAGTAATAAATCTCCAGAAAAGTAATACCATTTGACTTCCACCATGATCATAGAAATTTTGAGCAGGGAAGAATCCACTTGTTGCACCATATAAACGTTCAAATACGAATTCAGAAACCCCAGCACTTCCAGGTAATGGGATAAGACCAGTAGCCATTTGATGGAAATTACTTAAAACTATACAATCATAAATCTTTTTAAACCAATCAACATTTTCAACACCACTAAATCCATTAAGACAAGCTCCTGCTAGTAATGGATAGGTATTTTTTAAAATAATAACGATAAAATTTAAGAAAATTAAGAAAGTTGTAAATCCAATATTAGTTTGTAATCTCTTAAATTCAATTCTAAAGTTTTCAACTTGAATTCTAATATTTTCTCTTTTCTTTTCAACATTTTTAATTAAATGGATTTTCGCTAAAAATCCCATAACAGAATGTATAATAAAATGTTGGAATTTTGAAGATAATGCCATGATAAATAACATGACAATAACTAAAACATTAACAATAAATCCAAAAATAATAAAAATAGAAATAGGAATATTTAATGGTTGCCCATTAATTTGGATATCTAATGGAATAGCAGGAATTGAATTAATTAAATCCATTGAAGTACAAACTGAAATAATCCCAACAATTACTAAAACAATTTGATAACAAATATAAGACATTACAAAAATAGATGCCCCATTACTTACTAAAATCCCTTGTTTTTTCATTAAATAAACTTGAGCAACTTGTCCTCCACTTGCTCCTGGAGTAATTGCACTAAAGAAATCTCCAAAAGAAAGACATGCTAAAGCTTGATGGTATTTATAATGTCTTTGATAGAGTTTTGCAAATAAAAATAATATTCCAGCATTAATTAAAAATACTAAAAGAACAATTCCAATAAATACTAAAAATGCATTAACATTCATTGATTGAATTGTACGAGGAATAAGTTCATAAATTTTGTACTTAACTCCATCTATTTCTACAGTGTCTCTTAAATTAAAATATAAAACAAAACCTGTAATTAAAAGAATAATTACTAAATAAAGGAAGTATTTTTTAAGGTTTTTCTTCTTTTCTTTACCTTCTTCTAAATCTTTAATTTCTTCAATATCTTGATCAGGCGTTTTTTTAGAGTAATCTTTATTTTCGTCTTTAATATTCATGCTAAATATTATACATTTATTTTTATAACTTTAAAACTTTATAAATACATAGTATTTATATAATGAATTAAAAAACAATTTTATATACTTTCATTCTTAAAAGTTTAAAAGATTTAAAAATGAAAATAAATATCGTTTAAATTAGTAAATTTTCAAGCGTCCCTAATTGTAAAAATTTATTTATATATTAAAATATATAAATAATTGAAGAGGGGGAAATATGAAAAAGAAGAAAACTAGTATGAAAAAAGCCGCCTCAATAATGTTAAAAGGGAATAAGTTTGCTTATTTCTTTTATTATTTTGTTTTAGTAGTTGCTATTGTATTCTATATTTTAGGAACCTACACTACAAAAGCATTAATTGACGCAATCAATAAAGAAGCTTTTGAAACAATGGATAATTTAGAAAAATTATATTTTAATGCATTTGGAGGATATGATTATTTAACAAATAACTTATGGATGTTTGCTATTATTCTTATTATCTTTGCATTAATTATATGATTATTTAACAAATAACTTATGGATGTTTGCAATTATTCTTATTATCTTTGCATTAATTAGTGGTGGATTAAACTCTTTTAGATTTATTTATAGAGCAAGAACATCAGTAAGAATGGGGAAAAACTTACAAGATGCATTATTCTATAAAGTAGAAAGATTACCTTATAAAATAGTTAAATCTAAAAAGAATGGGGATATTCTTCAAACATGTACTAGAGATGAAGAATCTTTTAGAAATTTATTAACAAATCATGCATATTCTATTTCTTATAACTTATGTATTGTTATTTTAGCATTTATAGTACTTGCAATTACTAATATCCAAATGGCGTTAATCACTATGTCACTTATGCCATTTCTATTTATCTATACTTTTTTAATTAAAAAACATATTAGAAAAAGATATAGAATCACTGATGATAGTGAAGGTGAAATGACTAGTAAGATTGAAGAAAATTTAAGTGCAGTTAGAGTAGTTAAAGCATTTAATAATGAAGAATACGAAATTAATGACTTTGAAAATTATATTGATGATTATAAATCTAAATTCTTAAATTGGAAGAAATTATCAGTATTTTTTATTTCTACTAGTGATATTTTTATTTTTATGCAAATATTATTAACTTCTATTTTTGGATTTTATCTTGCTTATAAACACGCTATTGATCCAACAACTGGAATTACTGTTGGTACACTTGCAATTTCATTTACTTATGCTAACTTAATTGTTTGGCCAGTCCGTCAAATTGCAAATGTTTTAGGAGATATGGAAAGAAGTTATGCAGCTTTAGAAAGAATTAATGAAATATTAGATTTACCAATGGAAGATATTTATACAGGAAAGACTCCTGAAATTAAAGGTGCTATTGAATTTAAAAATGTATCATTTAAATTTGATGATAGTGATTCAAATCTTTTAAATAATGTATCTTTTAAGATTAATCCTGGTGATACAGTCGCTATTATGGGTAAA
Source organism: Lachnospiraceae bacterium (assembly GCA_963660725.1). Taxonomy (GTDB): domain Bacteria; phylum Bacillota_I; class Bacilli_A; order RFN20; family CAG-826; genus Onthovivens. The sequence continues at coordinate 4,711 of CAVKZU010000019.1, read as the reverse complement.
ACTGGAAGTGGAAAATCCACTTTAGCGTATTTACTTAATAGATTATATGATGTAACTGATGGAGAAATATTAATTGATGGAACACCAATTAATGAAATTCAAAAAGCACATTTACGTCAAAATATTTCCATTATTTTACAAGAACCTTTCTTATTTAGTAAAACAATTAAAGATAATTTATCAATTGGAAGAAAAGGAATTACTGATAAAGATATTGAAGACGCTACAAAAATTTCTCAAGTTCATGATTCAATTTCAAAATTCCATGAAGGATATGAAACTCCAGTTGGAGAAAGAGGAGTTACTTTAAGTGGAGGTCAAAAACAAAGAATTGCAATTGCAAGAACTCTTGTTTTAAATTCTCCAGTTCTTGTATTTGATGATTCTTTAAGTGCTGTTGATACTGAAACTGATTTTAATATCAGAAAAGCTTTAAAAAATAGAAATTCTTCATCTACTACTATTTTAATTACACACCGTGTTGCAACTGCAAAAGATGCTGATTTAATCATTGTATTAAATGATGGGGTAGTTGAAATGATGGGTAAACATGAAGAATTAATACAAAAAGAAGGTATGTATAAACGTATCTATCAAATTCAAACTAAAATGGAGTAATTTATGGCAGCATTCGTAGAAGAAAGTGTCCCAACCTCCAAATTAAACTTTGGAGTATGGGCTAAAACATTTAAATATTTAAAAAATTTAATTCCTTATATTATTTTATTCTTAATTTGTCTTATCTTTACATCATTTTATGATTCAAGTTATGTTCCTTCATCAAACGCTGCTTTAATTGCTGCATTTAATGAAAATGGTACATTAATTGGTGGAAATGTTGATATTTGGGCAGTTGTTTTAAAACTTAATATCTTAGGAATTCACATTAATTTAGCATTTAAAGATTATATTATTTTAAGTGCTACATTAATTATTATTAGAAGTTTTTCAATCTTTGGACAATTCTTTTTAATGAATTATCTTTCAATGTCCATCATGATTTCATTAAGAAGAGACGCTTTCAAGAAAATTCAAGAATTAACATTCTCGTATTATGATAAAACTCCTTCAGGGTGGTTAATTGCAAGACTTCAAAATGACGCAAGTAAAATTGGAGATGTTTTATCTAATACAGTTCTTGGAATTTTCCAAATTATCATGACTTTAACATTTACTTTAATTACAATGTTCTCTCAATCATGGCAATTCTCTTTAATCATTTTAGCAACTACTCCTTTAATCTTTGTAGTTGTTATGGTTTTTGAAAGAATTATCCTAAAAAGATTTAGAGTTTCACGTAACGCATATTCATATTTTGTTGGATGGCTTGCTGAAAGTATTAATGGCAATAAAACTATTAAAACAATGGCGATTGAAGAAACAATTAAAAATGAATGTGAAGATTTAACTAATGATATTGTTAAAAAGAGAATTCACGCTGAAAAAGCTAGTGGATTATTCTACCCTCTTATTTCATTCCTTTCATCTTTAACTACTGCATTAATTATCTTAGTATTCCCACTTTTTACATCAAATCTTGGAATTCATAGTGATACCCTTACTGATGCAGCGATGTTAATCTTATTTATTAACTTTGTAAGCAATATTTATAACCCTATCCAACAATTTGCAGAAATCTTTAGTGATTTAATGGCAACTCAAGCAAGTGTTGAAAAATTATTCTCACTTATTGATACAGAACCAGAACTTAAAGATTCTCCAGAAGTTATTGAAAAATATGGTACTATTTTCAATAATAAAAAAGAAAATTTTGAATCAATTGAAGGAGAAATTTACTTCAATCATGTATCATTTTCTTATATCAAAGATATTGAAGTTTTACATGATTTAGATTTAAAGATTGAAAAAGGTACAAGTTGTGCAATTGTTGGAGAAACTGGAAGTGGAAAGTCCACTACTGTTAATCTTCTTTGTAGATTCTATGAACCTACTAAAGGTAAAGTCTTAATTGATGGAAAAGATTATAAAGAAAGAAGTGTTTCATGGTTAAGAAGTAACATTGGATTTGTTCAACAAACCCCATTTATCTTTAAAGGAACAGTTAAAGATAATATTAAATATGGCAAACTTGACGCAACTGATGAAGATGTAATTAGAGTTTGTAAAGAATTAGATATTCATAATTTCATTATGTCTTTAAAAGATGGATATGATACATATTTAAAAGATGGTGGAAATGAATTATCTCAAGGTCAAAAACAACTTATCTCTTTTGCTCGTGCGATCATTAGAGATCCAAAAATCTTAATTTTAGATGAAGCTACTTCATCAATTGATACAGAAACTGAACATGATATTCAACATAGTATCAACAAAATGCTTAAAAATAGAACATCTTTAATCATTGCACATAGATTATCTACAATTGTTGATTGTGATAGAATATTAGTTATGAAAGATGGTATTGTTGTAGAAGATGGAAATCATAAATCATTAATGGAAAAGAATGGATATTATCATCTTTTATATACAAATCAATTTAAAGAATTAGATATTGATAAACAATTAAAACAATATAAAGATCAAATCGAAGATAAAAATATTAATTTATAACTTTTTAAAAATGGAAGTAGACTCATTCTAACTTCCATTTTTTATTATCTTTTATAATTATTATTTATTAATTTATATTCTTTTGCGATTACTTCTTTACCTTTACATATTTCATTAATATTACGGTTATAAATTAATCCATTATGTTCCATAACTTTTCCACTAGCAGGATTTAAAATATTATGTTTTGCTTTTATAGCGTGTACATTAACTTCATTAAATAAATAATTAATAACTTCTTTAAAAGCTTCACTCATTATCCCTTTATTCCAATAAGATTCACTTAAACAATATCCAATTTCAACTATTTCATAATCTTTATAAAGTTTAATTACATCAATTGATCCAATAACTTCATTAGTTTTTTTATCTACTATTGCCCAAACAAATGTTTCATCATTTTTATCTTGGTATTTTTTTAAAATAACTTCATTTAAATATTTTTTACAATCTTCTTCATTTAAGTATGGATACCACGTTAAAAATCTTGTAACTTTTTCACTACTAGCGTAATTTTTAAACATATCTTTATAATCATTTTCTTCAAATTTTCTTAATATTAATCTATTTGTTTCTAATCTATTAGTGCCTATATAATTCATAAACAATATTTTATACTAATTTTACCAAAATAAAACCCCATAAGTTTATTTCTTATGAGGTTATAAATCACTAGTTTTTCTTACATTTTCTATAGATAAATTGAGCAAATGCACTAATTTCATGTAAGATTAATGGAATTAATGACATTAATGCGGTAACTCCCCATTCTGTTCCAGTTAAGTTTGCGGTATTAAATACTGCTCTAACAGCTGGAACTTCAACAACAATAAGTTGTAAGATAACACCAGCAAAGAATGCAATATACATCATCCAATTCTTATTAGCTAAAGTGAAGATGAAACTTCTTCTAGTATTAGAAATACCAATCATATGGAATAATTCACCAAATCCTAATGTACAGAAAGCCATAGTTTGAGCTTGATGTAAAACATCAGCATTACCATTATATAAATTCATAATATTTTGATAACCAAATACGCCTTGTAACCAAGCAGCACTGAAATATGCACATAAGACTGCAACTGTTAAGAATGCTCCATAAATTAAAGTAGTTCTCATACCACCGTGAGCAAAGATTCCTTCTTTTGGATCACGCGGTTTATCCTTCATATTAGCAGGATCTTTAGGATCCATACCTAATGCAATAGCAGGAAGTGAGTCAGTAATTAAGTTAATCCATAATAAGTGGATAGCAATTAATGGTGCTGGGAAACCAATACAAATAATAAAGAACATTACTAAGACTTCAGCAATATTACTTGAAAGTAAGAAAATAACTGTCTTTTTAATATTTGCGTAGATTCCTCTACCTTCTTCAACTGCTTTTTCAATACTTGCAAAGTTATCATCAGTTAAAACCATATCTGCTGCACCTTTTGCAACATCAGTTCCAGTAATTCCCATTGCAATACCAATATCTGCTGCTTTAAGTGAAGGAGCATCATTAACACCATCACCAGTCATCGCACAGATATTTCCATTAGCTTTAAATGCTTTAACAATTTGAACTTTATTTTCAGGGCTAACACGAGCAAAGACTCTAACTTGCTTACAAGCTTCTTGTAATTCAGTTTCACTTAATCTATCAACATCTTCACCCATTAAAACTTGATTTGTATCTTCAGCAATACCAAGTTGTTTAGCAATTGCAAATGCTGTATCTTTATGGTCACCTGTAATCATAACAGTTGTAATACCAGCATCTTTGAATTTTTTAACTGCAGGAGCAGCTTCATTTCTTGCAGGATCAATCATTGCAACTAATCCAACAAATACTAAATCTTCTTCTTCAATTGAATCTTTTGTATTATAAGATAAAGCTAAAACTCTTAATGCTTTATCACTAAAATATTTATTAGCTTTTAAGATATTATCTTTATCTTCATTAGTGAATTCTCTTTCTTCACCATTAATTAAGATTTTAGTAGTATGTTTTAAAATACTATCTAAAGCACCTTTAGTATAATTGATTTTTTTACCATTAACTTCATGTTGAGTAGTCATCATCTTACGAACACTATCAAATGGTAATTCATTAACTCTAGGTGTTTCATTTTCTAAATCTTTTTTATGT
>CAVKZU010000018.1:0-11678 GCA_963660725.1 Lachnospiraceae bacterium | reverse complement strand
GTTAGAGCTGAATTATGTGAAGTTTTAGAAAGTGATTATTTATTACTTGCTAGAACAAAAGGTTTAACTAGAAGACAAGCTATTTTAAGACATGCATTTAGAAACTCAATGGTCCCAGTCTTACCATCAATTGTTTCTGAATTCATTGCAATTTTAGGTGGAAGTATGATTTTAGAAAATCTTTATCAAATTCCAGGTGTTGGCCAACTCTATATGGCTGCATTCAATACAAAAGATTATGACTTATTAATGACTGATATGGCTTTCTACACAATTATTGGTTTATTATCATCAATTATTGTTGACTTATCATATGGATTTATCGATCCACGTATTAGAATGGGGGCAAAGAAATAGTATGACAGAAAATGAAAAACAAGTATTCATTGATGGAAATGGAAAAGAAGTTACTATTTCTAGCGATGATTTTAAATTAGTACAAAGTGATTCAAAAATTCATGATGTTAAATTTGCAAGAAAACCTACAACATTCTTTAAAGATGCAATGCGTAGATTTGCTCATAGTAAATCCGCAGTTACAGGTGGGGTTATTGTTGGACTTTTAGTTTTAGGTGCAATTATTATTCCATTATGTACTCCAGATACTGGTGTTTATAATACAAATCCTAGTACTGGTGGAGGTACTACTCAAGAAGTTGATTTACCTCCAAAATTATTCCCAGCTGGAACAGGTTTCTGGGATGGTACTTTAAAAAGAAGTGATGTTACTTATGATACTGTTAATAAAGTACCAGTTGGTGATAAATATTATGAAGGTACATACTTCAATTTAACAACTTCTGAAACTACAAAAGAAGCTTATAGTGAATATGGTAGAGGAGGATATGTTAACGTTAACGCTAATGGTACAACAGATGCTACTTTCTATTCAGGTTCATTCGATATGGAATTTGTATCTTCAGTAAATGTTGAATTTGCTATTAGTGATGAAATGTATGCTACATATGATTTCACTGGTTATAAATTTGCTATTTACGATGGATATACAAGATATTATTTAGTTGGTGATGAAAATACATGGTCTAAAGAAACTAAAGTTAGTTTAGATGTATCTTCAGTTATTGATGAATTATATTTAGAAAATGCTAGATTTGAATTTACTGTTAAAAAGAGTGAAGATTCTGGCAAAATTGGTTCAATGTTAATTTCTTCATTTAGTGCAAAAACAGATTCTGTTGATGAAGAATTTGTTTCTAATTTAGAAGAAGTTAGTTTCAAAGATGGTAACACTGTTATGCAAAGAACAGGTAATGGTGTTGGAGTTTGGAACGTTACAGGTGGAGCTCGTAGTGCTCATGCTGTTGAATTTACAGTTTGTAGTTTCACTTATGATCCATATGCTTATGTTTATGGTGAAAAAGATAAAACATTCAGTGCTAGAGAATTATTAACTTATGTTAATAGTGGTGCATTAACTGTTAATTTATCATCAAGTGATTGCGAAGCAACAACTGATGCAGCTGTTTTAGCAAAAAGATTCGTTGTTAATCAAGATAGCGATTGTCCAATTGCTGAAGTTATTGAACAAGTTGGAAACGCAACTTATGATTCAAGTAAAAAACAATGGACTGGTTATACTTTAAAAGTTAAAGTTTATAACTATAAACTTTTAGGATATAGCAAAGCTCCATCATTTATCTTTGGTACAAATGATACTGCTAAAGATTATTGTAAATTAATGTTTACAGGTATGAGACTTTCATTCTTAATTGCAATTGGTGTTTCATTCGTTAACATTATCATTGGTTTAATTTGGGGTTCTATCTCAGGTTACTTTGGTGGATGGGTTGATATTATCATGGAAAGAATTTGTGATATTATCTCAGGATTACCATCAACCGTTATTATTACTTTATGTATTCTTTATGGTAGAGAATTCAACTGGGGTAGTGCAGCTGACGTTATTGCGTTAATGGTTGCATTATTCATGACTGGTTGGATGGGTGTTAGTGCTCGTACTAGAACTCAATTCTATCGTTATAAAGGTAGAGAATATGTCTTAGCATCTAGAACTTTAGGTGCAAAAGATGGAAGATTAATCTTTAGACATATCTTACCAAACGCAAGTGGTACTATTATCACTGGTTCTATCTTAATGATTCCTAATGTTATCTATACCGAAGCAAGTATTGCTTACTTAGGTTTAGGTTTACAAGGACAAGTCTTATTTGGTGTTATTTTAAGTGAAGCTAATAGTTATTACCAAGGTGATAAAGCTTTCTTATTGTATATCCCTACATTTGTTATGATGCTCTTACTTGTTTCATTTAACCTCTTTGGTAATGGATTAAGAGATGCATTTAACCCAGCTTTAAAAGGAGGTAAGAACTAATATGGAAAACAAAGAAAAAGTATTAGAAGTTAAAGATTTAACAATCTCCTTTAAAACTGATAGAGGAATTGTTCATGCAGTTAGAGGTGTTTCATTTGATCTTTATAAAGGTGAAACACTCTGTATTGTTGGTGAATCTGGTTCAGGAAAATCTGTTACTAACAAAGCAATTATGGGTATTAGTGCTAAAAACGCTATTATTGAAAATGGTTCTATTCTTTATGAAGGTGAAGATTTAGTTAAAGTTAGTGAAGAAGAATTCCACCGTATTAGAGGACATAAGATCGGTATGATCTTCCAAGATCCTTTAAGTGCTTTAAATCCTGTCATGAAGATAGGAAAACAAATTACTGAAGCAACAATGATTAATAAAGATATCTTAAAAAGAAGATATAATGAATTAATCTCAAAAGAACTTGTTGCATATCGTAATAATGAAGCTAATTTCAGTTTCAACGTTACAAAAGTTGATAATGAATTAGAAAGAAATAAAAATTTAAAAGAAAAATTCGATGATATTAATGAAGAAATCGAAAAATTAGAAGCTAAAGTTACTGCTTTAGATAGTAAACAAGTTGAAGGTAATGAAAAATTAGCTTCAAAACTTGAAGATGCTAAAAAAGAATTAGAAGCAAAAAATTCAGAAAGACAAAAAATTATTAGTTCTTGTTTTGATATCGCTATCAATTTAAAGAGAGAACATCAAGAAAAACTTGAATCAATCGAAAATGATATTGAAAGAAATAAGAAAGTTGAAGCATCAACAGACTTAAAGAAAACAATTAAAGAATTAATTAATAAATGTTTAGAAGATGAATTAAATTACAACAAAGATAAAGTTGTATCAGTTTTATCTTCATCTGATATTGATGAATTCTTCAAAAATTTAGAAGAAAGAAGTGTTTCTTTAAAAACATTAAAAGATATTTATAAAGCAAACTTCAAACAACTTGAAAAGCCTTTAAAAGAAGATTTAAAAGTTGCTAAAAAAGAAGCTAAAGTTGAAGTTAAAAAATATCATGCTGATTTAAAAGAAGAATTTAATAATAAAGAAGAAGAATTAATCAAAAAATTAGCTGATAAAGACGCTGAAATTTTATCTTATAAAGCATCTTTAAGTCTAGAATTACAAGCTGAAATTGATAAGACTTTAGAAGAAAATAAAGTTATCCAAAAACAAATTGATAAAGAAAATAAAAAATACCATGATGTTAACGTTTCAAAAGTTTCTAACGCTGACAAAATTGAATTAAAACCTCTTCCAGATGCTCATTATGCAGATCTTTTAAAAGAAAAAGAAGAAATTAAAAAAGAAATTGCACAAAATAAGGAAGATTTTATCAATAAAACTAAGGTTACAAAGAAAGAAGCTAAAAAGATGGCTTTACAAGTTATGAAAGAAGTTGGTATCCCTCTTCCAGAACGTCGTTTCAAACAATACCCATTTGAATTCTCAGGTGGTATGAGACAACGTATTGTTATTGCTATTGCTTTAACTGCTAACCCAGATATTTTAATTTGTGATGAACCTACAACTGCACTTGACGTTACAATTCAATCACAAATTCTTGAACTTATTAATAAATTAAAAGAATCTAGAAACTTAAGCTGTATCTTTATTACTCACGATTTAGGTGTTGTTGCTAATATGGCTGATAGAGTTGCTGTTATGTATGCTGGTAAGATTGTTGAATATGGTAAAGTTAATGAAGTATTCTTTGATCCACGTCATCCATATACTTGGGCACTTTTATCATCAATCCCTGATGTTGATAGTAAAGAAAAACTTGAAGCTATTCCAGGAACACCTCCTGATATGATTTATCCACCAGAAGGTGATGCATTCGCTTTACGTAATAAATACGCTCTTGCTATTGATTTTAAATATCAACCACCTTATTTCAAGGTTACTGATACTCACTATGCTGCAACTTGGTTATTATATCCAGGTGCTCCACATGTTGATAGACCAAAGATTGTTGAAGCTAGAATTCAAAATGCATTAGCAGAAGAAAGAAAGAAAAATCCTGATTTTAAATTGGAGGCATAGGAACTATGAGTTTAGATAAAAAACATAAACAAATTGATAATTCAAAAGCTTCTTTAGTTAAAGAAAATTTAGGATTATATCAAGAAATGGAAGAAAATCAATTAGTTGTTGAAAAAGATAAAGACAATGAAAGAACTGATATCGAACCTCCAGTTGATGAACTTAAAGGAAGTTTAGATAAAGAAAAAGATCTTCATAATATTCTTTCAAAATGTAAATATAAACAAGAATATGTTGATAACCATGTTATTTTAAGTGTTAATCACTTAAAACAATATTTCTTCTTTGGAAAAGGTCCAAACAGATATAAATTAAAAGCTGTTCATGATGTCTCTTTCCAAGTTAAAGAAGGTGAATGTTTTGGTATCGTTGGTGAATCTGGATGTGGTAAAACTACAACTGGTAGAAGTATTATTAGACTTTATGATATCACTAGTGGTTCTATTTATTATAGAGGATATAGAATTGGTGCTGGTACAAGATGGAATGAAAAAGAATTAAAATATTCTAGAATTCATAACGAAGAAAAAGTAAAAGCATTAAAAGCTAAATTTAAAGCTGGTGAAATTTCTAAAGAAGAATACGATAAAAGTATTCAAGATGCTAAAGAATATTTAAAGAATGTTACTCACATTCAAAAAGCTAAGATTAAACAAATCAAATATGATCAAAAACATGTTAGCAGAAAATTAATGCAAGAAATTCAAATGATTTTCCAAGATCCTATTGATTCACTTGATCCTCGTATGACTGTTGAAACAATTATTTCAGAAGGATTAAATATTCAAGGATATCATAACAAAGAAGAAAATCATAAGAAAGTTGTTGCTGCACTTGAAAGAGTTGGTTTAATTGAAGATTATTGTTCACGTTATCCACATGAATTCTCAGGTGGTCAAAGACAAAGAATTGGTATTGCTCGTGCATTAATTATGAATCCAAAACTCTTAATTTGTGACGAACCAATTTCTGCACTTGATGTTTCTATCCGTGCTCAAATTATTAACCTTTTAAATGATTTAAGAGAAGAAATGGGATTATCATTAATCTTCATTGCTCACGATTTATCTGTTGTTAAATATTTCTGTGATAGAATTGCTGTTATGTATTTTGGTGAAATTGTTGAAATGACAACAAGTGATGAATTATTCAAACATCCATTACACCCATATACAAAGAGCTTATTAAGTGCTATTCCAAAGCCAAATCCTTTAACAGAAAAGAAGAGAGAAAGAATTGTTTATAAACCTCAAGAAGTTCACGATTATAGTGTTGATAAACCTAAATTCGTTGAAATCTTACCAGGTCACTTCGTTTTAGCAAATAAAGCAGAAGTTGAAAAATATAAAGCAGAAATTCAAGAAATTGATTCTCATTCAAAAGCTGAATAATTAAAAAATTAAAATGCTGGTATTTATTACTGGCGTTTTTTTTATAATTTGATAAAATGAAATTATAAATATTAAAAACGTCGAATTTAAAGAAGGTAAAGGTAAATATGAAAAAATCAATTTTATTAGTTGTATTACCACTATTACTAACAAGTTGTCAGTCAAATAGTTTAACTTGGGAAGTATACGAAAACGATAGAAAAGGAAAAATTTATAATGATTATGAGACTTCAACATTTAAAGAGGAATTTCCATTTGATTATGAATCTTATGCAACTTTTATAGATAATAATTTTGTTCAATATTCTTACTATAAATTATTTCCAAAAGATGCTAAGTTTTGTAGTATAATTCCAACAGATAGAACAAATTTTAAAGTTGGATACGAATCCAAAACAAATAATAAAACTTATTTTGTAGAAAATTTTCATGTTATTAATGATGATTTAAGAAATATGGATTTAAGTTCTGGTGGGGATGATAGTTGGACTGGTCCAAGCCGTGAGACTTTGGAAATTGATGCAGTTTTTTACCCAACATTAAATACAGAAAAAGACTACAAACTAGTTATAGATTATTCCTATCCTAAAAGTATGAGAGTTAAAATTGAAGGAAATAATGGTACGTTTGGATATATTTATTCTTATTGTAGAACTGATCTTTCAGAATACGAAAATATATTTTTAAAATATATTGATGAAAATTTAGTTTTCCATTTGAAAGAAAGTATCTAAAATAAAATTCTTTAAAAATAAATATAAAAATATCTCCATATTAAATTAAATATGGAGATTTTTTATGTTTAAAATTATAATTATTAAATGGATAAAGAGATTAGAAGAAGTAGTATTATTAAATTAATAATAGGAGTATTTTTACTTGGACTTGGATTAGTTACTCTTATTTATTCTACATGTAATATCATGTCTACAATATTAGGATATATTATTGGAGTTTTAATATGTATTACTTCAGTGTTTTTAATCATATATACATTTATTAAATACCCAGAACATATTTATAGATATTTAATTTTTGCTCTTTTACTTACAAGTGGAGTATATTGTTTTATTGTTCCTTTATCTGCAACTACTTTTATATGTTTATTTATTGGAATAACTTTAATGTTATGTTCATTATTATACGTTATTAAATTTATTATTTTTAAACATTTAACCATGCGTTATTGGTTCAATGTAGTCCAACTTATCGTTTGTATTGTGTTTTTTATATTAGGAGCATGTTTTGCAGTTTTCTATAATACAATTGATACCTTTTTAATTTGTATGATAGTAGGAATTCCATTATCAATAATTGGATTATTTTATATAGTTTTAATGACTATTAGATTAATTGCTAATCGTTAATGATAACTAAATTTAATTCAGTTTCTTCTTTAGTGATTCCAGCGTGAGTTGCTTTTAATTTAAAATCATCATTATCTGCAAAACAATATTTTGAATTAGATAACATAAAATAATTTCCAAGTAATGAATCAAATAATGGATGAGATTCACCTATTCCAAACCAATTTTCATTAATGATTTCTTCTTTAGTTTTTAAAACAAATTTATCTTTATATTTTTTATTATAAATACTAATAAAATCATAGATTTTATCTTCTTTAACTTCAAAAGATGCAAAAGTGCCTTCTACACTAAAGATGGCATTTTTATTTTGAAGAGTTTGAAGTAATTCAATGTCATGATTTAAATAAATTGTTTCAATATCTTTAAATCCATGATCAGCGATAATTAAAAATAAAACATCAGGATTTTCTTTTGATAATTCTTCAATCTTTTTATTTAAATAAATAACTTTTTCTCTTACTTTTTCGTTTTTGATTCCAAATTCATGCATTGTATGATCTGGTTCACCTGAATAAAGATAAGTAAATTTATATTCTTTAATTGATTTATTGCCTTCATTAAAGAATTTTTCAAAATCATCATGGAAATTTTCATCTCTAAAATTAAATGAAGAAATCCAATTAGTAATCTTTTTATTATATTTATTATTAATAATATCTGTAATATAAGTAGGTTTTAATAAATCTTTTTGAACGTTGATATATTGTAAAAATTCTTTATTACATTTATCTCTATTTAAAAAAACATCTATATATCCTACCCCTTTAAAATGTTCATTCCATCCTAAAAATGCTGTTTCTTTTGGGTATTTTCCAGTCATTAAAGAAGTAGTAGCTGCAACAGTAGTAGGTGGATAAATACTATTTGCATTTAATGCAATATGACTATATAAAAAAGGAATATCTTCTTTATAAGTTTCATAAATTACTTTTCCAAATCCATCTAAAAGAATTAAACAGATATTTTTATCTTTATTTTTTTCTAATACTTTATCTAATTCTTTATATGAATCATGGAATGTATCTACATTAAAATGTTTTAATATAGAATTTGATATATTTACTAATGTGTTGTTTTCTTGATCTACTCGCATAATTTTCTCCTTATGTAACTAATAATTATATAATAAATATAGACAAGAATGCAAAATAAAACTCCCCAATAATGAGGAGTAATAATTTTGAAAATATTATAATTTTCTGTTGTAGAATTCGACGATTAATGATTCGTTGATTTCTTGTGATAATTCACTTCTTTCTGGTAAACGATCGAATGAACCTTCTTTCTTTTCTTTGTCAATTGTGACATATTTTGGAGCAACTGCTAAAGATTCTAAACTTGCTTTGACAATCTTTAAATCTTTGCTCTTTTCTCTTAAAGAAATTTTGTCACCTGGCTTACAGATGTAGCTAGGAATATCAATTTTCTTACCATTAACTAAAATATGACCATGGTTAACAAGTTGTCTAGCTTGAGCTCTTGTTGAAGCAAAACCCATTCTATAAACTAAGTTATCTAATCTTGATTCTAAGATAATCATAAATTCAGTACCAGTAACAGTTTCTGATTTACGAGCAATTTTGAATAATCTAACGAATTGTTTTTCGTTAACGCCATATAAGTTCTTTAATTTTTGTTTTTCTTGTAATTGGCGTCCGTATTCTGATAATTTCTTTTTATCTTGTCCATGTTGACCTGGAGCATAGTCTCTTTTCTTTAATTCTTTACCTGTTTCAGAGAGTGAAAAGTGAAGTCTTCTGGAACGTTTCCATGATGAGTCTAAGTTTCTCATATTTTTTCTCCTTTTACTTGCTTATAAAACGAGATATAAATTCTATCTTTCCGGGTGAAATAAATTCTTTTTCGGCTTGTAGCTAAGCTTACTTAAGTAGATATACCTTATTTCGTCTGACGAAAGTATATTTATACGCTGCGAATTAATGCCTTAATAATATACTCTTTTTAAATTAAAATAGCAAGTAAAAATTAATCAAATTAACTTAAAAATAAGCGTAATATCGAATTAATTTTCACTTTTTACAATACGTGCTTTTTCGATATCTTTAATTGATTTATTTTCTAAATGTTTAATTGGTTCCCAAGTAACATTTTGAGCAAATAATGCTTTAAATGATAAAGGAATAAATTTAGATGCAAAGAAAGGGAAAGTTAATATAATTTTTATTTTATTTTTTAAAGAAATATTAATATTTTTACGATATTTAATCATTACTACAATTACATGTATTAATGCCATTCCAAATAATGATAAGAATTGGAATAATATAGTAGTTAAACTAGAAGATAAGTACATTGATAATGATTCAATACCCATAATAAAGAAAGTAGTATGAGTGATTAAAGCAATTAAAAACCAAATAATTGCAATAATTGGGAAAGGAAAAATATGCACTAACATCTCAAAAGAAGAGATTCTTTCTTTAAATGTTCTTTTATTTTTAAAACCAAAAATCATTTTTAATAAAGAAAAAGTATAAAGCTTTGCACATTGATGATTGCCTTTACACCATCTAAAATGTTGTTTATTACTGGTTTTTAAATCATTTGGTTGTTCATCATAAAATATAGCGTCTTCATTATAAGAAATTTGGATTCCATTTTTAGAACACCAACAAGAAAATTCAATATCTTCAGTAAATGTATTAAAATTCCATCCATTCATTTTTTCAAATATCTTTCGATCTACATAATATCCAGTACCTGATACAAAGGTTGATAAATCAAGAATTTTACGAGAATGATGTACAATTAAACATTCTCTTAAAAATAATAAACTAGAACATGCACTAGTTAATGATGAATTAAAGTTTTTACTATCTCTAAAAGAAGTAGAAACTTGATACCCTGCATCAAATGTTTCATTCATTTTTAAAGTATAGTTTTTAGATAATAAATTATCTGCGTCAAAAATAAAAAATGCTTCTAAATCATTATAATTTTTATTATTTAATATCTTTTTAATAGCGTAATCTAAAGCGTAACTTTTACCTTTATTTTTATTATCAAATCTTTCAAATACGGTTGCACCATGTTTTCTTGCAATATTAGCAGTATTATCACTACAATTATCTGCTACTACAAAAACATTCATCAATTCTTTAGGGTAATCTTGATTATAAATACTATCAATCAAGTTTCCAATTACTTTTTCTTCGTTTCTTGCACAAATAATATATCCATATTTATGCAATTTTTTAGCATTTTCACAAGTTTTATGTTTTTTAGATAAAGAAACGAATAAGTGAATATTTTGCATTAAATAAATTAATGTAAAAAGTATAAAAATAGTCCATGAAATGATACTAAAAATATCTAAAGTACTTTGTTTTTCATTTGGTGTCATTTCAATAGGATTAAATTCATCTGGTATTCTAAACATTTTATTAACTCCTTATTAACGAAAGATATTATATAGAAATAAAATCAAAAATCAAACAAAATTAGTTTTTTGTTCGAAATTTATTTATTAAAAAAAGATAAAAATATAGTAATAAATGTGGTAAAATAATAATATTATTTTAAGGAGTTTTTGTATGGATTCTAAATATATTTATATAACTATTGCTGCTTTAGCGGTTGCCTTTGTTATTTTACTTATTATTTTACTTAATGTTTTTGTTTTTTCAGTTAGAAAAATGGAAAAGAAATTCAATGAATTTAATGTTAAATATACTTATTTACATGATTTATTAACATCTCAAGATAAACAATACATTGAAAGAGTAGATATTATCAGTAGAACTAATCTTTTATTTACTGAAGTTTATAAAAAATATTTAGATATTTATAAGAGTTTAAAAGCTAATTATGATGAACCTTTAGGTAAAGTTGCTAATGAATTAAAAATATCCGTTGATCAAAAAGACAAAAAAGGATTTAAAGCAATTTACCAACATAATGTAAATATTTTAAATGAATATGAAAATGAACTTAAAAAATTAGATGATGATTTAGTTTTAGTCATAAAACCAGAAGAAGATTGTAGACAATCAGCATTACTTTTAAAAGATAAATTTAGAAATATTCGTATTAAATATAAAGAACATGAAGAAGAATTAACTGATTTAGCTCCTGTATTTGAAAAATTATTTGCAAATATTGAAAAGAAATTTGATGATTTTGAAGAATGTTTAAAAGTCGCTCAATTTGATGAAGCAAAAGAATTTTTAGCACCTTTAACAAAAGTTTTAAATGAAATCGAAATTGTTTTAGAAAAAATGCCAGCTTATTTAGAAGAAGTTAACCATGTTATCCCTACAATGCTTGGAGAAACTACAAGTAAATATAATGAATTAAAAGATGAACAATTACCTTTAAAACATTTAGATATTGATAGTAAAATTCAAGTTATTAAAAATAATTTAATTGAAATTAGAGATGGTTTCCAAAAATTAAAAACTCATAAAGTTGATGAAAAAATTGTCTTTATGAAGTCTTTACTTGAAGATATCAATTCTAAAATGAATGCAGAAGTAGAAGCAAAAGATTCATAT
>CAVKZU010000017.1:14874-16269 GCA_963660725.1 Lachnospiraceae bacterium | reverse complement strand
AATATTGGTAGTGGCAAAACCACTATGTTAATTTTAGCAAAAATATCTTAAAAAAACTATTTATAGCCACACTGTGCAAAAAACTATTTTTATAATTTAAATTATATTTAGAAATAATTAAAAATAATTCAAGTATTGTATATTCTTTATAATTTTCTTTAGTAATTTTAAAACGAGATTTTTTTAAAATAAATTTTCTTCCTCTAATATCTATCTTTCTTAATCTTGAAGATTCATTATTAGTAATAATTTCAATTGTATTTGGAACTTGAGTTGTTAAATGAAAACAATTTTCTAAATAAATTCCTCCATAAATCCCATAAACATCATCGTTATTTGATATATATTTTTTCTCAACAATATCTTCTTGAATAATTGTTGATAAGCCAAGAATACATTCTGTAGGAATAAAATAAACGCCTCTACAAAATTTAAGTATTTCTTTTTTATCTAAAGATTGATTTAACAATCTAAAAACATACGTTTTACTATATTCTTTAAATGTTTCTAATATTTCATATGTAAATATAGGGTTATTTACACCAAATTTTTCTCTTATTCTTTTAATAAACATAAGTTTTTTCCTATTTGTAGTATACTTTTTCAACATTCATTATTAAAAAGTAAATATCATCAATATTATTTTAATATTTATTTTTTCCTATATGTAGTGTTTTTGCCTTTTCCTTCTTTTATTAATAAATCTTTAGAAATTAAAGAATTTAATATTTTAATTAATGCATCTTTATTAATTCCACTAATTTCTTCAATATCATTTCTTGTATAAATAAAATTGTTAGAAATTAAAGAATAAACTTTAGATTCTTGGTAAGTTAACATTGTTGAATCTTTTAAAGGAAGAGTTACTACAATTGAATTCGTTCTTGCTTCAAGTTTAGGCTTTGAAAGTGAATTTTCATAAGTTTTAGTAATTCTTCTAATACCTGTAGCGAAAGCTTCAATGATATTTAAGCGATGAAATACATTTGCAATTATTTGATTTCGTAATATTGAAAAACTTCCTTCTAAAAAATCATCAACACCTATATCTTTTAAAAGTCCTCCTACTGAAGAAATAATAATTTTATCTTGATACATTTCAATCTTATTATTTGCGTTTATGTCATAACTTCGATGAATTATAGCATTTGCTAAAGCTTCTCTAAAACCTTCTAGAGGTATTTTTTCGTAACTTTCTCGATACGCTCCATCAATTCTTTCAACAACATATTCATCATTAAAAATTTGTAATGTTTTTTCAAACTGATCTAAAATTGAAATATTTTTTAAAGTAATTCTTTTTTTGATTTCGTTAAAATTATCTCCAAAAATTACAATATCAATACCTGGAAAATCATTTATATCTGCAAGCAAAGAAGCTGCATTATTATATCC
>CAVKZU010000017.1:0-14864 GCA_963660725.1 Lachnospiraceae bacterium | reverse complement strand
TTTTCATGCTGTCGCCTCCTGTAATGGTCAAACTATCCTTCTTTATCATTATAAAGAGATAGTGTTTTTAAAGTATCAATATTAAAATTATTTAATCCAATTTTTTCTTCTAAATTTCTTTTTAAAGTATTAAAAGTTAAATCTTGTTTTTTAGATTTGATTTCTTCAAATGTTTTATTTAATCCTTCAAGCACTAATCTATTTTCATCCAAAGAATTACATTCAATCGTTGATGTATCATTTCGATAATAACATTTTCCATTATACCTATATGGAGTATTTAAACCTTTTTTTACAAATAATGTTATAGTTTTATCTAAATTTCTTCTAATTAAAAATTCAGGTTTAGGTTTGATTGAATCATTAATTTGGTTTTCAATATTTAATGCTTCTTTCATTTGATCTTCTATTCCAACAATTTTTAAATCATCACTAACTCCAAAGATAATTTCTCCATCATTATAATTTGCAAAAGCACATACAGTTTTTAAATATGATTTTGAAACAACTTCTTTATATTCTAAATTTTTATTTTCTTTTTCCATAAGATACCTCTCTAATATTATACATTCGTTGTTATTAATTATCAACGAATAATACATTCGTTGACTTTAAACACCGATGAATTTTTCTAAACTACCGATGTGTACCATTTTTGCTAAAATTAATTTCATCAAAATTGATTAAAAATGATATAAAAACTCAAAAAAATTAATGTTTTTTAGGTAATATAAACAATTTAAATTCAAACAAACTCCTAAACTAATGTAATATCTAAATTAAGAAGTTTTAAAAATTAAAAATAATCAATTAAGTGTTACTATCTTTAAATTTTTCGAAGATAGTAACACATATTTAATATTTTTGATATAATATCAGTAGAGGAAAATAATATGAATATCAAAAGAGAAGGCTATTTAGAACACATTAGAAAATTTTATGATTCAACTTTAATTAAAGTGATAACAGGTGTTAGAAGATCTGGGAAAAGTATTTTACTAGAACAAATAAGAGATGAAATAAAAAATTCATTATCAAAAGATAACAATCATATTATTTATATTAACTTTGAAGATATTAGTTTTGAAAAACTTTTATCATATAAAAAATTAAATAAATATATTTTAGATAAAATAATAGATCAAGATAAATATTATATTTTTTTAGATGAAATTCAACACGTAAAACAATTTGAAAAAGTATTATCAAGCTTAAAAGCGACACAAAATGTTTCAATTTTTGTAACAGGTAGTAATTCTAAATTACTTTCTGGAAAACTTGCATCCTTACTTGTAGGAAGATGCAAAGAATTTAAAGTTATGCCTTTTACATATAAAGAATTTATTGATTTTTATAAAATAAATAATCTTGAACTTCCTAAAAATCCATTGTCTAATTATTTAAGATTTGGAGGGATGCCTCAAAGATTTGATTACGATAATGAAGAAGATATTAAAAATTATTTAAAAGATATTTTTAATGGAATTATCGAAAAAGATATTTGTACTCCAAAATCAAAAATTAATAAAGATAATTTCATTACCATTTCAAAATATATTATTTCAAATATTGGTAAAGAATTTTCACCTTCAAATATCGTTAAATATTTCAATGTCCAAAATGACGAAAATATTTTTAATGAAATCATTTATCGATATTTAGATAAGTTAGAACAAGCATGTTTAATTTCAAGAGTTAAAAGATTTGATATTTCCAGTAAACGAACATTAAAAAAAGTAGAAAAACATTATTCTGTAGATCCTGGATTTATTTTAGCATTAAGTGATTCTAATCAAATTTTTATTACAAGAAATTTAGAAAATATCATTTACAATGAATTAATCTATCGCGGATATGATGTTAGAATTGGAAAAACTTATAAGGGCGAAATTGATTTTGTTGCAATGAAAGACAATAAAAAATGTTTTATTCAAGTTGCTTATCTTTTAGCAAGTGAAGAAACAATTGAAAGAGAATTTAGTGCATTCGATTCAATTAAAGACTCTTCTCCTAAATATGTTCTTTCACTTGATACAATCGATATGTCAAAAGACAATATCACACATTTAAATATTGAAGAATTCCTATTAAACGAAGTTGATTTATATTTAAATTAACCATATAAGTGTTACTATCTTTAAATTTTTCGAAGATAGTAACACTTTTTTAATATTTTTCTATTTAAATCAATTTATTTTAAGCGAGATAATAACTTTTTTTGAATAAATCGCTTAAAATAATGAAAATTTAATATTAATTTATAGATTCTAAAAGATGCCATTACATCAAGTAACAGCATCTTTTTATTATTTCGTTTCTATTTTGTTTGATTAGACATTTTTTCTCGAATATCTTGTTGTAATTTTTCTAAAATTTCAGGATGTTCTCTTAAGAATTGTTTAGCAGTTTCTCTGCCTTGTCCCATTCTATCTCCATTAATTTCATACCACGCACCTGCTTTTTTAATTAATTCATATTGAACTCCTAAATCAAGTGCTTCTCCTTCTTTGGAGATTCCTTTTCCATAAATAATATCTAATTTACATCCTCTAAAAGGAGGTGCTACCTTATTTTTAACAACTTTAATATTAACACTATTTCCAATAATATTAGCACCATCTTTAATCGCTTCTTGACGTCTAATATCAATTCTTACTGAAGAATAGAATTTTAACGCTCTTCCTCCAGTAGTAGTTTCATTATTACCATAAATTACTCCAATTTTTTCTCTTAATTGGTTAATAAAAATAATAGTAGTTTTAGTTTTATTTAATACTCCACTGATTTTACGTAGTGCTTTAGACATCATTCTTGCTTGTACACCAACACTATTATCACTCATCATTCCATCAAGTTCACTTTGAGGGACAAGTGCTGCAACACTATCAATAACAATTAAGTCAAATGCTTCTGATTTTGCTAAAACTTCTACAATTTCAAAAGCTTGTTCTCCACTATCTGGTTGAGAAATTACAAGTTCATCAATTTTAACTCCAATTTTTCTAGCGTATTCAGGATCAATACTATTTTCAGCGTCAATATATGCACATCTTCCTTCATTTTTTTGAACCTCTGCTACTGCAGTTAATGCTAAAGTAGTTTTTCCACTACTTTCAGGACCATAAATTTCAATAATCCTACCTCGAGGATATCCTTTAACCCCAAGTGCTTCATCAAGTAAAATTGAGCCAGATGAAATAACATCACAATCACTAGTTTGAACGCTATCAAGAAGCATTAAGCTTCCTTTTCCAAATTGACCTTCAACTTCTTTTAATACTTCGTTTAAATCAATTTCTTTAGTTTTATTTTCTTTCATAAATGTTTAACTCCTTTACTTATCAAGAAGTAAGATAAAATAAATTTTATCCAATTATTTTAATAATTTTATTATTTCTTCAAAAATAAAATCTACTGCTTTATTTCTAATTTCGTTTCTACTATAGTTTTTATATTCTTTTTTATATAAATATAATTTATTTTGATAATAAATTCCCATAAAACATAATCCTAAAGTAGTATCTTCAATTGAAGAAGGTCCAGCGTTACCAGTAAATGCAATAACAATATCGCTATTAAACATTGTTTTACCTTTTTTTAACATTTCTATTAAACATTCTTTAGAAACTACTGTATATTTATCAATTATGTCTTTTTTAACTTTTAAAACTTCTTCTTTTACTAAAGTAGAATAACTTACTAAAGATCCTAAAAGTGTTTTACTACTTCCAGGAATTTCTACGATTTTAGATGCTGCTAAACCTCCAGTAAAAGATTCAATACTAGAAATTGTAATATTTTTAGATATTAAAAGATTTACTAATTCTTCATTAATCATTAAATAATACCTTATAATTATCTTTTAAATAGATAAATCCACTTAATAAAGAGAAAAAACATGCTACATAACACATTAAATCAGAAATATGTAAAAATGGAATAAAATTAATATCAAAAAGTGAAAATGGTAATCCATTTAATAATACTATTGTAATTGCAATCATTTGAGTAACTGTTTTAATTTTTCCATACATATTAGCAGCGATAACTTTATTTTTACTAGCCCCCATAAAACGTAAAGAATCTACAATTAAATCTCTAATAACCATTAAAATTACTAAAAAGAATGGAAAATTCATTGTAACTTCTTTTCCTTCACTATACGAATTTAATGAAGATAAAGATACAAAGTTTAAACTTAAAAAAATCATTAAAGAATTAATTAACATTTTATCTGCTAAAGGATCTAAAAACTTCCCTAAATCAGTAACTTCATTATTCTTTCTAGCTAAATATCCATCTAAAAAATCTGTTAAAGATGCAATTAAAAATACGACTAAAATAATAATATTAATAGAATTAATATACGCACCATTACTACCTACTTTAATATTAAAAGTAGATATATTAATAACTTTAAAAAGATCTAAAAAATATAAAACAAAAATAGATAAAATAAGCAAAATTGCAAGAGCAATTCTAGAAATCGTGATTTTAGTAGGTAAATTTATTTTTCGTTTCATATTTTTTAATCCTTTAAAGAAAGAAGATTTGATCCATAAGCCATGTTTTGTTATATACAACCATTTATCTAAGAATATAATCTTGTTATATCCCTATTATTTTCTTTTGTTATTCAAGAAAATAATCTCCTCTACCAATTAATTTGAGTTTCTCGCTTGTGGGGTTTACCAACGTTTCATTTTTAAATTTCTTTAAAATTCGTCACTGTGGCACTTTATAGATTCTTTTCATGACTTACGTTTTAGAATTGAATCCGCCGTTAACTCTTCTAACATTACCTAGCGTTATTTATTAAACTAGCACAAACACTATAATCATTTCAGATTATGCGAGCATGGACTTTCCTCTAATACAAAGTATCAGCGATTGTATAGATCAAAAGGTATTTAAACCTTTATATATTATACTGAAATTATTTCAAAATTAAAGATAAATGGAATATTAATTTCTTTTATAATAGAAAGAAAAAATCCAAGAAATTAATCTTGGACTTTATAATTATTCTTCTACTGGATTATATGAATAAGATGCAGTTGCAGAGTTTCCTCCATATGCTTTACCTTCTTTTGTGATAAGAACTGAAACATATGAAGCTTTTTCTAAATCAGAAATTGAAGCTGGTACAAAGAAATCATGAACTTTTGAACCACCTTTATAAGTTCCACCATTTAATTCAAAATTGAATGTAAATTGAACTGTAGTGACTTTTGTAGTAACTTCTTTATCATCTACTTTTGTAGTTTCATCTTTTGTAGATACATTATATCCTTTGTAATATAAAGGATAATCTCCAAAATAACTTGCAAGTGTAATTTCTAATACTGCTTGTTTTTTAAATGTTGAAGCATCTAAAGATAATGAAGTATTTGTATCTTCTTTTCCAATTGTTGATGCAGCTTCTTTAGCAGTGTTTAAATCTTCTAATCCTTTATAAGTTCCAGATACTCTAAATAATCCACTTAAAGTTGCTGAGCAATCAGTATAATGTGCGTAACCACTAGCAGCTTTACTACATGATGTAAGTAATAAACATGAAGTTGCTAAAACGCATAATTTGTTTAATTTTTTCATAATTTTAATTCCTTCCCCTATTAAACCTTATTAATTATGAGATTTTAAAACATGAATGTCAATAGATACACATTTTATCTTATTTTTTAAACAAGTAGCACAAAGATATTTTAATTAAATTTTAATATTAAAATCAATATTTAATCATTATCCCTATTTTTCTCGGACATTGTTTTATGAATTTAATATTTCTTGTTAATAAATACTTAAAAAAATACTATAATTAAGCAATGGAAAAAATACTTACAAATTTAAAAGACGCATACATTATTAAACCTCAAATCTTTTTTGATGATAGAGGATATTTTTATGAATCTTATAATAAAGAAAAGATAGAAAAATTAGGAATAAATATTAATTTCATTCAAGATAATGAATCTTTTAGTAAAGGAAAAGGTGTATTTAGAGGATTACATTGTCAAAAAGGAGATTATTCTCAATCAAAATTAATTAGATGTGTTAAAGGAAAAATTCTCGATGTTATTGTAGATGTCCGTAAAGGTTCACCTACTTATTTAAAACATATAAAAGTAGAATTAAGTGAAGAAAATCATTTAATGTTACTTGTTCCAAAAGGTTTTTTACATGGATTTTTAACTTTAAGTGATGAAGTTATAATTCAATATAAAGTAGATAATTACTACAATAAAGAAAGTGATCGTTCCGTTAAATATGATGATCCATTATTTAATATTGATTATCCTTTTACTCCTTCTACTTTATCTAAAAAAGACTTACTTGCACCTTCTTTTTTAGAAAGCGATATTAATTTTATATATAAAGAATAGTTATGATTTTACTCGTTGGACAAACTGGAAAAGTAGGAAGCGATATTAAATCATTATTAGAGTTAAATAACATCCCTTTTATAGGAATTTCTAGTAAAGATTTAAATTTATTAAATCTAGATGATATAAAAGAATATCTAAAAAATAAAGAATTTGATTGTATCATAAATGCTAGTGCATACACTAAGGTTGATTTAGCAGAAGATGAAAAAGATAAATGTGAAATTATTAATCATTTAGCAAGTAATGAATTTGCTTCATATTGTGCAAAGTATAACGCTAAATATGTTTTATATTCTACAGATTATGTTTTTGATGGTAAAAAAGAAGGAGAATATGAAGTCAATGATTTCAAAAATCCATTAAATGAATATGGAAAAAGTAAAGACAAAGCTGAAAATGATGCTTTAAAAATCAATCCAAAAACTTATATTGTTAGAGTTTCATGGGTTTTTGGTATTAAAAATGATAATTTTATTTCAAAAATCATTAAATTATCAAAAACTCAAAAAGAATTACGTGTTGTTAATGATCAAGTAGGATCTCCTACATATTCAAAAGATATTGCAAAATTTACTTTAGAATTAATTAAAACTGATAAATATGGAATTTATCATTATACAAATAGTGATTATTGTTCTTTTTTTGAACTTGCAAAATACTCATTAAGTTTAATAAATTCTTCTACTCCTATTTATCCTTGTGATTCTAATTATTTTAAAGTTAAAGCAAAAAGACCATTAAATTCAAAATTATCAAAAAATTCTTTAATAGAAAATGGATTTAAAATGCCAAGAAGTTATAAAGATGCAGTTAAAGAATACATTAATGAATTAAAGGAGAAAAATTTATTATGAAAGGAATTATTTTAGCAGGAGGAAGTGGGACAAGGCTTCACCCTTTAACTCTTGTTACTAGTAAACAATTATTACCAGTTTATGATAAGCCAATGATTTATTATTCTTTAGCAATTTTAATGGAAGCAGATATTAAGGATATTTTAATTATTTCTACTCCTTTAGATACTCCAAGATTCCAAGAATTATTTAAAGATGGTTCTTCTTTAGGTTTAAATTTATCTTATAAAGTTCAAAATTCACCAAATGGTATTGCTGAAGCATTTATTTTAGGAAAAGATTTTATAAATGATGAAGAATGCGCACTTATTTTAGGTGACAATATTTTTTATGGAGATAATTTAAAAGAAAAACTTCAAAACGCAAGGGAAAACGCTATAAAAGGTAAAGCAACTGTTTTTGGATATGAAGTAAAAGATCCAGAAAGATTTGGAGTAATTGAATTTAATAAAGAAAATAAAGCAATTTCAATTGAAGAAAAACCACTTTCTCCAAAAAGTAATTTTGCAGTAACTGGACTTTATTTTTACCCAAAAAATGTAACCAAATTAGCAAGTACAATTAAACCAAGCAAAAGAAATGAACTCGAAATTACTGATTTAAATAAACTATATTTAAATTCAGATACTTTATATGTTGAAAAACTTGATAAATCATATATTTGGATGGATGCAGGTACAATTGATTCTTTATATAATGCATCAAAAGTAATTAAAGATTTAGAAGATAATGATAAATTAATTGGATGTGTTGAATTAATTTCTTTAAAAAAGAATTGGATCAATAAGGAAGAATTTAATAAACTTATCATGAAATCAAGTAAAAGCAGTTATTGTGATTTTTTAATTAAACACGCAAAGGAGAAAAATTAATGATATTTTTAGTAACAGGTGGTGCTGGATTTATTGGAAGTAATTTCTTAAATTTAATGGTAAATAAATATCCAGAAGACACTTATATTTGTTTTGATAAATTAACATACGCTGGGAATTTACAAAATTTAGAAAAAATCAAAGATAAACCAAATTTTAAATTTATTAAAGGTGATATTACTTCTACTAATGATGTTGAAAATGTATTTAAAACTTATAAATTAGATTATGTAATTAATTTTGCGGCAGAATCTCATGTTGATCGTTCAATCGATAATCCAAATATCTTTTTAGATACTAACATTATGGGAGTTGCAACATTACTTAATGCATGTAATAAATTTGGAATTAAAAGATATCATCAAGTTTCTACTGATGAAGTTTATGGAGATTTACCATTAGATAAACCTGAACTTTTATTTAATGAACAAAACCCTTTAAAAGCATCATCTCCTTATAGTGCATCAAAAGCAAGTGCAGATTTATTATGCCTTGCATATCATAGAACTTATAATTTGCCAATTACAATTTCTAGATGTAGTAATAACTATGGACCATACCAATTTTTAGAAAAATTAATTCCTTTAATGATTGATAGTGCTAAAAACAATAAAAAATTACCAATTTATGGAGATGGATTAAACGTTAGAGATTGGTTATATGTTGATGATCATAATCTTGCAATTGATTTAATAGTAAGAAATGCAAAAGATGGATCAATTTATAATATTGGTGGCAATAACGAAAGAAACAATCTTTATATTGTTAAAACAATTTTAAAAGAATTAGGAAAAGATGAATCTTTAATTCATTATGTTTCTGACCGTAAAGGACATGATAGAAGATACGCAATTGATTCTTCTAAACTTCAAAAAGAATTAGGATGGAAACCTCAAACTTCTTTTGAAGAAGGTATTAAAAAGACAATTTCTTGGTATTTAAATAATCCTAGCTGGATTAATGATTTAAAATCTGGAGAATATCAAAATTGGATTAATAAACATTATAAATAAAATTATCCCTTACTTTTTTAAAAAGTAAGGGACTTTTAATTTAATCTATCAATTCTTTCAAGTATTAAATTTTTAAAATCATTCTTTAATTTATCATTTAATAATGATTCATCTATGATTTTTAACATTTCATTTTTATATGAAATCATTTTATTTATTAAATTAAGACAAATCTTCTTATTAATTCCAATTTGTTCTCCAAAAATTAAAAAATCATTTTTAGTAATATTTTTCTTTTTACCATTTAAAGTAAGTGCAAATTCTTCTTTGTCACCTGGAAGTAATATCTTTACGCTTAATAAATCATAAAATGGTGCTAATTTATAGGTATTTGATTTTTCACTTGTTTCAAGTAAGGAAAAATTCTTTAAATGCATATCACTATTTCCAATAATAAAAGAAAAAATTAGAGAATTAAATAAATAAACTTTATCAATTTCATTATTAGAAGAATATAAATCTATTGTTTTTGCTACTTTTTCATAACTTCCTTTATATTTATCTTCCGTTAATTTATTTTGAAGTTGGCAAAAATCTTCTTGAGCTAAAATAACTTTCTTATTTTTAATAAATCTATCAACTCTTTTAGTAATATAAGCGTATTTTTCATTAATTTTGATTAATCCAAAAGGTACAGTTTTAAGATTTACTAAATTAGCTAAAGTCATAGAAACATATTCTGTTATTGCGATTTCAGGATATTCAGTCGATTCAGGCTTTAAAATATAACCTAAAGGGTAATTAGATAAAGTTAATCTTTTATTATTACTTTTTGCAAAACCTAAAGATATTTTCTTTTGAACACCTTGAACTGTAAAACCATCATTAATAGAAATATCAACAAGTTTTTTTAAATCTTTTTCATCTAAAGTTATTTCAGGAAATTCTTCAGTTCCAAAAAATTTCTTAATACAAGTTTTATGCCATAAATTATCTTTAGAGATATCTAATTCTTTATTACAACATAGACATTTCATAGATTAATCTCCTCTAATGTAACATCTCCAATTGTATCTTTAGATGTTAAAAGCAATATTCCAAATCGATCTTTTTGATTAATTTTCCAATTATTACATGCTACATCAAATAAAAATCCTTCAGGAATTAATCCATCAAAAAATGGAAAAAGTATATTCGAACTATACTCCTTTTCTCTTAAAGGTAATGTTAAAGATACTGGCGAATCATATTCTTTTAAATAATTTTCATCATATTTAAAAGAATATCCTTCATCAGTTTCTTGTAATAAACCTGCAAAAATATTTCTAACATAAACTTTTGCAATTCGATTACTCATTCTCTTTATCCTCTTTCTTTCCTGGAATTAATTCATAACCAAACATTTTTAAAGCTTGATTTACAGTATCCATCTTACAAGTTTTCTTTCCTTGTTCTAAATCTCTAATAAATCTAATACTTAATCCCGAAAATAACGCAAATTGTTCTTGAGTTAATCCAGCTTCTTTTCGTTTTTCTTTAACAAACTTTCCAATATCCATGTATTAATTTTATATCCTAAAAGATATAATTTCAATTAATTACTAAACATTTTAATATTTTTATATCTTATAAGATATAATTTTGAAGAAATAACTATATTTTTAATAAGATTATATCTTTTAGGATATAAAAAAGAAGTATATTTTCTATACTTCTTAATCTAAATCAACATAATGATAGAATATTTTAATTAAAAAAATCGCAAACCTTGGATTGTTGTAGTATTTTTTTAAATAATGAATTCTAGATTTTTTAAAGAAATTAAATCCATTTTTGCTATAGAGTTTTCCTATATGATTATGAACATAATAATTTTCTTTTGTACCTATAATCGCTTCTTTATATCCTAACTTTTTAAAGCATAATGAAGATGAAGGTCCTTCTTCATAAAGAAAAAATGATTCATCATAAAATCCTATTTCTTTAAATTTTTTATAATCATATAAGGCACAAGATTCTCTAACATATCCAACATCAAAATATTTAATTCCATTAATTTCCTTTGATTTTTTCTCTGGATTATAAGGTAATTTGATGATTGAATTAAATGGAGTAGGAATTCTATAGTAACCTTTTTTATATTTATTTCTTTCAATCATATGGATAGAACACGCACTATAATCATTTACGCTTTCCATAAATTTAATCATTAATTCAATATTTTCTTTAGTAATTAAAATATCACTGTTAAGAGTTAAAACATAATCAATATTTTTATCTTCTAAATATCTAAATGCTACATTATTTCCACTAGCGTATCCTTTATTCTCTTTATTATAAAGAATAGTAACTATTTTATTATTAAAATCAGTAAGATTATCTTTATCTTTACTATTATTATCACTTACTACAATATTCGAAAATAAATTGTAATCAAGTAAGTTATTAACAAGATCATTGATTCTTTTAGAATCATTATAATTCAATAAAACACAAGCAATATTCATAGGTATTATTATATAAACTTAAGAAAGAAAAAGGTAGATTATTTATTAATAATCTACCTAATGAATTGAATTTAATAAGTAATTCTCTAGAATAATCACTTAATTTTTGAAGGGTTTATGCCAAGACTGAATAATTTCTTTTCGTATTTAGAACACTTTTTTAATAAGTCTAAATTATCCAAAGATTGATAATCGTTTATATTTCCGTCTTTTATGAAAGAAAGATTTTTTAATTCTTGGTTTTCTTTTAAATCTCCTACTTCCTTTTTAAGTAACTCTATTTGCTTAGATAATTTATCTATTTCCTCATCCTTCTTTTTAGAAACTTCTTCGATTGCTCGATAATCATCTAAAACTAAATCAAGGAAAGAATCAACTTCGGTCATTGAATAACCTTTTTTGGTTACAGCAAACTTTTTATTTAAAATTTCTTCCGTATTTAATTTAAACTTCATAACCTTCTTAATAATTATATAGGCACTTTTACTTTTTTTCAAATAAATAATTTGCATTTTTATTATACAAAATGCTTAATTTGTAAAGAATTTTTAGTCATTTAAAAATTATTTTTAAATTTTAAGAAAAAGTTGGATAATTTTTAAATTTACTTACATCTTGATATATAAAGGAGGTAAAAAGAAAAATAGAATATATACTTTAATATTGATATAATTTATTAGATATGAAACAAATAGATAAATTAATAAATGGATATAAAAATATAGTATTCTTAGATTTCGAGGGTAGTCAATATAGTCAAGAAATTATTGCAATTGGTGCAGTTAAATGTACTTTAGATGCTAAAAATAATATTAAAGAAGTTTCAAAAGGATTTAAAGTTTATTGTAAGATAAATTCACAGGTAGGAAAAATTGTAACAGAATTAACTGGAATTACTAATGAGCTCTTAAGTAATGAAGGATTAAGTTTTGAAGACGCTATTAAAAAGTTTGAAAAATATGTAGGAAAAGAAGACACCAAGTTTATTCAATATGGTAATTTTGATATGCATTTATTACATAATTCTCAAGTTTTAAACAATTTAGAAGATAATGATTTTATCCAAAGAATTTTTAGAAATAATATCGATCTAGGTGGATTAATCGCTCAATATATTAGAAAAGATAAAGGACACATGATTTCATTAATTGATGCTTGTAAAATTTTTAATTTAAACGTTGAAGGTGAAGAACATGATCCTTTAAGTGACGCAATCAATTTAAAAAATGTCTATGAAGCATTTTTAAAAGAAAAAGGAATATTACGTAAAGAATATTTAAATCATATTGCAAATTCAAATTATCCAAATCCAATTAGAAAAGTCTTAAAGAAATTAATGAGTGATCAAAAAGTTACTTTAAAAGATTTAGAGACTTATATTGATGAAGAATTAAAATAAATGGAATTAAACAAATTTAATAAAGAAAATACCTATAAAAATAGAGGTATGTTTTTAGAATACCTTATAAACGAATCAAATAAATATTATTTAATGAATAATATAGGAGTAATTTATAAAAAACCTACTCCAATTCAAGTTGTAAAAATTAATAATCAAAATAAAATTATAGAAGCGTATTTTAAAGAATCTTCTACTAGTGATTATAATGGTTTATATAAAAAGAAATATATTGATTTTGAAGCAAAACAAACTGAATCAACTACTTCTTTTCCTTTAAGCAACTATACAAAAAATGAATTATCACATCTTTATAAAATAGAAGAAAATGGTGGGATAGCTTTTACTATTATCTATTTTAAAAATTTAAATTTATTTTATCTTTATGAAATAAGAAAAATGAAAGAATACTTAAATAATAATTCAAGAAAATCCATTCCTTTAAAAGAAATAAAAGAAAAAGGATATTTAATAAATCAAAAATTAAATATCCCTCTAGATTATTTAAATATTATCGATAACTTTATTGATTCTTATTAAATTTGCAATATTTTTTAATTTTGCAATCATTACATTCTGGATTAATCGCTTTACATTTATATCTTCCAAAAAAGATTATTTCATGATGCAATCTAATCCAACTTGATTTAGGAAAGTTTTCTTTTAAAGAAAATTCTGCTTTTTGAATTGATTCATCTTCTTTAATATATCCAAGTCTTTTAGAAAATCTATAAATATGAGTGTCTACTGGAAATTCAGGAATATTGAATAATTCAATTAACACTACATTTGCAACTTTATTACCAACTCCTTTA
This sequence comes from Lachnospiraceae bacterium, assembly GCA_963660725.1. Lineage (GTDB taxonomy): Bacteria > Bacillota_I > Bacilli_A > RFN20 > CAG-826 > Onthovivens. The sequence continues at coordinate 1,078 of CAVKZU010000017.1, read as the reverse complement.
AAAGATAATAAATCTTTTTTGTTAGATGGCACTTTGTAATTAAAATCATTAACTAGTTTATTTGCAACATCTTTAATCGCTAAAGCTTTATTTTTATATAATCCTAATCCTTTAATAATTTCTTCAATATCTTCTAAAGAAGCATTATTTAATTCATCTAAATTTTTATATTTAGAAAATAAGTTTGGTGTTACTTCATTAACTTTTTTATCAGTTGTTTGAGCACTTAAAATAACTGCAATTAATAACTCATAATCTTTTGAATAATTTAAAGAACATTTAGCATTTGGATAAAGCTCATCTAAATATTCTTTTATTTCTTTATTTTTAATAGAGTCCTGCATTTTCTTTTTCTTTTAATCTTTTTTCAATTAATTGATCAATATAAGGTAAATATGGTTTATCATAACTAATCGCATCTTTTAATGAATTAATCACAATATCTTCATCAACATTGTTATTTACCCATTTTTCAACATATTGAATATCATTTTGATTTAAATTCCTTTCTAATAATTTTTCAAACTTATCTACAATTCGATAGAATAAATCTTGAGAATAATCTTTATTTTCGTCTTTAGAAATAAATTCCCTGCTATAAATAGTTAATAATTCATCATATAAAGTATCTAAAGACGTTATTAATCCTTGATTATTTTTAATATATTTAATGTAATTTTTATTCATTAAATTAGAAAGTCCAAGATCAATTTCTTTAGTAGACAAGCTTAATTTCATCTCCAATAAATCATTAGTAATAAGTTTTGTACCCATTTCTAATAAGTAATTACTCATTAAACAGATTAATACTTCGTTTAAAGATAAATTCAATTCTTTATAATATTCAAGTAATAAGTTGTTAAAATTAATATTTTTATAAAATGCTTTTTCATTCATACTTTTTCATCTTCCTTTCTTCTTCTTTAATTTTATCTTTATTTAATTTTTCTAATAAATATTCATTATCTTTTAATATTTTTAATACATTTTCATCAATTTTTAAATCATATTCTTTAATAAATCTATAACATCTTAATATTCTTAATGGATCTTCATTAATTGATATTAATGGATCTTT
>CAVKZU010000016.1:0-6190 GCA_963660725.1 Lachnospiraceae bacterium | reverse complement strand
AAATTATTTATTTAAACTGTCTTTTAAAGCTTTTCCTGCTTTAAAAGCAACTGTCTTTTTACTTGGAATAATTACTTCTTCTTTAGTACGTGGATTGATTCCTTTTCTTTCTTTTGTAACTTTTGGTTTAAAAGTACCAAGAGCTGGAATAGAAACATCTTCTCCTTCTTTTAAAGCTTCAGCAACAACTTCAAATACATTATCAAATGCTTCTCCTGCAGCTTTTTTAGATACACCGAATTTTTCAGCATATTTATTTACAAATTCTGATTTAGTCATATAAGAACCTCCATTTTCTTAATTATAAATAATTAATATTTTTTGTAAATTAAAAAATTAAAAATAATCGATAATTATCATACTTTTTTAAGAATAATTAACACAAATATACATTTAGTTTAATATCTTTAAGTTTAAAAAATAATAAAAATTATTATAATTATTTGGTATGAAAATTATTCACGTTGGAAAACACAAAGATTTCGAATCCATTAACGAATGTATTAAAAGTATTAATGAACCTAGTTATATTATTCTTGATGATGAGCATTATTTTGAAAAAGTTGTTATTGATAAAGAAAATATTATTATAGATGGATTAAATAAAGCAGTTATTGAATATAATGATTACGCTCAAAAAATCCATGAAGATGGTAGAGAATATGTTACTTTTAGAACATATACTTGTTTAGTAAAATCTAAAAATGTTCAATTAAAAGATTTAACTATTATTAATAGTGCAGGAGAAGGTAAAGGAATCGGGCAAGCTGTAGCACTTCATCTTTATAATGATAATATTGTAATCAATCATTGTAAGTTAATTGCATATCAAGATACATTATTTTGTGGACCATTTTCTCCAGATTTAATTGAAAGATACATTGATTTATTGCCAGAAGACGAAAGAATCCATAATGGAGAATTCCATCAATATTTCTTTGATTCTTATATTGCTGGTACTGTTGATTTTATTTTTGGAGGTGCTAGTGCTGATTTTATAAATTGTACTATCGCTACTAAAAAAACAGAAAGATTAACATACATTGCTGCTCCAGATCATGATAAAGAAAATGAATATGGATTTAATTTTATTAATTGTAAAATTATTAGTGAAGATCCTGATGCTATTGAAAATACCTATCTTGCACGTCCTTGGAGAGAATATGGACTTGTTAGATTTATTGATTGTTATTTAGGAAAACACATTAAAAAAGAAGGTTTTTCTATTTGGGCAGATACCGACCGTCATATTAATTCTAGATTTTATGAAATTAATACAACTGGACCTGGAAGTGAACATAAGGAATTAAGACCTAATTGGGTAAAACTTGTTAAGTAACAAAAAGACTGCATAAATATGCAGCCTTTTTTAGTTATAATAAATCTTTTAATGAAGGTATTTTAGTTAATTCTTCTTTTAATAAAGAACAAACCATTCTTGCACCTTTTTCTCTTAAATGGGTATTATCTTCTTTTCCTTCAGGATAATTTGGATAAATATTTTTATCAAAATTCATAAAGAAACATTTTGTATTACTTTCACCAACTTTTTCTAAATATTCTTTAGTTTTTGAAGTTAAATCAATAAAAATAATATTTTTTTCTTTTGCAAGTTCTTCCATTGCTTTTGGATAGTCTCCATGGCACATAGGATTAAGCTTATTTTCTTCAATAAATTGTCTTCTATAAATAGAAGAAATTAATACTGGAGTTGCTTTTTTTGATAATGCAAAATCAACATAATAAGATAATTGTTTTTTATAAGTTGTAAATGGATCAGTATGTCTTTCTTTATCATCTTTTTCGTCATTATGACCAAATTGAATAAATAAATAATCACCTTCTCCTATCGTTTCTTCGCAATATTTAAATAAGCCTTCATCAAAGAAGCTCTTTGATGAACGCCCATTTTTAGCAAGATTAATTACTTTAAATTCAGGATTTAAATATTCGCTAATTAATTGTCCCCATCCTCTTTGAGGATAAGTATCTTCAAAATTTGTTTGGCAAGTTGAATCGCCAATTAAATAAAGTCTTTTCATTATCTTGAAGAATCGAAATAATTTTTAGCGTTATTGAAGCAAATATCTTCAACAACTTTTCCTAAGAATTCAATGTCATTTGGATATTCACCATCTTCAACTAAATGTCCAAGTTTATTACATAAAATTCTTCTGAAATATTCATGTCTTGTATATGATAAGAAACTTCTTGAATCAGTTAACATACCAACAAATCTAGAAAGTAAACCTAAATTTGAAAGTGCTGTTAATTGTTTTTCCATACCATCTTTTTGATCTAAGAACCACCAAGCACTACCAAGTTGCATTTTGCCTGGAACTCCTTCTTGAGTAAAACAGAATGCTAAAGTAGCTAAAACTTCATTATCACTTGGATTTAATGAATAAAGGATTGTTTTTGGTAATTCACCAGTTGAATCTAATTTATTTAAAATTTTTGATAATGCTGGAGCAAAACTACCATCATTGATTGAGTCAAATCCAGTATCAGGACCAACTGTACTCATCATTCTTCCTGAGTTATTTCTTAAAGCTTTGATGTGATATTGTTGTACCCAACCACGTTTTGAATATTCTTTACCAAGGAAAACAATAACATATCCTCTATATTGAGCAGCTTCACTAGCAGTTAATTTTTCACCACTTAAAGCTTTTTTAATAATTGCATCAACTTTTTCTTCTGTTGTTTCTTCATAAACAACAACATCTAATGCGTGATCAGAAACTCTACAATCATGATCATGGAAGAATTGAATTCTTTCTTTTAATGCTTTTGTTAATGTTTCAAGTCCATTAATTTCATAACCAACAACTTCACTTAATTGTTTGATATATGGAACATATGAATCCCAATCAATGTTAATAACTTTATCAGGTCTAAATGCTGGATGAACATGAACTTTAAATGATTTATCTTCTTTTAATAATGCATGGTAATGTAAATCATCAACTGGATCATCAGTTGTACATAATGTATCAACATTAGCCATTTCAATAATTTGTCTAGCAGACATATTTTTTAATTTTTCATTCATTTCATCATAAATTTTATCTGCAGTTTTTGGTGAGAAAATATCATCGATACCAAAGAATTTATGTAATTCTAAGTGTGTCCAATGGTAAAGTGGGTTACCAACTGTATATGGAACAGTTTCTGCCCATTTCATAAATTTTTCTTTTTTTGGAGCGTTTCCTGTAATAAATTCTTCACTAACACCATTATTACGCATTGCTCTCCATTTATAATGATCTCCAAAATGACCTTCAACTAACCAAATATCAGTTGCACTGTCGAATTTACGATCTTCATAAATTTCTTTAATTGGTAAATGGCAATGATAATCGTAAATTGGCATTTTTTCTGCATAGTTATGATATAAAACTTTTGCAGTTTCTGTTTCTAATAAAAAGTCTTTTCCTAAAAATTCCTTCATTTTTATTTTCCTTCCTTTAATATTTCTGAATAAGCCATAAAGTATGGTGCAACACCTTTAACTTCATTTTCGCTTATTTTTTCACTGTAATAATATGCTCTAGTTCCATTTCTCTTTTCGTTATCAAGTCCTGCAACTTGACAAATTCCTCCAAGAGCATAGTGATTAGGGGAATCTTCTCTTAAATATTTTTTAGTAATATTATTAAACATAGTATTACCTAAAATCTTATATCCATCATCAATTAATCCAAGTCTATTAGCTTTAATTAATGAATAGCACATCATAGCGCTTCCACTAGTTTCAAGATAATTTTTTTCATCTTCTGGATGATCGATTACTTGATATAACATAGTATATTCTTTATCTAAATATGGGATTAATCCATCAACACATTCTTTATAGATTTTTAATAATTCTTTACTAGCATAATGGTCTTTACCTAAAATTTCAATGATATCAACTAAAGCCATCATATACCAACCACAAGCTCTACTCCATGAGTTTTCACTTTTACCATCAACTTTTGAAGCCCATTGCATGATTTTTTGTTCATCATATGCATGAACGTATAAATGACGTTTTTCATCATAAAGATATTTACGGCAATTTTTGAATTGAGATAATGTATCTTCAATTACTTTATCATTTCCTCTTTTTAATCCTTCAATAATATAGAAAGGTTGAGCCATATAAAGTCCATCCATCCAAACTTGGAATGGATATCTTGCTTTATGGAAGAAATTTCCACATTTACATCTTGGTTGTTCTTCAAGTTGTGAATAGAAAATATCAATAGCTTTTTTATATTTTTCTTTTTTAGTTAAATCATATGCCCAAGGAAGAACAAATGCTGCTTGGCAATCATCTGTAGAATAATCTGATTTAGGATATCCTAATGCATTTCCATCTTCATCGATAAATTTATCTAAATAATTTAAAATGAAATCTTTGTAGCAATCATCTTTAGTAGCGTTATATAAATCTAATGTAGCTTTTAATAAGATACCATCTTCATAGCACCATCTTTTAGCTTTATAAGGTACAAATTCCTTATAATATTGTTTTACAAATTCTTCAACCATAATGTCTCCTTATATAAAATAGTCTGGATATCTTTTAATAACTGATTCCATCCCATCAAATCCTCGTCTTAAGTGATCTTCATTTACTGCTTGTAAACTCTTCAAATCACCTTTTTTTAAATATTCAACAATTAATAAATGTGCTTTATAAATTTCTTTAACATTTTCGTTCTCTCTTAAATTCGCCATAATTCTAGCGCGATTTAATGGAGTTGTAAATTCATACATATAATTCCATACACTTTCCTTACCTGCAAGAATGAAAAACATTTTATGGAATTTGTTATCATTTTCATAAAGTAATCTAGATTTTTCAATTGAAGAATCCATTTCAATAATTTTCTTTTGTTCTTCTAAAATCTTATCAAGAGTTTCAAAGTTCTCTTTAGTTAATTTATTTATAATTTTTGAATAGATAAAATTTTCAGTAGAAATTCTTATATCCATTGAATCATAAATACTTTTTACATCAATTTTAGTAACAAAAGTTCCTCTTTTAGGTTTAACTTCAAGTAATCCATCTTTACAAAGTCTTGCAATAGCACCTCTTAATGGGGTTCTTGATTGATTAAACCTTTTTACTAAATCTTCTTCAGTAATTTTAGTACCTGGTACAATTTCACAATTGATTATTTCTTCTTTTAACACATTATATGTCATTTTCACTACCTAAATCATATTTCTCATATAGATAGATTAAGAATCTAGTGAGTAAAATATTTTTTCCATTTTTTAAATTAATATCACTGAGTTGTGAAAATCTTGAAATTCTATAATTAATTGTATTTCTATGAGTAAATAAAAATTCACTAGTGTATTGGACCGATTCTTCAAGGTCTATATACGCTTTAGCAGTATCAAAAATGTATTTATTAACGTTTTTAAATACATCTTTAACAAATTCTAAATCTAGTGAATCATCTTTATATTCTTCAAGTAATAATTCATATAATGAAAGATAACCTGAATTATTTGAATGTAAAACAAGAAGTAAAGATTCCTTGTAAAAAGGAACCTCTACAATGAGGAGTTGTTCTAAATTTAAATCATTTTTAATTGTATTAGCAGATACACAAAGTTTAATAAATAAACTTTTATCTAATTCACTAACTTTAATAACTTTATTATTAACTTTTGATAATTCAACATTTTCATGAATAATCAAAAAGATATACTTTTTAAGTAAGTCTAAATTAGTAAATGTTTCATCTACAATAATGTATGATTTAATATAACTACTCATCCTTAACCTTCTTAACTTCGTGGAGTTCTAAACGTTCTCCAACATTTCCTTTTAATGTAACATTTTTTAAATTAATAGTATCAACGTTATAGCAAACAAATCCTTTCTTTGAGCATTCTTCTGCAAATGACATCATAGCAGGTTTGCCACTTCTTGCGTCTTTATTAAATTCAAAACTTGAATCAATAATATTAACTTCCTTAATAAATTTTTCAGGTAATCCATAGAAATATCCTGCAGCATATTCACAATTTGTAGCGTGAATATTTGAGAATGTAAATTTACCTAAATAAGGAGTTCTATCATCTACTGGTAATTTTTCTTTTGTATAAACATATTCAGTTTTTCCATCAGGATCACAGAAATAGAACATATTCATAGTAATTGGAGTTAAAACTCCATCCATTT
>CAVKZU010000015.1:0-3756 GCA_963660725.1 Lachnospiraceae bacterium | reverse complement strand
AAAAATGGCCTTTTTAATAAGAAAGGTCATTTTTTATATGTATTTAAAGAATTGAAAATATTTAAATCAATTATGGATTCTACTAATGGCTTAATTTTTGAAGTCTCTGATACTGATGACTAATTTTTAAAAATTTGTGATGTATTTTCGGTACATAGGTCTTGTTTGAAAAATGCTATATACTAAAGACACATAAATAAGGAGAATAAATTAGAATTTATGAGATTAGAAGAAACATTTACACAAGAAGAAATTAAAGAAATTAGAAATTATATTGATAAGGTTAATGAATTTAAAAATTTAAAGGATGATTCATTAATAATACCTAAAGTATTATTAATTGATGGATTAGACAAAGAAACAAATAATTTAATTAAAGATGAAATTACAAGTAATTTAAAAGTTGATGTTAAAGAACTTAACATCAAAAATATTGAAAGTAATAATTAAGGAGGAAAAGAAAATATGGCAATTATGTTTATAGTTACATGCATTATTGTAGCAATTATGATTATTAAAGTATTCGGCCCAGCATTGGGTTCAATCTACGAAAAAACCTATAAATTTATAGGTAAGCAACAAAATAAAAATAGCAGAAGAAGAAGCAATAAGGAGGAAGAATAATTATGATAGCTTTTCTTATAATAGTATTTCTTAGCGCTGTATTAATCTGTGGATATGCAATTCTTGCAACATTCTGTTATGCGTGTGGTGAGATTGCATCCATAATGGATTGTGCAAAAACAAAGGACAAAACCAGCTCAAAAAACACTGCAGAACTTTGGAAGCACATTGGGCTTCTAATAGTATACATACTAGGGTTCATTGCAATCATTATGATGACAATAAAGATGTTCAGTTAGATGTAAAAACCGCTTAAACTAGTCTAAGGAAGAGGGTAGATTGACGCACAAGTCATCTACCTTCAACCACCAGAAAAAATTTTAATTGACGAAATTAGAACATTAACCCTTCAATATTGAAGGGTTTTAAAATATAAATTTTGTTGAAAATAAATAAAAAAAAGGATTAATACATATAAAAAATGGCCTTTTTAATAAGAAAGGTCATTTTTTATATGTATTTAAAGAATTGAAAATATTTAAATCAATTATGGATTCTACTAATGGCTTAATTTTTGAAGTCTCTGATACTGATGACTAATTTTTAAAAATTTGTGATGTATTTTCGGTACATAGGTCTTGTTTGAAAAATGCTATATACTAAAGACACATAAATAAGGAGAATAAATTAGAATTTATGAGATTAGAAGAAACATTTACACAAGAAGAAATTAAAGAAATTAGAAATTATATTGATAAGGTTAATGAATTTAAAAATTTAAAGGATGATTCATTAATAATACCTAAAGTATTATTAATTGATGGATTAGACAAAGAAACAAATAATTTAATTAAAGATGAAATTACAAGTAATTTAAAAGTTGATGTTAAAGAACTTAACATCAAAAATATTGAAAGGATTGCTAATAAGAAAGTATTCAAAAAGAAAACATTTTTAGTACTAGATAATATTGAATTATTTATTTTAAAGTTTGGATTAAAAACCCTAAAAGATTTAATATTTTCTATTAAAGAAAAAAAGAATGCATATTTGATTACAGTATTTAATGAATCAAATTTTAATAATTTTGTTTTTAAAATGAATATTGAATCTTTATTTGATGATTCAATTGATATTGATTACCCATCAATTGAAGATGTCGAAAAATATTTAGAAAAAATTAAAAATAAATATGAAGATATTTTCAAAATGTTTAGTTTAGAAGATTTAAAATATGTCTTTTATCCTTCATCATATAACGAAATAAATAAAACCCTCATGTTAATTGATAAAGATTATAAGGATAATAAGATTGAAGAATTAAACGTTAAAACAATCTATAAATACCATTTAAAACTAACAAATGGTGGAAAAATAAATCAAACTAAAAATGATGATAAAATAGCTGTAGCATATCATGAGATTGGTCACTTTATTATGGATTATGAATTAAATGGGGGATATGGAACAATATCTTTAATGGGTACTGGAAAAGCAGCTGGTCATTATACAACTGTAAAAGAAAATAATGATATGAATTATTCTACCTTTAAGGATTTAAAAAATATGGTAGTTTTTGCTCTTGGAGGCTATGCTTCTTGCCAAGTATTCCTAAAACAAGTTTGTAGTGGAGCAGAATCAGATCTTTTACTTGCTAGAAATCGTTTTAATAAAATGTGTAGAGATGGTATGTTTGGATTTGATTGTTTTCCTGAAACAAAAATAGGTTCATACAATTTCCCTACTAGTGCAAAATACCAAGAAAAAGAAGCTGAATTTTTAGATTATTGTTTATTAGAAGCTACATCAATCATTCGTAGGTATAAAGATAAAATAGAATTGATTTTTGAAAAAATCATGGAAAAAGATGTTTTATTTAAACAAGACTTAGTTGAACTTATGGAAGACTAGTTATGATTTCGACAATTATCATTTGTCTAAGAGTATTTAAGAGATTGATGAATAATAAACCTTAAATAAAAGTAACACAAAAACTCTTCCAATTTTGGTAAAGAGTTTTTGTGTCTTAATGATAAATTTAATGTAAAAATAATTAAGGAGTGACAATAATAAAAATATGAATTCACATAATGGTTATCTATTCATTTTATTTGATATTCCATCTATTAATAAAAAAATATATTCAAGATTATTGAAGTTATTAAAAGCTAAAGGGTTTTTGATGGCAGTAGAATCTTCATATTATAAATATTATGACAATTTAAATAATTCGATCTTTGATATTAAAGAAATAAAAGAAGTATTAAATAATATAGGGAAAGTATACGCTTTAAAATATACAGTTAATGATTTTAATAAAATCATCCTTCTAGCAGGAGAAAGTTTATTAAAATTAGACAATAACATTATTATGTATTAAAATAAAAATATAGTTTTATTCAAATTGGATTCCACTTGATTGATAAAGTAATGACTTTATAAGTCCAATCTCTTAAAGGGATTGATAAGGAGACTAAAATGAACGAAACTAAAAAAATTTTAAGCAACATTGCTAATAATCTTTACGAAAAAAGAGAAGAAAGAGGAGAAAATAGAAAAGAATTCGCTTCTTTTCTTGAAATCCCTTACAGAAGTTATGTTAATTATGAAGATGGTCTTCAAAGACCTTCCCTTGAAAAACTAATTTATATTAGTAATAAGCTTGGAATTTCACTTTCTAGTTTAATAGGTCGCTAGACCTATTAAACTGAAGGTAAATCAAATAGGTAGTATCTCGAAAGAGTACTATATAAATCTAATTGAATAGTAGATCCTGAAAATATTGATTAATAAAGTAATGACTTTATAAGTCCTTTTCAATCAAAAGAAAAGTTTATTTAAAGGAGAATATTACTATGCAAGAAAAATTAGATTTAAGAAACTTTGGAAACAATTTAAAAAGAAAAATTAAAGAGTATAACGATACTCATGAAAAATCTTTTCAAAAGGTTTTAGATAGTGAAAATATTTTAGAATATAACACTATTTATCGTTATTTTATGGGTACTAAAAAACCATCTCTTGAAACTCTTATTAGTATTGCTGATATTCTTGAAGTTTCTATTGAAGATCTCTTATCTTAAGGGATCTTTTTTTGCATTCAAAAACAAATAAATAATCAAAATTTATCCATTTTTTTAATGAATTTTGGGTACATATTAATAAAAGCTAGATTTTACTAAAATATAAACG
>CAVKZU010000014.1:0-3344 GCA_963660725.1 Lachnospiraceae bacterium | reverse complement strand
AGTTCTTTATGATTTTGATCAAATGTTTGATTAATAAAATCAGTATTACCTTTTAAAGTTTCTTCGTATAACTTATTTGAGTTTGAAATAGGATTGTATAAGTCATTCCAATTTAGTTCTTGTAATGCATTTATAAATTCTAAACGTATTTCATAGTTTGGTATATAACACTTTTTTTCAATGTTATCATATGCTAGATAGCCTAAATGAATTAAAACAGTAAGTGCTGCATCCCTCGAATTAACCCTAGTTAAATCATTAGAGAATCTTGAAACATTAACATCTACTTTATTTCCTACTAGCATTTGGCAAATTATATCTTTTAACTCGCCGTTGTCATAATTCATGTAATCTGTTACAGCTTCAATTGATGAAGTTTTTGTCCAATAATCATCACATTCCCCGTTTATTACAGCTTCAACTACTGATTTAGGATTATATAAAGCTACACCATTTAAGTTATAACCATTGTACCAAGATTTGATTTCATTAAAATCTCTGTTATATTTGTTACATAAATTTATAACTTCATCTTCTGTAAAACCTATGAATTCCTTTAATGATCTTGAATTAATCATATTATATTCATCAAACATATTTAAAGTAGATTGTGTGGAATAACGTTTAATAGGAAGTATACCTGTCATGTACACTAAATCAATGCAAGCTGATACATCGCTTGATTTAAATAAGTTTCTTAAAAAATCAGTATATTCTTCGCATAACTTTGAGTTATTTTCTTGTTCTCTATATATAACATCCCATTCATCAATTAAGAAAATAAAACGTTCTCCCAACTCAGAATTTAATTCTTTGATCGCCTCTCTTAAAGTCATACCTTCAATAGAAACTGATTTATATGTACGTTTAAAATCATTTAAAATACCATTTTTAAGTTTTTGTACAAATAATGATTTATCTTCTATATCAGTATAAATACTTGCCATATCAATCCAGATAACATTATGTTTATTTAAATGTTTATTATATGATTCATCATTCTCTATCTTAAGACCTTTAAAGAGATTTTTAGAATCACAACCTTTTGAGTAATAGGCATTAAGCATAGATAAAGCCATAGTTTTACCAAATCTTCTAGGACGAGTAACACACATGAAACAATTTTCAGTATTAAAAAGTTTGTTACATTCTTTAATTAACATACTTTTATCAACATATATTTCTGTATTTAGACTTCTTTCAAATCTTTTATTATCTTGATTTAAATATAAAGACATGTTATCACCAATCCTTTTGGTAAATTATACCTAATTTAGAGTTTTATGTCTATAAATTCAAATTATTAAGGGTTATAGTGTTAAAATAATTTTTCTATTTGATATATGAATATATAAAAGTTATATTATTACAAACAGGAGTAAAAATTATGAAGAAAAATAAGAAATTACTTATTTTAACATTAAGTACAGTTTGTCTTTTAAGCTTAGCAAGTTGTCAAGGAGCTCAAGGTATAAAAGGTGATCCTGGAATTAATGGAACAAATGGAGAAAATGGAAAGGATGGAAAAACTTCATGGAGTAACACTATTTTGACCTTCAAGTGGCGGATATGTAACAGTTAATAAAAGAAGTGCAATAGTAGATGATGAAGTTACTTTTTCATTTGTGGGATTAGATAATAATGTTTTATCTTCATTAATTATTAATGGAGAAATTAGTGCTTTTAACTCTACAATTACTTATATTATAAAAAATAATTAATAATTATACGCTTTAAAGTTTAATTGATTAGGAGCATTATTTTTTTAAAATTCTATATAAAAACTCCAATTTTTTATAGATTTATTTTTCCATTTTAATTCTGAAATAGAAAAATTTGTAAAACCATTTTTCTTATAAAATTTAGAATTTGATTCAGTATTTGTTATTAATGCAAGTTCTTTTGCATTTTGATTTTTAACATAAGGAATTAAACAATCTTTTAACATTTTAGTTCCATATCCTTTACCTTTATATATAGAAGAAATTGCAAGTAATTCAACATACCAAGCATTTTTATATCTTTTTTCTACATCTTGATGGGCTTTGTTTGAGATATTAAAGAAACTAATTAATCTTTTAAATCCAACAGGAAAAAGAAGATTAATCCCTCCAGAAAGGATGTAATCAAAAATATTAATTCTTTTAATGTTTGGATTTTGAAGTAAGGCAATTGATACTATTTTTCCTTCATTAATCCCTACAAAACATTTATGTTTTTTAGCGTTTGCTTGAATATGAACTTTGTTTAACTTTTTCATGTAATTTATAAAACTTTCTTTATTTTTAAATTTATCACGAAAACATAATGTATACATTGGATATTCTCCAAAAGAATTTGAAACGATATTTGCAATTTCTTTAATTTCATTTCTTTTAGCTTCTCGATAAATAATCATTGTTATCCTCTCCTTTTTGTTAATTTAATTCATAGACACTAGTTGATTTATGAACATGTGTTCATTATAATAAAGATAATCTTAAATTCAATGAACGCTAATAAAGAAAGTGTTCATTAATGTGATTTTAATGAAAAAATGTTTAAAAAAGGATTATATGAGTGATAGAAGAAACGCTAAAACAAATGCATTAATTAAAAATACTTTTCTTTCATTACTTAAAAAGAAAAGCTTAAATAAAATAACTGTTGCAGAAATTTCTAGAGAAGCAAACATTGGAAGAGGAACTTTTTATTTACATTATGAAGATGTTTATGCTTTATATGAATCAATTGAAATAGAAATGATTAATCATCTTTCTGATATTTTTAATAATTATTTTCCTACTACTAATTCAATTAATAGTTTAAAAATGATTGATGAAATAACACATTATATTGAAGAAAATAAAGAACTTTTTAAAATTTTAATTCAAAATGATAATACAAATACAATATATAAAATTAAAAAAAGATTTTATTCAATAGTTTATAAAGAAGATATTACAATTAATCCAAATGGAAACAAGGAATTTGATTTAATAGAATCAATATTTGTTGTATCGGGAATTATTGGAGTATTTGAAAAATGGATTAGAGATGATTTTAAAGATTCTACTAAGGAAATTTCTAAAATGATTAATATGATTATTTTAAAAATTAATAATAACGAAAATAAATAACAATATTCAATTTTTTAGCAGGACTTAGATTAATAATCAAGTCTTTTTTAATAATTATTTTTATGAATTATCCCCGTTTTTCCGGGACAATTAAATAAGGCATATTGAAAACATAATTTTAATATGTAATACTTGTTTTACCAGATAAATTTAAAGAAATTTGTTTAAAAAAAGTAAGTGTAACAAGAAGAATTATTCTTCGATTGTAATTAATATCTATGTGTT
>CAVKZU010000013.1:0-3903 GCA_963660725.1 Lachnospiraceae bacterium | reverse complement strand
TTTTAAATAGTGCCATTTATCTTCTATGGCCACCTATTTGATTATGTCTTTCTTTAATTGTAGAATCTTTATCTTTACTATCTAATTTTAATAACTTATCTTTACCAAATCTTTTATGTATTTCATCAAAACTACTATACATTCTAGATTCAATATCTTCTTCCTCTAAATCTTTAAATAAAGATAATTGATCATAACTTGAAGATACTAAATTAGCGTATGATATCCCTATTCTTCTTATAGGTTTATCTTCAATATAAGAATTATAAATATACATTAAAACTTCAAATATCTCTTTTGTATTATTTGTAGGTTTAGAAAGTGATAAACTTTTTGCAAACCCAGCTTCATCTGAACACATTGAATATCCAATCATTAAATGAATTGTATTAGTTTTTTTATTAATTTCTCTTAATCTAAACGCTAATTCATCATTCATTTCTTTAACAATTAATTTAGCATTTTGATAATTATAATCTTTAAGTAATACTTGTCCTACACTTAAAGCTTTATTAACTGGAACATATTTATCTCTAATATTAGTATTATCTATTCCATTAGCGTGGTTATAAAGTTCTTCTCCAAGTACTCCAAATTCTTTTTTAAGTTTTGTTAAGTCATAAGTTGCTAAATCTTCTACTTTATAAATTCCAAGTTTATTTAATCTTGCAAGATATCCTCTAGATATTCCCCATACTTTATCTAAAGGAGTTATTGGATATAATTTTTCTTTTATTTCATTAGAATATAATGTCCCTATGAAATCTTTACTCTTTTTAGCGTATAAATCATCTGCAACTTTTGCAAGAAACATATTATTTCCAAGTCCACATGTAGCAGGTAAATTAGTTTTTTCTTTGATTCTTTTTAAAATTCTTTGAGCAAGTTCATAAGGAGTAGCGTTATATAATTTTAAATAAGGAGTTAAATCTAAAAAAGATTCATCAATTGAATAAATATGGATATCATCTAATCCTACAAAATCTAAAAATATTGATACGATTTCTGCACTTTTTTTAACATATTTTTCCATTTGAGGAGTTGCATAAATCATACCTTTAATATCTTTTGGTAAATCTCTTCTTCTACATCTTGAAGGTACTCCAAGTTCTTTTAAATATGGAGATACTGATAAAACAATTGTAGCGTCTTTTCTTGCAATATCAGTTACTGCAAGAGGAGTTGTAAAAGGATCTAATCCTCTTTCAACACATTCAAAAGAAGCATAAAATGCTTTCATATCTATAACCGCAATAATTTTCTCATTCATATATAAAATTATATCAAAATATATTTAATATCTTAATTTTTTAATAAAAATTGGTATAATATTAAAGCAATGCACTAGTGGCGGAATTGGCAGACGCACTGGACTTAGGATCCAGCGAGCAATTCGTGCAGGTTCAAGTCCTGTCTGGTGCACCATATTATAAACTAATACGATATTTATCGTATTTTTTTATTGCTTTTATTTTTGTTTAGAATTTATTTAATAAAAACTCTTAATTTATAATGATTTTAAATCTTCAGTTATTGATTTAAAAAATCTAGAACTCCAAATATTTAAAAGTTTAATATCTTTAATGAAAGGTTCAACATCTTTTTTTGCATCTTCAAAATCAATTATGTCAAATTTATTAGATAGTAATTCTTTAACTTCTTCAAGTGTTAAACTGTGATTTTCATCTATTAATTTTGATTGTTTTAATCTTGCTTCTAAATGTTTTAAGTTAAATGGAACTTCTTTTGATAAATAGAATACATAATCATATAAATCTCTACCTTTAGTTCTTGTTTTCCAATTTCTACATAAAACTGCTGCAATCTTTCCAGCAAATAAAGAATTGATATCATACAAACTACATTCATATGGAATTGGATTTAATTTAAACTTAGTTTCAAAAGTTGCAAATTCAGGTGGGTTAGTATCAATTTCAAATTTAATTTTAATTACTTGATCTGGATTAATACCCTTTATTAAATTATTATCTGAATAAAACAAAAGCATATGTTCAATTGTGTTTCCTTTTAAAAATGCTGATTTTATATTTGAATCAAAAGTTTTAACTTTGGTTTCAATCTTCATATTTAATCCCATTGATTTAACTTCTTTTTCTAAAACAGGAATATATTTTTCTAAAGAGAAACTCTCATCTACTTCTCTTAAAGAAAAATCTAAATCTTCAGAATATCTATCTAGTCCATAAAAAATTCTTAAGGCTGTTCCACCATAAAATACCGCTTTATCAAAGAAATTTCCTCTTGCTAAACCACATAAAAGAATTTCTTGAATTATTTCTTTCATTGCATTTTCTTTATCTTCTTTTGTTTTAGGATTATATTTTTCAAGCATTTGATCAATTATTGAACTCATTTAATGTTTCTCCTTAAGAAATTATTTAATAATTTAACGTTTTTAGATTTATAAAGTTTAGAAAGTAAATCAATATCATTTAAATTTAAATTTACTAATTCATTTTCATCTATCCTTAAATCTTCAAATAATAAAGCTTTTAATTCTTTTTGATTATCAATTGACTTTAATGAATACAATTTATCGCATAAAGCTTTTTCTTTTGTTGCGATAAAATATGTATACCCATCTTCTTCTTTGATATTAATAAAAAGAGAAAAAACACTACATGGAACATCAGAATAAGTATAATTTCCATATTGATTGCTATAACTTTTTGATTTCTTTTTTAAACATGTTGCAGATGTATATGTATAAACCCTTTCAGGAATCATTTCATAATATGATAAAGCAAAATCAAAAGACAAATAGGAAGGTCCATAAATAATATTAGCTAAATAGTATCCTTCAATATTTGGATTTGTTTCATAATACCCTTTTACAATTGGAAATAATTTATTTGTTTTTGCAAGATATTTAATTCTATTGAATGGATTAGAGTAATTATTACAATCCTTTAAAAGCATCTTCGTTGTTTTTATCATATTTGCTCCTCTAACTAACATTTTACAGGAGTTAGTGGAGCAAATCAAACATTTATAAAATTAAGTTTGCGATTAAATTTAATGATGTTATTAAATCAAACATTATTGTTTCTATTCCTGTCTTTAAAAATTAATATTAAAAAAATAAAATTAATATATAATAAAAATATAAATATTAAATATGAAAACAAGTACAGAAATCGGAAAATTAATTAAAGAATTAAGAGAAAACGAACATAAAACTCAAGAAGAATTAAGTAATGAGTTAAACATTTCAAGAAGTTCACTTTCAAATATTGAAAGAGGAAATCAAAATGCAACGATTGATATTTTGGTTAAAATATCACAAATTTTCAAAGTGAGTTTAGAATATTTAACATTAAACAAGGAAGAATATGATTATTATTTAAAAAATAATGAAAACAAAGAAAGTAAAATAAAAACATTTTTAAAAAAATTCTTTAAAGAAAAAGGAAATGTCATAGCCTTCGTGCTTTTTATAATTAGTTTTTTATTACTCCTTATATTAACAATATTTGGATTAGTAAATCCTTTATCATACAATAATTCTACTTCGTCTTTATGGTGGTATTTTGGAAAATTTAGTATTTCTACATATTTATTTTATACATTTTATAACTTAGGACTTTTACTATTTTTAACATCAATTATTTATTTTATTTCATATTTTATAAAATTAAGAAGTGATAAATAATATATTTATATAAATTGCAAGAATGTTTATAAAACAAACTTTAAATAAATATATTTATTTTTTAATATTTTTAAAAAGGAGATTTTATGAATATATTTAGCAGTTTAATTTTATATTTTTGTTATCTTGAAAAAGGTTTTTATGTAGGTTTTAGATGTTATAATATCTTAAAGTGGGAATGGAAATTGGAGTGTGGATTAAATTATGAATAAAAATGAATATTCAAAAAA
>CAVKZU010000012.1:0-7642 GCA_963660725.1 Lachnospiraceae bacterium | reverse complement strand
AAAAATAAGTGCTATTTTATCGCACTTATTTGAATTTTTTTAATATATGATTTACGGGGAGTTTCATGTGTTGCTACGGAAAACGGGAAGACATTTCGAAGTCAGAGCTGCTTCTATGGCTGCTACTGCAAAAAAGAAAAGTGCAATTTATATGCGTGCCTCAAAAGAAATTTATATGGCTGCAAAAAGAGGCGTACCTGATCCTAATAGTAACTTAGCATTAAGAAGTGCAATTGAAAAATACAGAAAGAGCTGTCCAAAAGACGTTATCGACCGTGCTATTAAAAAAGCTCAAGGTGGAGACGCTACAAGTTATATCGAAGGTAGATATGAAGCTTTAGGACCTGCTGGAAGTTTATTAATTGTTGATACATTAAGTGATAACTCAAATAGAGCTTTAGTTAATGTTAGAACAATTATTACTAAAAAAGGTGGACAATTAAGTTCTGTTGCTTATAACTTTGAACACGTTGGAGTTTTAGATTTCAAATTCGCAGGTTCAGAAGAAGAACTCGAAGAAGCATTAATTTTAGGTGAAGTTGATGTTAAAGAAATTTCAAATGAAGATGGTATCGTTGAAGTTATCGTAACTCCAAGTGATTTCAACAAAGCAAAAGAAGCTTTAAAAGGCTTAGGTGTTGAAGATTACGAAGCTGCTGAAATTACAATGCTTGCTAATGATAAGATTACATTAGAAGGTGAACAATTAACTAAATTTAAAGAATTATTAGATCAATTAGATGATTGTGAAGACGTCCAAAACGTATATCACAACGTTGATTTATAATAAAATAAATTAAAATTTGGGCTTACTTAACAAAGTAGGTCCTTTTTTGAACTTTTAATACTATATTAATTTGCTATAATATAGTTATGAAAAATTTAGAAGTTAATTATGCTGTTATTCCTTGTGCTGGTAGAGGTACAAGATTTTTACCTATTACAAAAGGTAGCAGTAAAGAAATGTTAAATATAATTGACCGTCCAAGTGTTGATTATATTGTTGATGAATGTGTTGATAGTGGTATTAAAAATATAATTTTTATTATTAGTGAAGGTAAGGATGATTTAATTAAATATTACACTCCTAATAAAGAATTAGAAGATGATTTACTTTCTAAAGGTAAAACAGAATACGTTGAAACTTTAAGAAAAATCCAAACTAAAGCTACATATCATTTCGTTTATCAAAAAGAATTATTAGGATTAGGACACGCAGTTTTACAAGCTAAAGAAGTTATTAAGGATAATAATTTTGTTGTTTGTTGTGGAGATGATGTTAATACTTATAAAAAAGATGCTCCTTTAAAACAATTAATTGAAGCATTTAAGGAAACTAATGGATCAATTATTGTTGGTGGCCAAAAAATCGAAGGTAAAGATATTTCAAAATATGGATGTATGAATCCTAAAACTTTTATTCGTGATGATTTAGTTTTACTTAAAGATATTGTTGAAAAACCAAAATTTGAAGAAGCTCCAAGTAATCTTGCAAGTTTAGGTAAATGGGTATTTACTAAAGATATTTTTGATTATTTAGAAAAAACACCTCTTGGAAAGGGTGGAGAAATTCAACTTACTGACGCAATTGCACTTGCAATTAAAGATCAAGATGTTTATTACAAATCTTATGAAGGAAAAAGATATGATTGTGGTGATAAACTTGGATATTTAAAAGCAATTGTAGATTTTGTGCTAGAAAGAGAAGAATTTAAAGAAGATTTCTTAGAATATTTAAAATCTAAGGTTAATAAATAAAAATTTAAAAGGACGAAAATGATGTATTATTCGTTCTTTTTTGTTATTTAGATACTATTTAATTTTGAAATAAAGTATAATATAAATGCGAATTATGGAGAATTTATTATTATGGGATTTAAAAAGGAAGAAAAGAAGGTTGTTAAACCTTTAGAAGAAGAAAATAGCGTCATACAAAATGATGAAAATGAAGAAGAAATTGTTGAAGAAGTACCTTTAATTGATGATTTTGATGCTAAAAACATTGTTAACGCTATCAATGAACAAAAAAATGAGTTTGTACAAATCCAAAAGAAATGGAGAATTATTGGACTTGTTGGAACAGGTATATTTTTAATTTTGATGATTGCTGGTTTTATTTTATGTACAACATTTGTTAAAGATTCAAAAAATCAATGGGTAAGTTTTGTTGGAGTTGGATTAATTGTAGTTGGATTTGCTATTTCAATTGCGTTATCTAAAATCCAAAAGAGTAAAGTTGGTGCTGCTGCTACAAAATATGCTGATTTCTATTATGAAAAGAAAGCTGAATTAGTATTTAATATTCCTGGAATTAGTAATGTTGAAGCAAGTGGTAAATTTGAAAATAAAGAATCATTTATCAATGCTAAATTTTATAAAGATATTAAAACTGTTAGAAGTAGATTTGGTGTTAATTTTAAATATAATAAAAAAGATTGTGCAATTAGTGAAACTGCAGGATGTGTTTTAATTAAAAATAGAACATCTCCAAAATTTTTAGGTAAGTTTTTTGTATGTCCAATAAAATATGAAAAACCTACAACAATTTTATTCCAACTTAAAGGAAAAGAATTATCACAACCTGTTGATAATATTCAAAATTTAGAATTAAAAGAAGGCAATGATAAGTACGTTATTTATTCAAATGATGATGATTATAGTGAATATTTAACACCTAAAGTTATTGGATTAATTAAAGCTTTTAAGATTAAAGATCCAGTTATTGATGTTATTGTTTCGATTCATGAAAATGAATTATCTATTGGAATTGATTATATTGATGAATATATGAATGCTCCAATTGATAAAGATTTAGATTTAGAAAGAGTTTCTAAAGAAAAGTTAGATATTGAAAGGTTATTAGCAATTGTAAAAGAATTTAATTAGTTTTTTCTTTAATTATTTATTTTTGAGGTAGAATATGTCATTAGAGAAAAAATGGATTGAAGTTCAAGGATATAAACACGATGGAAGGATGCATAGAATCTGGGATAGTGTTTATGTTGTAGAAGAAACAGATGAATATGTTGTAGTTGCAAGTAAACGTACTAAAGTTATTGAACATGATTTTAGAGTGTGGTATACAAAAGAACCTGCAGTTATGATTTATTTTAAAAATAAGTGGATGAATATAATTTCCATGTTTAAAAAAGGTGGAATTACATATTACGTTAATTTAGCGTCCCCTTATGTTTTAGATCAAGGATTTATTAAATATATTGATTATGATTTGGATTTAAAATTCTATCCAAATGATAAAATTAGATTAATTGATGTAAAAGAATATGGATATCATCGTAAAAAATATGGATATGGAGATGATATTGATACTATTTTAAAATACAATATTGGATCTATTAAAAGGATGATGGAAAATAAGGAATTTCCGTTTATTGATTCAAAAATTGAAGAATATTATAAAAAGTTTCTAGATGAAACGGGTAAAAAGAATGATGATTAAAGTTTATTCTAATGATTTAGAAGACACTAAAGAAATAGCACATATAATTTCTAAATATGTATTTAAAGGAATGGTAATTACCTTAAATGGAGATTTAGGTGCAGGGAAAACTACATTTACTAAAGCATTTGGTAAAGAAATTGGGATAAAAGAAGAGATTAATTCTCCTACATTTAATATTTTAAAATGTTATTTAAATAATGATATCCCACTTTATCATATAGACGCTTATAGATTAGAAGATGTAAATCCAGATAATTTAAATATTGGACTTGAAGAAGTTATTGAAGGAGATGGGGTTTGTTTAATTGAATGGAGTATTTATATTAAAGAATTTATTCCTACATCTTCTTTAAATATTGAAATTAAAGATTTAGGAGATTCAAAAAGAGAATTTATTATTGAATCAAATAATCCTAAATTTAATGATTTAATGAAAGAATTAGAAGGTAAATAGTATGTATACATTATTATTAGATAGTTCAAATGTTGAATTAATCGTTGGACTTGCTAAAGATAATACTTTAATTGATGAAATTAGATATAATGCTTGGCAAAAACAAAGTGAATTCATGGTAAGTGAAATTGATAAAATATTAAAAAGAAATAGTGTTGATCCTAAAAATATAAATGAAGTAGTAGTAAGTTATGGACCTGGAAGTTATACTGGATTAAGAATTGCTTTAACTATTGCTAAAATTTATTCATTATCTTTAAATATCCCTCTTTACAAATTATCATCTCTTCAAATATTAGAAAAAAGAGATGAAGTAAGCATATGTTTAATGAATGCTAGAAGTTCTAGAAGTTATATTGGAATTTATAAAAATAAAGAATGTATATTAAATGATCAAGTTTTAACTAATGAAGAAGTTTTAAAAATAATTAATGATAATCCTACATATAAAGTATTTGGAGAAGTTAGTTATTTAAATTTAGAAAATGAAGTAAGTGATACGATTAACACAATGCTTTATTTAAAGAGTGAAGAAAATAAAGTAGAAGATGTTTTATCTTTAAAAGCACTTTATTTAAAGGATTAATATGGAGATATCTTTTTTTAAAGGTGATAGTCAACTTTTAGAAAAAATAGAAAAAGATGATGATAAAGAAGTTTTAGAATTAAAGGATTTAGAATATGAAGTTAATGAAAATCCTGTTTCTAAGATTTTAGTAATAAAAGATAATTCTAAGATCGTTGGATATTTAGATTATTGGATTACTTTTGATTCATCTACTATTTTTAAAATTATTATTAAAAAAGAATACCGTGCTCAAGGTCTTGCTAGTTTATTACTTGAAAGAATGTTTGAAGATTTAAAAGAAAATGAAGTTTTATTTTCAACATTAGAAGTAAGAGTTAGTAATGAAAACGCCATTAAACTTTATAAGAAATTTGGTTATGAAAAAATCACAATTAAAGAAAAATATTATAAAGATGGAGAAGACGCAATCTACATGGTAAGAGGTATTTAAAATGGATAAAATTATTTTAGGAATTGAATCAAGTTGTGATGAAACAGCGATTGCAATTTTAAAAAATGATGAATTAATTGCAAATGTTATTTCTACTCAAATTGAAGTACATAAAAAATATGGTGGAGTTATGCCTGAAGTTGCATCTCGTTTACATTTAGAAAATGTAGGTGTTGTTTTAAAAGAAGCTTTAGAAAAAGCAGAAATTAAAATGGAAGATGTAACTGCAATTGCAGTAACTCGTGGACCTGGATTAATTGGTGCTTTACATGTTGGATTACAAGCTGCTAAAACTTTAGCGTTAATTTATAATAAACCACTTATTCCTGTTCATCATTTAGGAGGTCATATTTACGCTAATGAATATGTTGCTCCTTTAAAATTTCCTTGCCTTGCTGTTGTTGTAAGTGGTGGAAATACTGAACTAGTTTACATGAAAGAACACCTTAATTTTGAAGTAATTGGTGAAACAATGGATGATGCAATTGGAGAAAGTTTTGATAAAGTCGCACGTGTTTTAGGACTTCCTTATCCAGGGGGTGTTGCGATTGATAAATTAGCAAAAATTGGTGAACATAAATATAAATTGCCTGAACCAGTACATGATGGAAGTTTAAATTTCTCATATTCTGGATTAAAATCTGCAGTTATTAATTTAGTTCATAAAATGGATCAAAATAAAGAAGAATATAAAATTGAAGATATTGCAAAATCATTCCAAGATGTTGCAGTTAAAGAAATTATTGATAAAGTTAAACTTGCTACTTCAAAATATGATGTAAAACAAGTTGTTTTAGCAGGTGGAGTTAGTGCAAATTCTTATTTAAGAAGTGAAATTACTAAAGCATATGAAAAATCAAATATTGAAGTAATTATTCCTCCAATTTGGTGTACAACTGATAACGCTGCAATGATTGCAAAGATTGGTTCATATTTATATGATAAAAATGTTTTTGCAGATTTATCACTTGGAGTTGATCCTTCTTGGAGAATTGAAGATTATTTAAAATATTAATGTAATTTTTGTTTAATATGATAAAATTTTAAAGAAAAGAGGTAGAATATATGGAAAGAATCATGGTAACATGTAAAAGTTTATTTTTAAAAAATGATAATAAAACCTTAAAAGATGGCGAAAAAGTTATTTTAGAAGGTTGGGTTAGAGGTAATAGAAACTCATCAAATGTTGGATTTATTGAATTTAATGATGGCACTGCTTTTAAAAATATCCAATTAGTTTATGAATCAAATTTAGAAAAATTTGCTGAAATTTCACATTTTAAATACGCAAGTAGTATTAAAGTTGAAGGTTTAGTTAAATTAACTCCAGAAAGTAAACAACCATTTGAAATTAGTGTTATTGATGCAACTTGTTTAGGAGATGTCGCTGAAGATTATCCTTTACAAAAGAAAAAACATAGTTTTGAATTTTTAAGAGATATTGCATATTTAAGACCAAGAGCAAATACATTTAGTGCAGTTTATAGAGTTAGAAATACTTTAGCATACGCAATTCATAAATATTTCCAAGAAAGAGATTTTATGTATGTTCATACTCCAATTATTACTGCAAATGATGCTGAAGGTGCAGGTCAATCATTTAGAGTTGTTGCTGATTTAAAAAATCCAAATGATTTCTTTAACGCAAATGCATGTTTAACAGTTTCAGGTCAATTACATGTTGAATCTTTTGCACTTGCTTTTAGAGATGTTTATACATTTGGACCAACATTTAGAGCAGAAGAATCATCTACAAATAGACACGCATGTGAATTCTGGATGATTGAACCAGAAATTGCTTTTGCAGATTTAGAAGATGATATGGAATTAATGGAAAGTTTCTTAAAATATATCATTGGATATGTTTTAGAAAACTGTAAAGATGAAATGAATTTCTTTGATAAATTCATTGAACCAGGATTACTTGATAAATTACATCATGTTTTAAATAGTGAATTTAAACGTATGACTTATACTGAAGCTATTGAAATTTTAATTAAAGCTCAAGAAGCAGGTCATAAATTTGAATATAAAGATATTAAATGGGGAACTGATTTACAAAGTGAACACGAACGTTATATTACAGAACAAGTTGTTAAAGGACCAGTTTTCTTAATTAATTATCCAAAAGAAATAAAATCATTCTATATGAAACTTAATCCAGATAATAAGACTGTTGCAGCATGTGATTTACTTGTTCCAGGAGTTGGTGAAATTTGTGGTGGATCTCAAAGAGAAGAAAACTATGAATTATTAAAAGCTAAAATGGAAGAACTTGGAAATGACAAAGGTCTTGAATGGTATTTAAATTTAAGAAAATATGGAGGTTGTATCCATAGTGGTTTTGGTTTAGGATTTGATAGATTAATTATGTATATTACAGGAATTAATAATATTCGTGATACTGAACCTTTCCCTAGAACTTATGGTAGTTTAAAATATTAATATGGAAGAAAAGAAATATCGTACTAACAATAAAACAGTAGAAATTAATACTATTGAGGAAGAAGAAATTGTAAATCCTAAAAATAAAGGTAAATTCATTGGGGTTTGTATTTTTTCTGGTGTACTTTTTATCTATATTATTTATTTAATTATTGTAATTTTTATTAATTAATAATAAGCATCACATTAAATTGTGGTGCTTTTTTAAAGTGTGACGGGCATGTTATATATCTAAAGGGTGAAAGTCCCAAGTAGGAAAGT
>CAVKZU010000011.1:0-17781 GCA_963660725.1 Lachnospiraceae bacterium | reverse complement strand
CTTATTAACTAGAAAGTAAAGAATATTGAAAAATTGCTTTTAAAGGGATAAAATCTTATTCATTATGGTACTTTGTATTGAATGTGGAAACACCTGTGTAAAGGTTGGTATATTTAATAATAT
Source organism: Lachnospiraceae bacterium (assembly GCA_963660725.1). GTDB lineage: Bacteria > Bacillota_I > Bacilli_A > RFN20 > CAG-826 > Onthovivens. The sequence continues at coordinate 17,658 of CAVKZU010000011.1, read as the reverse complement.
TGATGTCAAACCTTTAAAAGCTTTAAGAATAAATACTGAAAGAAGTTTATCTTCAGAAGAATATTCACTTAGACTTAAAAGTGTAGTTGGAGATGAATTTAAAATTGATGGTGCAATAATTTCAACAGTTGTCCCAGTTTTAAAAGAAAAAATGAAAGACGCTATTAAAAAAGCATTCAATATTGATTCAATATTTTTAACAAAAGATTCTAAAACTGATTTACTTATTGATATAGATAATCCTAGTGAATTAGGTTTAGATTTTATTTGTACTGCAGTTGGTGTTAAGGCACTTGGAGTTAAACCTCCTTTTGCTATTGCTGATTTTGGGACATGTACTAAAATTTCAGTTGTAGATTGTGAAGGGAAATTTATTGGTACATTTATTACATCTGGATTAATGCAAGAACTTATTGGATTAACTAAAGAATGTGACCAATTATATGAAGTTGAAGTTGATTTTCCTAAAAAAATTATTGGTAAAAATACAAAAGATTCTATTCAATCTGGGATTTGTTTTGGACAAACTTTTTTAGTTGAAGAAACTGTTAGAAGAATGGAACAAGAACTTGGATATAGTTTAAAAAGGTTTGTTTGTGGTGGATATGGAAAAATGCTTTCTTCTAATTTAAGTGGTTTTAAATATGAACATGATTTATCTTTGATCGGATTAAATGAAATTTATAAATTGAATAAATAAAATGTTACAATAAATGAATTTAAGTAAAATATTATAGAAATATATAAAAATGTCCTTGAAATTGGGCATTTTTTGTTTATAATTTCTAATGTTTAATCTACGACACATTTTTAAATGGTTGTAAGAGGAGGAAAAATTTAATGATTTTATGCATTGAATGCGGAAACACTTGTACAAAACTTGGTTTATTTGATAAAAAGGATAACTTAGTTAAAAACTTTTTAATGAATACTTCTAAGAATTTGACGAGTGATGAATATGCAATTCGATTCAAAAGTCTAATTGGAAATGAATTTGAAATTGATGGTGTTATCATTTCTTCTGTTGTCCCTAAATTAACGGCTATATTTAAGGACGCAGTTAGAAGTGCTTTTAATGTGGAACCAAAGATTTTAAATAAAAAACTCAAAACAAAGATTGCAATTAAAATTGATAACCCAAGTGAACTTGGAACAGATTTTTTATGTACAGCAATTGGTGCTTTAAAATTAGGTTACAAACCACCTTTTGTAATTGCTGATTTTGGAACATGTACAAAAATATCTGTAATTGATCAAAATGGTAACTTTATTGGTGTATTTATTACTGCAGGAATAGAGACTAATATGATTACATTGAGTCAAGAAGCTGATCAATTATATGAAGTTGAGATTGCATTACCTGATAAAATTATCGGTAAAAACACTAAAGAATCCATTCAATCTGGTTTAATTTATGGTCAAGCATTTATGGTTGATGAAACAGTTAGAAGAATGGAACAAGAAGTTGGATATCCTTTACTTAGAATTTTAACAGGTGGACATTCTAAAGTTATTAAGAATGTAGTTTGTGGTTTCCATTTTGAAAATAATCTTTCCTTAATTGGATTAAACGAAATTTATAAAATAAATTGTAAGGATTAGTTTAATGAAAAAAAGAGTAGATATTATTAGAAATTTTACCATTGATGCTTTATTTTTAGCATTGATATTGCTTTTTACTTATGTACCTCAAATTGGATACATTCAAGTATTTCCTGGAATGGCGATTACTACAATTCATTTGATTGTATTAATTGGAGCAAGTTTATTTGGCTGGAAAAAAGGATTATTATATGGTCTTTTCTTTGGATTATCATCATGCTTAAAAGCTGCTACAGCTGCAAGTTCACAATTTGATACTTTATTTATTAATCCATTTATCTCAATTCTTCCAAGAGTTATATTTGGATTAGTAAGTGGTTTAGTTATTGATTTATTAAAAAAACATCTAACTTTTAAACAATTTTCTATTTGTTTACCATTTACAGTAGCTGTTTTAACAGTATTTCATACTTTTATTGTTTTAAGTTTCTGCTATATATTTGGTATTTTAGATATTTTTGGTATTTCAAAAGGATTAGGTTTAGCAGAATTTGTTGAAGGAATTAGAAAAACTGGATTTATTATTGCACTTACTAGCGCAACTTTCTTAGGAGCACTTGGAGAAGCAATTGCTTCATTTATCGTTGTACCTGCAGCTTTCTTTGCGTTAAGAACGATTCCATTTGTAAAACAAATTGATAATAAGTATAAAGAAAAACCTACACAAAACGTTAAATTAGAAGAAGAGCACCAATAATCGGTGCTTTTTTCTTTCTTAATTTAATTAAAATATTGAAGTGATTTTCTAGTTAATTACTATATATTTTGATATAATTTTTAATTGAGGATAAGAAGATGTTAGATTTTAAAAATTTAGTTAAAGATTATTATAAAGATGCATTAGATTTATTATTAAAAGATTGTTCTATTAATAGTATTTATGATGAAAAAACAATTACAAAAGAACACCCATATGGAGAAGGTGTCGCAAAATGCTTCGAACTTTTAAAAGAAGTTGCTTTAAAAGATGGTTTTAAAGTAGATATGTGTGATGGACATTGTTTAGAAATTGAATGTGGTGAAGGTGATAAGTTAATTTATATTTTTGCCCATCAAGATGTTGTACCTGTTGAAGGTCAAGATTGGGATAATGATCCTTTTACTCCAGTTATTAAAGATGAAAGAATTTACGCTAGAGGAACAAGTGATGATAAAGGTCCTGGTATTGCTTCATATTTTGCATTAAAAGCATTAAAAGATGCAGGTTTAATTAAAAACTTTAGAGTTAGACTTGTTTTTGGCGGTGATGAAGAAAGAGGAAGTAGTTGCTTAGAATATTATTTCCATACATTAAAGAAAGAAGATCCTACATATGGATTTACTCCAGATGGAGATTTCCCTTTAATTTATGGTGAAAAAGGTATTACAAATTATTGGTATGAAGGTCATAAAGAATTTGAAGATATCGTTTATATTAAAGCAGGTACAGTTTTAAATACCGTTATTGATAAAGCAGAAGTTAAAGTTAAAAATCCAGCAGTATTAGATGCATATTTAAGAAATCATACTGGTATTAAAGTTAATAAAATTAATGAAGATACTTATATTTTCTTAGGAAAATCAGCTCATGGATCTACTCCTGAACTTGGAGAAAATGCTGGTGTTGCATTACTTTCTACTGTTGGAAGTGCATATAATATTCAAGAATTTGAATTACTTGCAAATGAATACGTTGAACCACATGGAAAAAATATGTATGTATATTTTGAAACTGAAAATTTACATTCTACTACATATAATGTAGGTAAAATTGAATATGAAAATGGATTATTTAGAATGGGAATTAATTTTAGATATCCAGAAAATGTTGTTGTAGATGAAGTAATTTCAAAAGTACAAGAATGTTCACCATTCCCAATTATCTATGAAAAAGGTAGTGATTGTTTATATTTTGATCCAGAAACTCCATTTATTAAAGCATTAGCAAATGTTTATGTTGAAGAAACAGGTGATACAAAAAATAAACCTATGACAATTGGTGGAGGAACTTATGCTAAAGAAGCAAAAAATACCATTGCTTTTGGTAGTAATTTCCCTGGAAAAGTTGACCATATTCATGAAGAAAATGAAAAGATTGATTTAGAAGATTTTTATAATTCTATGTCAATTTATGCACATGCAATTTATTGTTTAGGAAATTTAGATTAATGAGAACAAAATTTAAACAATGGGCAGTAGATTATATTGATGAATCTACTAATTCTTTAAAGATTAGTGATACTGATAAAATTTTAGAATTTATTAATGAAAAGCCCACATATTTAGAAATTGGACCTGGAAAAGGTAAATTTATTATGGATTTAGCATCAAAATATCCAGAATATAATTTTTTAGTTGTTGAACTTAATAGAACTGTAGCAGGAATTTGTCTTAAAAATATTGATACTAGTGAAATTAAAAATGTAAAAATGATTGCAGATGATTTTTATAAAATGGTAGATATTTTACCTACTGAAATTTTCGAAGGAATATTTTTAAATTTCAGTGATCCATGGCCTAAAAAACGTCATGAAAAAAGAAGATTAACTAGTGATTTATTTTTAATTAATTATGCTAAAATCTTAAAAAAGAATCATAAAATTTATATGAAAACTGATAATGATGGACTTTATGAATATTCTAAAGAAAACTTTATTAAGTATGGATATGAATTAGAATTTGATTCTAGAGACTATAAAGAAGAACATGAATTTGATGCAATGACTGAATTTGAAACTAAATATTTAGAACAAGGTATCAAAATTAAAAAGATGATTTTAAATAAAGGTGAAAAGGTAGTTTACGATGTTATTGAATGATTTAGAAATTAAATATTTTAGAGAAATTACTCAACTTAACGCAGTAAGTGGTAATGAAAGTGAAGTTGCTGATTATTTAATTAAAGAATATAAGAAATTAAATCTTGAATTAGTAAAAGATAATTTAGGAAGTTTATACGCTTTAAAGAAAAGTAAAGTTCAAAATCCATTAAAAGTTGTGCTTGATGCCCATATGGATGAAGTAGGTTTTATTGTTAAAGAAATTAAAAGTAATGGAATGATTGAACCATATCCAATTGGTGGAATTAATTATAATACTGTATTGTCTACAAGATTAAATTTAAAAAGTAGTAAGGGTAGATATTTTAAAGGTACATTTGATTCAACTCCACCTCATTTAATGAAAGATCCAACAACTGGAGTTGATCCTAACTCTTTACTTTGTGATTTTGGATTCTTATCAAGAGAAGACGCTTTAAATAATGGTGTTAATTATGGAGATATGATTGCACTTGAAGGAAAATTTGAATTTTTAAATGAAAATAGAATTTTATCTAAAGCAATTGATGATAGATATGGCATTATTTTAGGACTTATTATTTTAAATGAATTAAAAGATGTAGATCTTCCTTATGATTTATATGTTGGAGGAAGTGTTCAAGAAGAAGTAGGTTTAAGAGGTATTCAAACTATTAATGAAGTTATTAAACCTGATTTTATTTTTGTACTTGATTGTTCTACCGCTAAAGATTCATATAATTTAAATGAAAAAGGTCATATTGGAGAAGGTGTTTTATTAAGATTTATTGATAGAGGAATGATTGCAAATAAAGCATTAATTGAATTCCAAAAAGAAGCTTGTATTGCTACTAATAGTAAATACCAATATTTTGAAACTTTAGGTGGTACTAATGCAGGAGCAATCCATTTGAAAAATGTTATGACTTTAACACATTGTATTTGTGCTCGTTCCATTCATACTGCTAGTACAATTATGGACGTTAATGATTATATAAGTGCTAAAAACTCATTAAAATATATGCTTTTAAATTTATCTAGAGATAAATTTAATGAATTTAAGGAGAGTAAATATTAATATGAATTATGGAGTTTATTATAACCACAAAACTATTGGTGATATTTTAATTATTGAATTTTTACCTAATGTTTATCCTAATAAAGTTATTAAAAAAGATGATTGTGTAGCTTTATATAAAGATGATGAATTAGTAGGAATTAATATTTTTAATGTATCAGAAATTGTTAAAATTAAAGCGAATGGATATATTCCTGTTTTAGAAGAACATGTTTTAAAAGTTATTAATTTTAAACTTGAAAATGCAGGACTTCCTATTTTAGAAGAAAAGAAGGAATCTGGATTTAGAGTAAGTGAAATTGTTGATATTGAAGAGCATCCAGAAAGTGATCACTTACATATTTGCAAAGTAAACACAGGAAAAGAAGAACTCCAAATTGTTTGTGGAGCTTTTAATGCAAGAAGTAGATTAAAATGTGTATGTGCTACTCCATTTACATTTATGCCAGATGGCAAACAAATTGTTCCAGGAAAATTATTAAAAATAGATAGTTATGGAATGCTTTGCAGTGGACGTGAACTTCATTTAGAAGGTTACGAAAATGTACATGGTTTATTAGAACTTGATGATAGTTATAATATTGGAGATGATTTCTTCTTAAATTAAAGGATATTTTCTAATTTCTCAATATCAGATAGAGTTAAACTACATAACGCAATACGAATAGAAGTAGGATTTACTATTGTAAAATATGTATCCTTACTTTCTAAATATTCTAAATAACTATATGCATCTTTAACTTTAATAACCATATAGAAACCACCTTGAAATGGGTAGTATTCAATATGTTTTTTATCTAATAATTTAATTAAATTTTGGCCGATAAGATTTATTCTTAAGGCCTCTTTTTTTATTTTTTCTTTTACTAATTTACTATTTTCTTTATCTTCAAAGAATAATCCTAAAGTTGATAATGCAACGTTATTTGGATTAGAAACTGTACCTCTAATAATAACTGCTAATTTTTTAGCGTATTCTTCAACGCTATTTTTAGAAAGAACGATTAATTCTCCAAGTCTTAATCCATAGAATCCAAAAGATTTAGACGCACTAAAAGCAAGTAAAATATCTACTTTAATGTCATTGTTTAAAATAAAATCAATAACTAAATTTCTATTAATGGAATAATCTAAATACGCAATATCTAAAAGAAGAGTGATTTTATCACTATATTTATTAATAATTTTAAATAAATTATTATAATCTTCATTATCAAAATTAAATCCAGTAGGATTATTACATGGATCATTAATTAAAAGTAATACTTTTTTAGAAGATTCACAGATTAATTTATCCATTTCTTCAAAATCAAATTTTCTATTTTCGTTGAATGCATTAAATTCTTTAAACTGAGTATCTGCTTGGTCTGCAATATTTTTATAATTAGGCCAATAAGGAGCAGGACATAAAATAGTATGATCTTTAAATAACATAAATGCATTAAATAAAGCGTCAGTACCTCCAATTGTAATTGAAGAAGTTACATTATATTTTTCATATAATTCTTTAACTCTATCTTCAAAAATCCAATCGATGACTCCGTTAATGAATTTTTTAGAATTATCATTATTTGCATAGCATAAATATTTATCAAAATTATTTTTTAAATAATCATTAATTTCAGTAAAAGTAACTAAATTATGATTATCATCAAAAAGCATTCCAATACTTCCGTTAATAACTTCTTTTCCTGCCTTTTTAGCAAGGTTAACTCTTTCATTAACTTGTAAAATAGTAAAATTTTTCATACTTTATAATTCTAACACAAATTTTTAAAAATAGTTTTACTCATTTACTAATTTTGTTTAATATCTACAAAATCTTGATAAATAAATTTGCATTATTTTCATAAGATTTTTATAATAAAATTGAAAAAATTTTCAGTGATTTTCATAAGGTGATTTATATGGACGATTTAAAAGAACGTGTAACGATTTATGAAGTTGCAAAAGCTAGTGGAGTATCTCTTGCAACAGTTTCAAGAGTCATTAATAATACAGACTCTGTTAAAGAAGAAACAAGAAACAAAGTTTTATCTGTTATTAAAAAATTAGGATATAAACCTAGTGGTCTTGCTCAAGCTTTAGCAACTAATAAAACTACAAATATTGGAGTTATTATTCCTAATGCAAATTATGTTTATTTATCGAATCTTTTAGCGGGTATTTCGGAAGTTTGTAAAATAAATGGTTTTACAGTTTCTTTATATACCACAAGTCATTCTAGACAAGATGCATTAAACTGTATTGAAAAAGTTATTACATCCCATGTTGATGGAGTTATTGTTTTTGATGATGAGTTAAATGAAGAAGATTTGATTGGATTTAATACTTATAATGTTCCTGTTATTTCAATTAACACTAAAATTACTGGTACTAAGATTGGATCTATTTCTTTAGAATATGAACATTTAGTTAGACAAATCATGATGGATCATTTTGCAAAAGGTGATAAAAAGATGACTTTTTTACATGTTCATAATGCAGGTAGATTATTATCAAGAATTGAAAATATTTTCATTCAAACCCATTTAGATAATGATAGAGAATACGATATTATTAATTGTGATGATAGTTATTTAAGAACATATAGTGATTTTATGGAAAGATTTAAAACTAAACGTAAAGAATATATTGTTGCGTATCGTGATTCAATCGCTGCTGCTGTTTTAAATGCTGCTACCGATAGTGGACTTAATGTTCCAGGAGATATTGAAGTTGTTTCAATGATTGGTACTAAATATTCTCATATCTTACGTCCTTCTATTTCTAATTTCTATATTGATATGCAAGAAGTTGGTAAAAGAAGTATGTATATGTTGATTGATTTAATTAAAGGAAGATTAAACGATAAATTATATAAATTTGAATCTAGATATGTTAAAAAAGATTCTACTAATTTTTAATTTAATTTGAATAAAATTTAATTTAGATTATAATAAATAAGTCTTTTTTAAGGAGTTAAATAATTATGGACGTTTATGAAACATATATAAGAACTATTGTTGATTATCCAATTAAAGGTATTAAATTTAGAGATATTACACCTTTACTTGCAAATGGTGATGCTTTCCATCAAGTTATTATGGATTTAAACAAAGAATTACCAAGTTACGATAATTGGGATAAGATTATTGCTGCAGAATCAAGAGGATTTATCTTTGCTGCTCCTTTATGTTCAATGAATAATAAAGGTTTAGTTTTAGCTCGTAAAGCTGGTAAATTACCACTTGTTGGATATAGAAAATCTTATACATTAGAATATGGTGAAAATACAATTGAAATCCCAAAAGACGCAATTAAACCTGGAGATAGAGTTATTATTTTAGATGATTTAATTGCAACTGGTGGTAGTGCTAAAGCAATGGTTGATTTAGTTGTTGAAGCAGGTGGAATTCCAATCATGGGATTATTCGTTATCGAATTAAGATCACTCCAAGGATATAAACAACTTGGAATCCCAGTTACATCAATTGTTAATTATGGTTTACATAAAGGTGATAAATTAAGACTTAATGGTAAAAAGTTCCCTATTGGAAAATATGAAGATAAGGTTGATGAAAATGATATCTTAGTAGTATTTGAAGATGGTTCTAAAGAAGTCGTTAATAAAAATGAAATTATCGCTATTGTTCAAAATGGCGAAAATGGTAGACAAACATATATTAAATATAGAGATTAATCACTATTTTTAATATAAAATCTACTTAAAAAATTAAGTTCTAAAAATTTTAAAAAAATTTCAAAAAAAGGTTGCTTGATGTTTAGGTACGTGCTATAATACTTAAGCATTAAGCGAAATGGACCAGTGGTGTAGCGGTTAACATGCCACTCTGTCACAGTGGAGATCGCGAGTTCGATTCTCGTCTGGTCCGCCAAATTTAGCTTAATTGGCCCGATAGCTCAGCAGGTAGAGCAAAGGACTGAAAATCCTTGTGTCCCCAGTTCGACCCTGGGTTGGGCCACCATTATATTTAAAGATTCTCTGATTAAGTTCAGAGTTTTTTTATACCTTTTTTCTTATCTAAAATATCTTTATAATATTTAATGTATTAAATAAGAGGATGTATTTATGAAATATTCTACTAAAAATGATTTTTATCCAAGTTTCTTTAAAGGGGTTGCACATCGAGGACTCCATAATGAAAAATATACCGAAAATGGATTAAACGCATTTAAAAATGCAATTGATAATGATTTTAATTTTGAACTTGATATTCATTTAACTAAAGATAATGAATTAATTGTATGTCATGATAGTGATTTAAAAAGAACATGCAACAAAGAGGGAATTATTGAAGAATTAACTTTAAAAGAAATTAAAGAAAATTATAAGTTACTTGATGGAGAAGAGGTTCCTACTTTAAAAGAAGTATTAAAATTAAATAACGAAAAAGAAACAATCGTTATTGAACTAAAACCTAGAAAAAATTATAAAAAGTTAGCGTTAAAAGCGTTAGAAGAAGTAAAAGATATTAAAGATAAAAAGAAAATAACTTTTATATCTTTTGATCCTAGATGTTTAGTATTTTTAAAAAATAAAGGTTATCAAATTGGATTACTTTTATCTCATACTAGAAAAGACGTTGTATTATGTCATAAATGGTTTAACTATTTAGATATTGATGAAGAATTATTAGAAGATAAAAGAATCCAAAAATATCTTAAAAATAAACATATTGTAAATGTATGGACTATTAGAGATATTAATAAATATAAAGAATTAAAAGAAAAAGTATCTACAATTACTTTTGAATTAATTGAACCTAGTGAAGTTAAAGAATTATATAAGTAAATTTAATATTTAATAATGTGAACATTTAATAATTTTTATACTTGACATATATGTTAATTAATCATAAAATTAAAAAAAGGAGTTAATTTTATGAAAATTAAAATATTATCATCTTCGTTTTGTTTTATTTCGCTAAGTTGTTCGTCTATTACTAGCAATATTAACATTTATAGCGCAAATAATGATCCAAATAACAGATTTTCATATTTAAAAGAATCAATTTCTGATTAGAGTGATTCATAACTGTTATTTGGATTTTTTTATTTTAAAAAAAGATTTTATTATATAGGTGAAAAAGTTTGATAATTTATTTGGAGGTATTTTGAATATGAATAAAAAAACAAAAATAATTTTCTTACTAGGTTCTTTATTTTTATCATCTTGTGGCGAAAATAAAATTAATTATCATCAAGATTATGTTAAAGGATATGTTTATTATAAAATTCCAAGTGAAATATCTGGGTATCAATATATAAAACAAAAAGAACTTGATTCTGATTTGTTTGATAAATCTAAAGAATTCTTCTTAAGATTAATAAATGCTAACTTTGAAAATATTCGTCCATTTGGAGATGGTGCCCAAGGAACTTACTCTTATAATCTTGTTTTGAGATACGATAAGGATTCAGATGTGTTGAGAGTTTCAAAGGATTCTTTAGATCCTTTTACAAGCGTTTATTTCTTTAATGAAAACGGAAAAAATGCATACAAAACAAATGGATATATGACTTATGAATATTATAAGGAAATGTTTGAGCTTATTGATGAATATGAAAAAATATTAAGAGATGTCGAACGGGAACTTATAGAATTTCATTGTTAAAATAAAAGCCTCTAGGGAAAAATAACTAGAGGCTTAAATTTTATTAATCGTCTTGATCTAATGCTTCAAGACCTTTTTTAAATGTTGTTTTCTTTGATTTAACATTTTTAATAAATACAAAGATTACAAGTGAGATAGCACAACAAATTAATGCGTACCATGGTAAAATACCAAAATCAAATGAAGGATTAAGCATTAAAAGTCCAAGAAGAACAGGAGTAATTGTTTGAGCACTCATACTTGCAGCATAATAATATCCTGTAAATTTGCCAATCTTTTTAGAAGTACAAAGTTCAACAACCATTGGGAATGAGTTGACATGAACTAAAGACATTCCAAGTCCTTTAAAGAACCAAACAATATAAATGTAGAATGGGAAAGTTCCTTGAGCAGGGATAAATTGAGAACATAATGCCCATGCAAGAAGTGAAACAACAGTTAAAGTTAATCCACCTACAACTGTCCATTTTCTTCCAATTTTACTAGCAATCATTCCTCCAAGTGCAAATCCAATAACACTTCCAAGTCCACCAACAATGATATTAATCATATTAGATTTAGAACTTGCTCCTAAATGATAAATAGTGTAATTACCCATAAATGTACCAACACCATTATCTGCCATAAACCAGAAGAATTCAGCAGCAAGGATTAAAAGTAACATAATTAAGTTTTCTTTACTTAATTTTTGATTCTCATCAGCGATTTGACCTTTAACTTCCGATAATTTTTCACCAAGTTCAAGCTCAGGTTTTAATTCTTCTTCAAGTTTATTTTCTTTAATTGTAAAGAATAAAATCAAACAAGAAATAACCATTAAGATAGAACCGATTAAAAATGGTGCTTCAATAATCCAAATATTTCCAGTAATTCCTTCTTTATAGCCTTTTGTACCTAAGAAATCATTTAAAACAAATACAAGACCTACTAAAGTAGCACAAGCTCCACCTAAATAACCCATAATATTAATGATACCATTAGCTTTACTTCTTAAAGGTTTTGGAGTAATATCAGGCATTAAACTAACAGCAGGATTTCGATACATCATTGCAAAGAATACAACAATTGCCATCGTAGCAATAGTACCTACTAAGTTATTGTAATAGAATGCTACAGGAATAAATGGGAATACAATTGCACATGCAAATGTTCCAACTAAAATGTAAGGCATTCTTTTTCCTAATTTGGTATGAGTTTTATCACTTAAATGTCCAAATATAGGAAGCATAATGATTGCGGCAAGATTATCTAAAGCCATAACGATACCAACTAAATATTGAACTTCAGTTTCACTTTTAGCATTTAAAGCTTTTGTAAAAAGTTCAGTTAAGAAAGTTGGACACCATGAATCATAGACTTGCCATAATAGAAGAATTCCAAAGAAAGCAAAACCAATTATAAATGTTCTTTTATAATTGAGCTTTAATTGAACGTCTTCTTGAGGTTTAGAATTATTCATATTTTCTCCTTTTTAAATATTATCAATATTATAAAAGTGAAATTATAAATTTATAAAGTAAATTTTTAATATTTACAAAAGATTTACAAAATTTGTGCTAGTTAAAAAAAGATATTGCACTAAATATAAGGATTAGCGCAATAAAAAAGTCCCTATCACTAGAGACTAATTTATTATTTTATTATTTCTTTTCTTTTTCATCTTCATCGATGTCGAGTTTAGTAGCTTTAATTTTTTCAATAGTGTTATTTTTATCTAAAGAAATAATTTTCATTTCTACATTTTTATATCGAATAACATCTCCAACTTTCGCGAATTTATCACCTAAAAGTTCAATAATAAATCCACCAATTGAAACGTATTCAGTATTAATATCATCAAAATCAAGTTCAAATAATTCACAGAAATCTTCAAGGTTAAGTTTACCATCAATGAAATATGTATTTTCATTATTAGTTTCACTAATTGTTGCGTCTGGATCGTCATTTTCATCCCAAATATCTCCAACAATTTCTTCTAAGATATCTTCCATTGTAACAATACCTTCAATTCCACCATATTCATCAATGATTAAAGCGAAGTGTTGTTTTTCTTTTTTAAATATCTTTAAGATTTCATTAATTTCAATTGATCTAGGGAATTTTAATGGTTCCATTAAAATTGATTTAATATCGATTTCTTTTTTAGATAATTTTAATTGCATTAATTTTCTAGTATTAACGTATCCAATGATATTATCAATTGTGTCTTCATATACTGGAACTCTTGAATATCTATAAGTTTTTGGATTATTAATGATTTCTTCAATATTATCATTAATATCAAAAGCGTATAAATCTACACGTGGAGTCATAATTTCATATGCTTCAGTAGTAGTATATGTAATTGTATCATGTAAAAGGTCTGCTTTTTCTTCATCAACTTGTCCATGTTCTTCAATATCATCAATCATTTCATGGAGATCATCATCTAAAATTTCTCCATCTTTAACGAATTTTGTAATTGGGAATGTAACAATTTTTGCAAATAATGTAACAATATAAGTAATTGGAATAAAGATGTAATTACATACATTAATGATATTTGCGTATAATTTAGTTAACTTAAAGTTATAAATTTTACCTAATGATTTAGCGATAATTTCACCAAAGATAATTTTAACAATTAAACAAATCATTGAAGCAATAAAACCCCAATTTTCAGCAACTTGACCACTAGGATCTGCACCAATTAATTGAATTGCAAGATTAACACCAAGTAAAGTAGAAACAGAATCAAGTCCTGCATTAACAGTATCATTTAAAAGTAAAATTGTAGATATAGTTTTATCGTAATTTTTAGATAATTTATACGCTCTTTTGAATGATTTTTTCTTATTTGTGTCTAATTCTCTTTCAAAATTAATAATATCAACACTACCAAATGCCATATCACTAGAAGAGAAGAAGAAAGATAAGAAAAGTAAAACTACAATTGCAATGGAATATAAAATAATAATATAACTTTTCATAATTATTTTACCTCCATACTAGAGATATTTTTCTTTTCGTCAATATCTTCAATTAATTCTTCTAAGATATCTTCCATAGTACAAATTCCAAGAATAGTATCTTTATCTTTAACAATACCTAAATGAACTTTTTTAACGTTTAATTCTTTAAAAGCGTCATCTAATGGAGTAGAAATATCTAATTCTACAACATCTTCTAAAATAGAATATACACTTAAATGTTCATCTTTAATATATTCTTCAAAATATGATTTTAATACTAAAATACCTTTAATATTAGTTCTTTCACCTTCAAAAATTGGGATTCTAGTATAAGGAATTTCAGTTAATTTTTCATTGATTTCATCAATTGTTAAATCAGTGATATCAAGCATTACTACTTTTTCAAGTGGGACATAGATATCTTTGATTGTTTTTTTATCAAATGTAAAAGCATTTTCTAATAATTCTTCTTCATTCTTTTCAAATAATTTTTCATTATTTTCAATATCTTCATCTACACTTTCATCATTAATTGCAAGTTTTGCTTGATGAATAATATCTTCTTTAGATAATAAATTTTCATCTTTTATTTTAAATATTTTATGTACTAAAAATAAAATTCCTTTAAATAACATAATTACTGGATAAAGAATAATATTAGTAAAAGTAACTGGATATACTAAAATATATGCCATTTTATTAGGAATAGTTTTACTTAAAATCTTAGGGCAGGTATCACTAACAATATAAACTAAAGCAGCCATAACAACTGTTGAAACAATCGCTTCAACCCCATCTCCCCAAGAAAAAGCAATCGACATATTATAGAATAAAATTGCCGACATAAAAGACATTAAAGTTTGTACTATGTTATTTCCAACAAGTACTGTAATTAATGTGTTATCAAATTTTTCTATTAATCTCAATATGAGTTTAGCAGTAAAAGAGCCATCTTTTGATAATGTAATAAAATGATATTTATTACAATTTGTATATGTATTCTCACTAGCGCTATAAATTGCACTAATAATTAACATAACTGCAATAAGGATCCACGCCACATAATCTGGCATTCCAAATACAGTTGATGATGTTGATGTAACATCGCTTAAAATATTAAAACACGGTTCGTCCACTTCTAAAAAATCTCCTTTAAATACTAAATATATTAAAGAAAAAGTAGATAACTATCAAGAAATTTTTAAAAATTTTACTATACAATTAATCAATAATGTCTAAATCAGTAATATTTGAAAAATATTTTTTAGCGTAACTACAAATTGGTTCTACCCTATATTTATTGTTTCTTATATATTTTTCACATTCTTTCATTAATGTTTTAGCGTATCCTTTTCCTTGATATGCTTCATTAACCACTGTAGAAATAATTTTTAATACATTATTTTCTAGTTCAAATTTAATAAATCCAATTTCATTTTGAGATTCATCTAAAAGAATAATTTTAGAATCTTTAATAATAAATTTTTCCATATATTTATTATATTATAAATATTTAAAATCTAAAAATTATGTAATAAAATATTAATCTATGAAACAAGAAACTATTTTATTAATTGTTATTTTAATACTTATTTTATTAATTATTTTATCTTTATTTATTGTATCACTTATTATAACTTCAAAAGTTTATAATAAAAGATACGAAAATGATCCAAGGATTACTATTTTTACTTATAAAGATTTCCCCTTTTTAGATCATGAAGATTTTTCTTTTATTTCAAGTGGCTCAGAAATTAATGGAAAAATCTATTCTTTAAAAGAAAAGAGTAAATTAAATAATAAAGTTATTATTTTCTTCCATGGAATTGGAGGAGGTCACGAAAATTATATGCATGAAATAATTGAATTTATTAATAAAGGATATTATGTTTTTGCATATGATTATTTAGGATGTGAAAAAAGTGAAGGTAACGAAATTAAAGGATTACTTGAACCTTTAAAAGAAGTAGAAAATTTCTATAAATATTTTAAAACATTAACTAAATATAAAGATATGCCAATTTATTTAGTAGGGCATTCTTGGGGAGGTTTTACCTCAATAGCATCATCAAATATTATTAAAGACGCTAAAAAAGTAGTAGCGTTAAGTGCCTTTAATTCTGCCTCATTCCCTTCAAAAGGAAATGTTTTATTAATTAAACTTATTAGACCATATATTTTTTTAATTAATCTTTTTAAATTTGGTAAGTTAAGTTTCTATACTTCTAAAAAAACTATAAAAAGAAATAAAAATATTAAATATTTACTTATTAATGGAGAAAAAGATAAGGTATGCCTCCCTAATCAAAGTAGTGATATTTATTTAAAACTTAATTATTCAAATCTTACTAGTGTTAGACTTAAAAATAAAGGACATTCCCCTCAATTGACTATTGAAGCAGAACATTATTTAGGAGTATTTTTAAAAGAATTAAAACATAAAGACTTTGATAATTCTAAATTTGATTATGATTTATTGACGCTTCAAGATGATAAGGTATATGAAATGATATTTAACTTTTTAGAAGGAGAAAAAAATGAAAATAAATAATAATTTAATTAATACTAAAGAATTTATCAAATTAATTGAACTTAATGATGATAACTTATTCGTTAATGATTTAATTAATGAAGTATTAGATAATAGATTTAGTATTAATAAAGAAATAATAAATGAAAGAATGGAAGAAGAAAATATAAGTTCAAAAGAATCAATGAATGAAATATTTTTAGAAAATTTAAATCTAGAATTAAATAAATACACTTTAAAAAAGTTAAAAGAATATGCATTAGATAGCGTTAATGAATTAGATCCAAAAGAATATTTAGATAATGAATACTATAAAAATATAAGCGTTAAAGAAATTAATCAAAATGGATACCATTTATATTATAAAAAATATGAACCATATGAGTTATTTATTTATGAAGATATTAAAGAAGATAATTTTAAAGAAATAAATAGTTTAGGATATTTTAAAGAAGAATTTAATTTATTATCAATTGATAAAATGGACGAAACTTGGATGTTAATTTCACCTCATGAAATTAATACAATGAAAGAATATATCTTAAAAATGCATGGAAATTGTTTAGTATATGGACTTGGACTTGGATATTTCCCTTATATGCTTTCTTTAAAAAAAGATGTTTCTAAAATAACAATTTTAGAAAAAGATAAAGAAATTATTAAATTATTTAAGGATAATATCTTCCCTTTATTTAAAAATAAAGAAAAGATTGAGATTATAGAATGTGACGCAATGGAATATAGTAAAAATTTAAAAAGTAAGGATATCCATTATGATTATCATTTTATTGATTTATGGCATAATCAAATAGACGCTTTAAAATTTTATTTATTCTTTAAAAAGAATGAACTTGATAACGATACTTATTTTTATTGGATTGAAGATTCAATCATTTGTTATATCCGTCGAATGCTTATTACTTTATTTATTGAATATAAGGAAGGATTTAACGATAAAAATTATAAGAAAGCTTCTACATATGAAGATAGAATCATCAATTCATTATATTTTTATTTAAAAAATTATGAATTTAATAATATGAACGATATTTATTCATTGCTTTCTAAAGAAAATATTAAGAAAATGATTAAACATTTAAAA
>CAVKZU010000010.1:2670-3198 GCA_963660725.1 Lachnospiraceae bacterium | reverse complement strand
CATATTGTGTTAAGTGAAGTAACTAGCGAGGATTTATTTTAAATTATAAATAAAATGAACGTAAAAGATTTTGAACGCAGTGAGTTCAAAATCTTTTATTAAGCATTTTTTTATATTTTTTTGAAGATTTTATATTTTTTTCTAATTTTTTTATATAAATAGAATAGTTTTATAACTAGGCAACATTTTGAACTCGCGAGTTCAAAATCTTTCTTGTAGTGTTTAAAGCACAAAAATATTTCTATAATATGGCGTTTATGCTATAACATTTATGAGGAAATAATATGGAAATTGGAAAAAGATTAAAAGAAATAAGAACAGAGCTAAACTTATCTCAAGAAGAAATAGCAAAAGAACTAGATGTTGATTATACAACGGTTAGTAGAATTGAAAGAGGCGTGTTTAATCCTAGCTTTAAATTTGTTCAAAACTTAAAAGAATTTTGTAAAAGAAACGATATTGTTTTAGATGAAGATGAATTTAATATTTTAAAAGTAGAATTAAAAGAGACATCAAATTCGTGTGATG
>CAVKZU010000010.1:0-2639 GCA_963660725.1 Lachnospiraceae bacterium | reverse complement strand
AGGTAAAAGATAAACTAGGTATTAAAAATGGTGAAATATTAACTAATAAAAAAGAAGATTATGGTAAAAAAGTAATCCAAGATTTATCATCTAAACTAACGAATTTACATGGAAAAAGTTTTGAAGTTAGAAATTTATATTATTATTTAGATTTTTATAGAAAATTTCCTAATATTTTAAGTTCAGTGAATTCAAAATATCTGCTTAGTTGGACTCATTATAGAATATTACTTCAAGTTGATGATGTAAACGCTAGAAATTGGTATGAAAAAGAATGTAGAAATGAAGAATGGAGTGTTAGAACTTTACAAAGAAATATTTCTAGTCAATATTACGAAAGACTTTTATCAACACATGTTAAAGATAGAGTCCATAATGAAATGATTGTGTTAAATAAAGAGAATCAAGAAAATAAGTTAGATTACATTAAAGATCCAATGATTTTAGAGTTTTTAGGTATTAATGAAGATAATACATACCTTGAAAAAGATATTGAAAATTCAATTTTAAATAATATACAAAAATTTCTAATTGAACTTGGTAAAGGGTATGCTTTTGTTGGAAGACAAAAAAGAATATCAACTGAAAAAGAAGATTATTTTATTGATTTGGTTTTTTATAATTATATTTTAAAGTGCTTTGTTTTGATTGATTTAAAAACATCTAAAATTACCCATCAAGATGTTGGTCAAATGGATATGTATATAAGGATGTATGATGACTTAATTAAAGACAAAAACGATAATCCAACTTTAGGAATAATTTTATGTTCAGATACTGATGAAGACATTGCAAGATATTCTATTATGCATGGAAATGAACATTTATTTGCGTCTAAATATAAATTGTATTTACCTACAGAAGAAGAATTGAAAAAAGAAATTGAACGCCAAAAATTAGTTCAATTATTGAAATTAGAAGAAAAAGATAAATAAGAATCGATATATAAAAAGATTTTGAACTCACTGAGTTCAAAATTTTATTATGTTTATAAGAATCGTTTAGGAATGCTTATTTAGATTTTAAAATAGTAAAGAATAGTAAAAGATAGTAAAAATAGACAATGGATGATTATATCTTGAAGGATATAATTATAAGAAGATTTGGTAACACTATATTATGAAGTTGGTCCTTATTCTTCATATAAAGTAAACAATGAACAGTGGGGATCAAAAACTATTAATAATTTAACAAAAGAAATAAGCAATTCATATCCTTCTTTAAAGGGATTTAATAAAATATGGATTTATAGAATGATTCAATTTAATGAAATTTATAATGGCAATGAAATTGGTCGCACCACAGGTAAGACTATATGATTCATTTAGAAATGATTACTTAATTTTTAAAATAGTAAAAGATAGTAAACAATAGTAAAACATTTTTAAAATAGTAAAGAATAGTAAAAGATAGTAAATGAAATTTAAAATAGTAAAAAATAGTATATAATAGTAAAAAAGAGGTGAATTATATGAAAGACAATCCATTTACGTTGATGTTTGGATCTAACCCAGAATTATCAATTGAAAGACCTGAAGAAAAAAATGAAATTATCAATACATTCCAAAGTGAATATATGAATAACAAAATATATTTAATTACTGCTATAAGAGGAGCTGGTAAGACTGTCTTGATGGTTAATATTGCAGATTATTTTAAGAGTAAAAAAGATTGGATAGTTATTCAACTTGATCCACTTACTGATATGAAAAATAGTTTACTAGTTAAACTTAATTCATTAGCAGGAAATTATCTTAAATCTTTAAACTTAAATTTATCTTTTTTTAATATTATTACAATTGGAGCGAATCTTGAAAATAAAATTACTGATGTCGATACTGCAATTATTAAAATTTTAGAACATTTAAAAGAAAAGAATATGAAAGTTTTAATTACAGTAGATGAAGTAGTTAAAAACGATAATATGAAACTTTTTACAAGTATGTTTCAAATAATATCAGGTAATCATCTTCCAGTATTCTTATTAATGACTGGATTATATGAAAATATTAAGAATTTACAAGATGATAAATCTTTAACTTTCTTATATAGAAGCTTAAAGATTAATTTATCTCCTTTAAATATAAAAGCAATTGCCCTCAAATATAGACAAGTGTTTAACTTAGATGATAAAGATTCTTTAAAAATGGCAAAACTTACTAATGGATACGCTTTTGCATTCCAAGCGTTAGGATATCTTACTTTTAGACATAATGGAAATTATAAAGACGCAATGGATGATTACAAATTATATCTTGAAGAATATAGTTACGAGAAGATTTGGAGTGAATTATCAAGCAAAGATAAAGAAATATTATATGCCCTTGCAAATACAAAAGATAATAAGATCAGCGAAGTTATGGAAATATTAAAAATGGATAGTAATCATTTTAATCCATACCGAAAAAGACTTCTTAATAAAGGAGTAGTATTTTCTAAAGAAAGAGGAAAATTAACTTTTGTATTACCATTATTTAAAGAATACATATTAGAAAATTATTATGATTAATTTATAAGTTTTTGCTTATTTTTAGATATTAATATTACTAGGCAAGATTTTGAACTCAGTGAGTTAAAATGTTTTAAGTCTAATCATTTAAACATGATTTTGGTTTAATTCTTAATTTCATTGAATATTC
>CAVKZU010000009.1:3709-7463 GCA_963660725.1 Lachnospiraceae bacterium | reverse complement strand
TTCTATATAATCTAAGATTTCATTTTCTTTTCCAATCAAGTTTATCGATTCTCTAATTTTTGAAGTTTCATAATACGCTTTAGAAAACATGCTTAAATTTATATTTTCTTTATATAAAGTTAGCAATATATAAATATAATAAAAATCTCTCATTCTTGTATTAGTTATATTTCTAAAAATTATAGTTTGAAATTTTTCAGCTAAAATTGTTTCAATATTATACGTTTTTAATGAGATATATTTATCTTCTAATAGTAATTTAAAATTATATTCAATTTCTGAAGGGGTTATTTTATCACCAGTCGAAATATCAATTTTAATAGGAACTATCATATTATCGATTATAGAATCGATATGTACTCTTAAACCAGGATATTCCATTGAATCCATAATATTTTCAACATTATTAATAACAAATCCTATATCGTCATCTAAATTGATATCAATAATTTCTTGAATAATATTTTTAATGTTTAAAATATCTAATCTTACATTTTTAACACTGGTATCAATATCCATTGTTGACCTTAATTTATACCCAACCATTTGAGAAATTAATACACCACCTTTTATAATAAAATTATCTTTATATTCTGAAAACGATAATCTTTCTAAAAATCTTTCCATCATATAAATACGAATTAAAGTTCTTGGATCCGCATTATATTTAAATGCTTCATTTTTAATTTTTCCTTTTATTTGTTCTTTGCTTAATTTCACTATAATAAAATCTCCAAATATTCCTTTATAATTTTGTCTACTTTGAACTTTTTAGCGTATTCAAAGAGTTTACTTAAGTCTTTATCATTTCTTCTAGAATAATTCTTTAATGCAGATTTAAAATCTTCAATTTCAAAATATGTTCTACTTCTAATTAAATCTACAATAGTTCTTTCTAAATCATACATTGGAATAAGGTAATTATATTCATCTTTAACAAAAGTTTTTCCTAAATCAACTAATTCTTTTTTAACAGTAAAAACTTTAATCCCTCTATTATTTAATCTAGATTTATTATACCCAGAATAAACAGTAATTGTTGTTTTACTAGGCTCATGATCAATTAATCCATAATGATACAAAGCTTCTTCATGAGAAAATACTAAATGAGGAACTTTTTTGTATAAAATAAATAAACTATCTATAAATGAATCTTTTTTTGAATAAACACCATGTTCAATTCTTTCATAATCATTTTGTTTAATAAATCTATAAATATCTTCTTTTTTAAAATTTGCTTTAATTAAATCATCAACAAATATAAAATCATTATTTTTATTTATTTGTAATTTCATTTCAAATTCCTCCTTTTGTGCTTAATATTATATATCAAATGAGCACAAAAGTTAATTTGATTAAAAACCTAATTAAAAATCATTCTTCTTATTACCAACTCCAAATTTAGATTTTTCTATAACATTATTTGATTCATGATATAAACAATTTTATTCATAGTTCTTTCTCTAAAATAACAATCAATAATCTAATGAACAAGAGATTATATGAGTTTATAACTACTAGTTTTATTAAATTTTATTACTAATAATCTACTAATTTAATAATTTTGTTAAAAGTTTCACAACTTATAAACAAAAACTCATATATGGTGGAATGCATATAATTCCATTTTCTTTAATAATCAAATTCTTTGGATGAATAATGTATGCTTTATCAATTTTGTCATTAAATTTTTCTATAAATCTCGTTAATGATTTCATTTGATATTTATTCCCGAATTTTATATCAATAGGAATTATTTTAGAATTTGAAGAATTAGTAATAATAAACTGCACTTCTATATCATTTCTATGTTTTTCTTCACTATAATGATTATAGAAAAATAATTTATGTCCTTTCGAAACTAATTCTTGAGCAATTGCATTTTCATAAAACATTCCATTATATAAAGAAAGCGGAGCATTTAATAAATCTTCATAAACTTTATTAGTATCATTAACTTTAGAATTATTATCAATAGATTGTGTTACTAAAAGACCTGTATCACACATATAGCATTTAACGTATTTTCTATTTTCACTTAATGATAATAAATCATTTGAATCATCACATAGAAAGCATAAATTTGTAATTTGAGAATCTTTTAACCAAGTAAATGCACTTTCATAAGTATCAAATCTTGTTCCTTCTTCCATCTTTTTAAATACCACTCTTCTTTCTTTATTAAATAAAAATGAAGGAATTAAATCATATAACATTAAAGTTTTGATTTTGTAACTATATTTAATTTTATAAATACTATCACGATATAAATCTACAATCATCCTTTTTCTTTCATCACTTTTAGCAAATGATCTTTCATTTTCTAAAAATTCTTTAATACTTTTAGGCATTCCTCCAATTAGAATATATTGTTTAAATAAATCAAACGCTAATTCATGTAAATCTTCTGGCATAGCGATTAAATTGTCAAAAGAATGTTTTATCATATTAGCAAGCTGAGTTTCATTATTTGCCCATAAAAATTCTTCAAAATCTAAAGGGTACAAATTAATTGAAACTTCTTCTTTAGAGATTGGAAAGTTTTTAAAATTTTCATGAATAGATATTAATGAACCGGTTTCTATATAATCATATCTTCCATCTTGAACTAAAAACTTAATAGCTTGTCTTACTAAAGGAAATAATTGAATCTCATCAAAAATAATTAATGTTTTTCTTTTGGTAAAATTAATATTATATTTAGATTGCAAATACATAAAAAACGTATCTAAGTCATCCATATATTTATTAAAGCATTCTTTAACTTCATTTGAAGCAACCGCAAAATCAATTAACAAATATGATTCATATTCATTCTTTGCAAATTCTTCTGCTATTGTAGATTTTCCAACACATCTTGCACCTTCAATTAATAAAGCACTCTTTCCATTAGAGTTATTTTTCCATTTCAATAACTCATCATATATTTTTCTTTTGAAAATCATAAATACCTCTTCTATGCAAATTTATTATATCATTAAATTACATTATACGCAAAATAAAAATGCGTATTTTTTAATTTTTCTACATTATACGCATTTTAATTTTAAATAATTTTTATTTGTGGTAGAAAAATGTCACCACTTTTGTCACTACTTTTATCAAAATTTCAATAAAAATATCAATTTTTACACTTTTTGTTTAATAAAATATTTCAGAAGAAATAACTAGTGACAAATAAAATGTCACTAACTTGTCACTATTAGTTTAAATCATTTATAAATCCAATCTACGAAGTTGATCAGATATCATATCATTCAATTCAAACGAACCATCATTTAAAATATTAAGTCTAAACTTGATTTTAGTAATTAATTCTTTTAATTCATTGAGATGTTCTTTTGCAATTGTACTATTAAATCTACATGCTTCATCCTCATCAAATTCATAAAATGAACTATATAATGCAGAAGCTTTTTCATTCAAATCATTTAATTCAAAATCATTATCAATAATATCAATTCCTGTAACCAATTTATTTTTGCTAGTATTAATTACATCTTTAACAATTGGTCCATTTAAAAAATCTAATTCTAACTTTATTATTTTCATTTATTTACCTTCATCTATCGGTTACATTGAAACAATATAACCGTTTGTTCCTATGGCACCAAGTGCATAACGCTTTCCTTTATATAAATACATTTTTTAAAATCCTTTTTTCAATTGCTTAAAATTTATTAGCGATTTTTAAATTAATGATTTTAAATGATTGGTTATCATATCCTCAATTTCGTATGAACCATCATTAATC
>CAVKZU010000009.1:0-3699 GCA_963660725.1 Lachnospiraceae bacterium | reverse complement strand
TTTTTACCTTCATCTATTGGGTACATTGAAACAATATAACCATTTGTTCTTATTACTTCATGTGCATAATGTTTTCCTTTGCATAAATATATTTTTTCAAGTCCTTTTCCATTGCTTAAAATTTTATTAGCAATTGTTAAATTAATGATTTTAAATGATCGGTTATCATATCCTCAATTTCGTATGAACCATCATTAATCTTATTAAGTCTATCAATTAACTTATTAATCATTTCTAATAGTTGTGGTGCTAATTCTTTTTCTTTAACTTTATCAAACTTAAACCCGCTATCGCTTGTTTCATCTTTCGAGTAAAGGCTACACCATAATTTATTTATCTTCTTATCAAGATCAGATAAAACCAAATCATCGTCCACAACTTTTATGCCACTTGAAAAAGTTCCATCTTCTAGTTGATAGTCTTTTAAAATAGGACCAAATACTAATTCTAATCCAACATAAATTATTTTTTTATCCATTATTTTTACCTCCTTTATTTTTGAGCCGGATAAGCCGTTTCCATGTAGTCATTTTCAGATATTCCATAAACTATGCTTTTAAATGATTAAAGTAATTCTTGGTATTTTTTGAAATAAATCTTCTTCACTAAATCGCTAAATAAAATATAGATAATAACAACACCAATAAGATAAATATAATAATAAATACCTTCTCCTTTAAACTTAAATAAATAGTTAAATGGTAAATAAGTAATAGTAATCATCACGATAAAAGAAATAATAAATACTAAAGGAATATATTTATTAACGTTACTTTTTAAAATACTCTTATAACTTCTTAAAGATAAAATAACTAATACTTGAGTAATTAAAGAAAGAATAAACCATCCAGTTTGAAGTAACATCTTAAAGCTTTCTATCTCTAGTGCACTTAAAGTACTAGAATATTGATATCCTAATTGATTTGGGATTAATACATAATAAAGCATTAAGAAGGTAATAATATCAAATATTGAAGATATTGGACCAAATACAAGAATAAATCTTAAAGTAGATTTAATATTAAAGTTAATTGGTTTATATAATAATTCATTATCAATATTATCAAAACTTAATAATGAACATATTAAATCATATATTAAATTTAATATTAAGATATGTTCAGGTTCCATAGGTAAAAATGGAAGAAAGATAGACGCAAAGATTAAAGAAAACATATTTCCAAAATTACTACTAGCAGTAATTTTAATATATTTCATCATATTGAAATGAGTTTTTCTTCCTTCTCTAATCCCTTTACGTAATACATTTAAATCATTTTTAAGTAAGATTATATCTGCACTTTCTTTAGCAATATCACATGCATCATTAACAGAAATTCCTATATCTGCTTTTTTTAATGCTAAAGCGTCATTAATTCCATCTCCCATAAAACCTACTTTGTGACCAGATTTCTTTAAACATTCTACAATATATTCTTTTTGATCTGGAGTAAGTTTACAAAATGCATTATAGGTTGGTGCAATTTTAATAAATTCTTCTTCACTTAATTTACTTATTTCACTTCCTTGCATTACCTTAGGATTTTCGATTTCTAGCATCTTTAGGGTAGCTAAAGTAACTTTTTCATTATCCCCTGTTAAAATGATTGAACTAACTCCATAACGTTTAAGTTCATTTAAAGCACTCTTAGTAGTGTCTTTTAAAGGATCAATAAACATAAGCATTCCTACAAGAATTAAATCTTTTTCATCTTTAATTCCAAAATCATATCGTTCTTCTTCTTTTTTAATCCCAAGTAATAAGACACGGTATCCTTTTAAGTTATATTTATTAACTAAATCAATAAGTTCTTCTTTTCTTTCTTTAGTTAACTCGACGATTTCTTTAGATTCGTTATAAGTAAAGGATGATACTTCAAGCATTTCTTCGACACTTCCTTTACTTACTAAAGTAACTTCATCAGTTACTTTATTCTTTAAAATAGTAGTAAGTCTTTTTCTTTTAAAATCAAATGGAACTTCATCTATTTTAATGAAACTATCTAAATACTCATTCTTGTTGATATCTAATGTATTAAACTTTTCAATTATTGCTTTGTCTAACGGATTTTTAAGTCCTGTTTGGAAATAACTGTTTAATATTGCAATCTTAACAATTTCTTCATCATTAATTTCTTTAAAATTATATATTTTATCTAACTTGGATGCATTTTCAGTAATAGTACCTGTTTTATCCATACACAATATATCAATACTTCCAAAGTTATTAATAGCGTTTAAGTTTTTAACGATTACTTCTTCTTTCTTCATTCTTTTTGATCCACTTGCAAGGCAAGTTGTAACAATCATTGGAAGAAGCTCAGGAGTTAATCCAATTGAAACAGTTAATGCAAAGATAAATGCCTCTAACCAATTATTTTTGCTAAATCCATTAATTAAAAAGACAATTGGAATAAGGATAAGCATGAAAATAACAAGTAATTTAGAAATACTTGATATATTCTTTTCAAATGTGGTTTTCTCTCTTTTTTCTTTATTTTCAGTAATCATTCCAAAGTAGGTATCTTGTTTAGTATTAATAACTACTCCTTTCATAGATCCAGATATGACATTACTTCCCATAAAGCAAATATTATTAAGTTCAATAATACTTCTTGATTTCTTATATCCTTTATGTTTTTCAATAGGTAAAGATTCTCCAGTTAAACTTGATTCATTAATAAATAAGTCTTTAGATTCTAATATACGGATATCTCCAGGGATAATATCTCCTCCTGAAAGTTTAATAATATCCCCTTTAACGACTTCATAAGTTTCTACTTCAATTTCTTTATTATCTCTAATAACTAACGCTTTATTAGATACAAGTTCAAGTAACTTCTTGGTGTCTTTAAGTTGTTTATATTCTTCAAGAAAATGGAGTAATCCAGAGAATACAATAATCACTGCAATAATAATAATTGTAAAATAACTCTTATTCCCAGTAGTAAGTATTACATCCGTTAAAAAGGTTAATACCCCAATTGCAATTAATATTAAAGAAAATGGGTTAATAAAACTAGAAAGTAATAATTTAATATATTCACTCTCTTTACTTTTTTCCTTATGGGTTTTGTAATAATTATCGTATCTTTCGTTTGCTTCTTCTTCACTTAATCCATTTAAATTAGTATCAAGATCTTTTAATAATTCTTCATTTTCTTTTTTAGATAATAAATTATATTCATTAAATAATTTATTCACTAAAAAACTCTTCTTATTTTTTGCCATAGTCTATTTCCTCTCTTTAAAACTATTTAAAAGAAATAGACTAAATGAAAATATGTCTATTTATTTTTAAATATGTTTTTTAATATGTGTTTATTTAATTGTATGCTACTTCGCGCATCAGCTGACATATCTTCTTTTTTCTCCTTTTTAATATAAAAAATCTCTCATTTAATAAATAAATGAGAGATTAATAATATAATCTTAAACTTATATATAAGTTTTTAACTCTAGTAGGCGTAAAAATAATTACGTTAATCTAATCCTTGTTTAGCGAATTAAATTGTTAACCATAAAGTAAAAGTTTCCTTTAGTTTCGGTAGCAATCTATATCCTTCTAGTAGCCTCATCTATTTATAAGATCCTACATATAATATAGAAAATAGATTGTGTTGTAAAGATAAATTGAATATTTAGTTTGCGTTTTATTTTTGTAGGTCGCAATATAAGAAAAGGAATCCTATAATTTAG
>CAVKZU010000008.1:0-7192 GCA_963660725.1 Lachnospiraceae bacterium | reverse complement strand
TATTTAGCATGAATAAATTAGACTTTTTAAACGAAAAAATTAATAAATTAAATACTTTATATAAAAAAACATATCTTAATAAGATTCAAGAGATTACTTCTTTTGATTTTTTATTTACTTTCTCAAAAAATAAAAATGAATCTTTATTTATTTCTTTAAACACTCAAAATCCTTTTATTGATTCAATAAAATTTAAATCAAAAGATTCTTTTAATTCTTTATTTTTAAATACTTTAAAATCTAAATTAATTCAAGGAATGTTTGAAAGTGTATCAATTTTTAATAATGATTCAATCGTAGATTTATATTTTATTAAAACTACCGATACATATGAAAAAAAGCATTATCATTTATTAATTGAACTTTTTAAAGGAAATCCAAATTTAATTTTATTAGAAAATAATAAAATTGTTTTAGCGTTTAAATACCATTCTTTAGAAACTAATCATCCAATCATTCCTAATACAATTTATATTCCTTTATCAAATAATTTCATTTTAAAAGAAATTGATATTAATAAAGAGAATGAAAAGATTAATTTATATATAAATTCTTTAAATGAAAAACACTTAAAAGAAAAATATAATTCTTTAATTAATCAACTTAAAAGAAAGAAAAAATCATTAGATAACAAAATAAAAGGATTAAATGAAGATAAAGAAAAAGCTTTAAATAATTTAAAATATAAAGATTATGCAGACTATTATTTAACAATTATGGAAGAAATTGAAAAAGGCCAAAAATATTTTATTTATGAAGATAAAAAAATTCCTTTAAAAGAAAATTATTCCAAAAATGATAATTTACAATACTTATACAAAGTTTATAAAAAAGCAAAAGCAACTTTAAAAGTTAATGAAGATTTCTTAAAAGAAGCAATTGAAGAGAGTAATTACATTACTTCTATTTTAGAAACTAAAGAATTTTTAAATGAAGATGATTATTTAGAATTAATTAAAGAGCTAGATTCTAAAAAAATAATCAAAATTAATAAAAATATTAAAGTCAAAGAAATTAAAGCAATTCATCCTTATTATTTTGAATATAATGGAATTAAGATTGGATTTGGTAAAAATAATCTTCAAAATAATGAATTAACCTTTAAACTTGCTAAAAAAGATAATTATTATTTCCATATATTAAATTATCATGGAAGTCACGTTATTTTATTTAGTGATAAATTAAGTGATGAACTTTTAGAAATATGTTTAGAAACTGTACTTTATTTATCTAAAAAAGAATCAATTGATGTTTTAGTATCTAAAGTAAAAGATGTTAAAAAAGCCCCAACTTTAGGGCTTTGTAATTGTTTAAAATATGAAAGTTATCACATTAATAAATGTCGAGATGAAGTTAAAAATTTAGTTAATAACGCTAATCGTTTCCTTCATTAAATAAAAAATCTTCTCCTTTAATCGCTTCATAGGTAGAAAGATTAAAGAATTTTTGTTGTCTTAAAGCTTCATATAAAACTAAAGCGACACAATTGGATAAATTTAAACTTCTAGCACTCATTACCATTGGAATACGGATTGTGAAATCATAATGATCTTTTAAAATATCATGAGGAATTCCAGTAGATTCTCTTCCAAACATAAATGAAATTTCTTCATCAATTTTGGAATAATTATTACTTGAATAGATATTTTTGCTGTATCGAGTTACGTAATATATCTTCTTATCTTTAAAATCTTTATAAAATTCATCAATATTTTCATAAATTTTAATTGAAGACATATTGATATAATCCATACCTGCTCTTTTTAAGTCTTTATCTGTAAAAGAAAATGATAATGGTCCAATAATTATTAATTTTGTATCAGTAGATGCACAGGTTCTAATAATATTTCCAACATTGGAAGGTTTTTCAGGTCTATAAAGTATAATATTTAACATAATTAGTATTATAAAATATTTTAAATATTTTGTATAATATATTTAATATGCTAAATGATCCTAAAAAAATATTTAAAGAAATAACTTCTAAAGAAATTAGAAGCTGTGAATTTATCCCTGAAGGTATTACTAATTTAAATTATTTAATCAATAATGCCTATGTTTTAAGAATTCCAAAAGAAAATGTTGAATCATTAATGGATTATGGAGCTGAAAAAACTACTTATACTGTTATTGAAAATCTTAAAATTAGTGAAAAATTACTTTTTTTAGATACAACAAGTGGAGTTAAACTTACTAAATATCTTCATAATACCCATATGTATAAAATTTTAAGTGATGAAGAAATCATTTATGTTTCAAAAGCATTAAAAAAACTTCACACATCAAACAAAAAAGTTCCATATGGTTATAAAATGTTTAATCGTTTAGAAGATTATAAAAAGAATATTCCAGAAAAATATTACATAAATGAATCTTACGAAAAAAGAGTTATTAAAGAAGTTACAAAAATCTTTTCAAAAGACGAACTTTGTTTATGCCACAATGATTTAGTAAGAGGTAATTTATTATTTAAGTTTAATTGTTGCTTTTTAATTGATTGGGAAATGGCTGGATTAAATAATCCAAACTTTGATTTAGCATCATTTATTAGTGAAAATAACTTAAGTGAAGAACAAAAAGAACTATTCTTAAAAAAATATTTTGGATATAAATATAATAGTTTAAAAAAGAAAAGAGTTGAAATTTTCATCTATTTCCAAGATATTTTATTCTATTATTGGGCAATGTCTTATTATTTTAAAAGAAATGATAAGGTATATTTAGATATTGCAAAAGAAAAAAGAAATAGAATTACAACAAATTCATTATCGTTATAAAAAATGACTTTCATTAATTTGAAAGCCATTTTATTTTATTTATTTTTCTTTTCTTCTTCGTCATCGTATGCTTTTTTACAATCTCTTATAACTTGCATAGCGAAATCTCTTCCTTCAATACTTTTAATAAAAGTATCTTTATTTTCAAGAGATTTATAGACTGTAAAGAAGTGTGAAATTTCATCTAAAATATGATGAGGAATTTCATTAACGTCATTATATCCATTGAAGAATGGATCTCTTGTAGGAACTGCTAAGATTTTGTAATCTCTTTCGTTACTATCAATCATTCTGACAACTCCAATTGGTTTAGCATATGTAAATGAAAGTGGTAACATTGGTTCACTACTAACAAGTAAGCAATCAAGTGCGTCACCATCATCTGCTAAAGTAAGAGGAATATATCCATAATTTTGTGGATAGTGAGTTGATGTATATAAAACTCTATCAAGTCTTAATAAACCAGTTTTTTTATCGATTTCATATTTATTTTTACTTCCTTTTGAAATCTCAATTAAGCAAGGAAATTCTTCTTCTGAAAATTCTAATCCAATAAATTTCTTATCTAATTCTGCTCCCATATTAATCTACCTTTTTTCTAACAAACTCATCAAATTCGCGTAATTCTTCTTCAGTTTTGAATTTAGCACAAACAAAAGAGTCGCCCATATCATCTCGTAAAGCATAAGGGAATTCACCATAATAACAAACGTTATTATGATATTTAGATAAAATTTCATCTAAAGTGTGAACATAATTTTTTCCATATCTTCTAGCACTTGAACATGCATAGAATTTTTCGTAATCCATTTTTTGTCTATTTTCATCATATGCAATCATATCAGCATAAATTTCATAAACATTTACTGAATTAGCAAAATTAATTAAATCTGGAGTATATCCTCCAGCAGGTCTAAAGTTAGATTCAAGAGGTACAATAGTTCCTTTTTTACCAAAATATGGATGATCTTCTGTTAATCTAAAAAATTCAAAATGAACAAATCTTTTTCTAACATTAAAAGCTTTAATGCATCTTCTTCCAATATCCTCTAAATCTTCAGGACATTTTGGATAACAAAAATACATTGTATCATTATGAGTTTTTATAACACTTGCACAATCTTCATCAAAATAATGAGATGTACAAAAAATTATATCACAATTAGAATTACTAATTCCATCGAATGAAACCGTTTTCCCAGGAATAAATTCTTCAAAAATATATTCTTCATTTTCAGGAATTGAATTAGCAAAAGAAACTAATTCATCTTCATTATGGATTTTTTTAGTGCCATGAGCACCAACACCAACATTTGGCTTTGCAAAAACTGGATAGCCAACTAATTTAGCAAATTCTTTTAATTCTTCAGGATTCTTGCTAACTTTATATCTAGCTGGTTTAAGTCCTGCTTCTTCGTAAAATTTCTTTTGATTAGATTTTTTCATTAAAAAAGAAATTTCACTTTGACTAAAAGATGTTGTAACACCAAAAATATCCCTTAAATGAGCATCTTTTTCTAACCAATATTCATTATTTGATTCAATGAAATCAATATGACCATATTTATTTTGATAATATTCTAATGCTCTAACTTCGTTATCAAAATGATCCATAAATGGACAACAATAATATTCATCTAATGAATATTTACATTCTTCTTTTAATTCATTATATGGTGCATCACAAACACCTAAAACTCTAAAACCTCTATTTTTTAAAGCAAAACAAAATTTCCAATAATTATCAGGAAAATGTGGAGAAATAAAAACAAAATTCTTCATAAAATCACCTCTTAATATATTAAATATTCTACTTCAAAATTGACAATCTGTTAATTGCTTTTTTAAGGCTAATTTCGGCTTCTTCCATTTCTTTTTGACTTTTAAGATTATTTTTTAAAGTATCTTCAGCTCTTTTCTTTGCATTTAAAGCTCTATCTTTATCAAGTTCATGTTCAAGTTCAAAAGTTTCAACTAAAAAAATTGCTTTATTATCGTGAAAACTCATGATTCCACCACTTGTAGAAATGTATTTAATAATACCATCTTTTTTATAAAATATTTTAGAAATGCCAATAAGGCAACCTAAATCTTCACTACCTCTTAAAATAGCACGGTCGCCTTTTTTGCTTGAAGTAAAATAAACTTCTTCTACTTCACTTTCAAATTGTTTTCCATCATTACTTGTAATTGAAAAGAAAAAACTATTCATGTTGTAATTCCTTAAACTTTTCTTCTACATCTTCAATTGTTCCACAATATAAGAAACAACTTTCTGGATATGAATCATATTTTCCACTTAAAATTGCTTTAAATGATCTAATAGTTTCTTTAATTGGAACATATCTTCCTTTTAAACCTGTAAAAGTTTCCGCAACAGAGAATGGTTGAGATAAGAAATTTCTAATTCTACGTGCACGAGCAACAATAATCTTATCATCTTCACCAAGTTCATCGATACCTAAAATAGCGATAATATCTTGTAATTCTTTATATCTTTGTAAAATCATTTGAACGCCACGAGCAACTTGATAATGTTCTTCTCCAATAACTTGTGGATCTAAAACATTACTTGAAGATTCAAGTGGATCAACAGCTGGATAAATACCTAATGATGCGGTATTTCTATCAAGAACTGTTTTTGCATCAAGATGGTTAAATGTAGTAGCAGGTGCTGGATCAGTTAAGTCATCAGCAGGAACATAAACTGCTTGAATGGAAGTAATAGATCCATCTTTTGTTGAAGTAATTCTTTCTTGAAGTTGTCCCATTTCAGTTGCAAGAGTTGGTTGATAACCAACAGCACTTGGCATTCTTCCGATTAAAGCACTAACTTCACTACCAGCTTGAGTAAATCTATAAATATTATCAATAAAGAATAAAACATCCATATGCATGTTATCTCTAAAATATTCACTCATTGTTAAAGCACTTAAAGCGACTCTCATTCTAGCTCCAGGAACTTCATTCATTTGACCATATACTAAAGCAGTTTTGTTAATAACACCTGTGCCTTTCATTTCATTGTATAAGTCATTACCTTCTCTACTTCTTTCTCCAACACCAGCAAAAACTGAAATACCATGTTGAACAGTAGCAATATTATTAATTAATTCTTGGATTAAAACTGTTTTACCAACACCAGCTCCACCAAAAAGTCCAACCTTACCACCTTTAACATAAGGGCAAAGTAAATCAATAACTTTAATACCAGTTTCTAAAATTTGAGTTTGGATTTTTTGATCTTTAAAAGCAGGTGCTAATCTATGAATTGGCATTCTTTTTGCTTCTTTAACATTAGAATCATCCATTTCATCAATCGCTTCACCTAAAACATTAAAAACTCTTCCTAAAGTAACATCACCAACAGGAACCGTAATACAATTTCCTGTATCAATAACTTCCATTCCTCTTGAAATACCTTCTGTTGGAGACATTGCAATACATCTAACCGTATCATCTCCAATATATTGTTCAACTTCAAGATAAATTGTTTTGCCATTTTCTAAAGTAACAGTAAGAGCATTTAAATATGCAGGTAATTTACCTTCTTCAAATCTAACATCAATAATTGTTCCAACTGCTTGAATAATTTTTCCTTTATTTAATGTATTTTCCATATCTTCTCCTACTATTTACTAGTTTTACTACCTGCAACAACTTCAGTAATTTCTTGAGTAATTGCAGCTTGTCTTGCTTTGTTATATTCTAAATTCAATTTATCAATTAATTCATTTCCATTTTTTGTAGCATTATCCATTGCGTTTCTTCGAGCGTTTTCTTCACTAACTCTTGAATCAAATAAATAATACATCATATTAGCAAAAACAACTTTTTTAATTGCAAATTCAATAACTTCATCTTTTGAAGGTTCAAAAACAGGACTATATCCTCTTTTTTTATTTTCTTTAATATCTAAAGGGAATAATTGTTTTTCTTCTACCTTACTTGCAATTGAATTTATAAAATGAGTATAAATAATTGAAATTTTATTATATTCATCACTTTTATATTTATTTGCTAAATCAAATACAAATTTTTCAACTGTATTTTCATCAAAATTTGCAAGTAAATCCACAAATTCGTCAACATGTTCTAAGTTTTTAGAATTTAATTCAATAACGCCTTTTTTACCAATAACAATAACTTCGTCATCTTTTTTATATACATTTTGTAAAAATCTAATGACATTATTATTGTAATTTGCACATAATCCAACATTACTTGTTACAACTACATAAAGTGTTTTTTTAGATTTTTCATTTTTTAATAATAATTTACTATTAAAATTACAATCAGGGTTTGCTTCATTATAAAAAAGAATAGAATCTAAAAGAAGATTACAATTTTCAGAATACTTCTTTTTAGCATCATAAACACTTTGTAACTTTCTTGCTTTAACACTACTAACTAAC
>CAVKZU010000007.1:0-6207 GCA_963660725.1 Lachnospiraceae bacterium | reverse complement strand
AAGTAAGTATTTTATATAAAAAAGAATATCCTTTAGAAACTTCAATTAAAGATGGGGATATTTTTGATTTAACAAGTTTAAGTAATGATTTAAGAAAAGTAAAAAGAATTCAAGATGATTCAGTAAGTTTAAAAATTGAACTTAATGAAATTGTTTTAATTCTTGAACCTTATGGACTTGAAGTTTTACAAAGTGAAAAAACAACATCTACTATTTCAACAGACGCTAAAATCCAAAAAACTGATATTAAAAATGTTATTAATATGGTTAAAAAGAGTCAAATTCAAAATCCAAACAATCAAATTGTAGATATTGTTCCATCTTTATTTTCAGTAGATGGAGAACAAGTTTTTACTGAACCTCCACTTGGAGTTACTTCTAATTCACTTTTAATTAAAGCACATGTTTATACATTACCAAAAAACTATGTCCAATCATTTAAAAAAGCAATCTTTGATGCAGGACTTGGTATTAAAAAGGTAGTTATTGCACCATTAGGTGTAGAATCTTTATTTGAAAAAGAAGGATTAAAATTACCTAAATATGTTTTAGTTGATTATAACGCTGATAATACTGTAGTATCTTTCTTTGCAAATAATGGTAAATTATTTGGAAGTAGATATTTCTCACTTGGAAGTAATGAAATTACTAAAGATATTGCAAATAACTTCCAAATTTCAATGGATAATGCAGAGAAATTAAAATTAATTTATGGATTATCTACTGATGAATATGAATTCAATCCTCCAATTGTAGAAGTTAAAGGAGAAGATGATATATCCCGTAAATTTAATAAAAATGATTTAAATGAAGTTATATCTTTATCTCTTAATGAATGGAATAAATTATTCTCTAATTGTTTAGATACTTTATTAAATGAATATAGTGATTTAAAAGGTACAATTCCATTTGTTTTTATTGGAAATGGATGTTTATTAAATGGATTTAAAGATTTTATTAATTATTATTATCCTTCAAATCAATCTATAATTTATAAATATCACGCAATTGGTGCTGATTCACCAAGTGACGCTAATGCTTTAGGAGCAATTTCATTTGTATCTACATATAAAGGATCACTTGAAGATGATAGTAGAGTAGAAGTTACTCAAATTAATAGAGAAGAAGATGATATAAATCAAGATGATAATGACTTATTATAATAAAGGAGAAAAGTATGACTAATGAATTAGATGGATTTGAACCTATAGCAAGAATTGTAGTTATTGGTTTAGGTGGCGCTGGAAATAACGCTGTCAATAGAATGATTGATGAAGACATTAAAAATGTTGAGTTTTATGTTGCAAATACTGATAAACAAGCATTATCTTTATCAAAAGCAAATAACCGTATTATTTTAGGTGAAAATATCACTGGAGGATTAGGAGCTGGAGGAAATCCTGAAGTAGGTAAACAAGCTGCTGAAGAATCAAGTGAAGATATTAGAAATATTGTCTCAAATGCAAATATGGTCTTTATTGCTGCTGGGATGGGAGGAGGAACTGGTACTGGTGCTGCTCCTGTTATTAGTAGAATTTGTAAAGAATGTGGTGCATTAACTGTTGCAATCGTTACTCGTCCTTTTTCTTTTGAAGGTAATAAAAAGATTGAAGCAAGTGTTAAAGGTTTAAATGAATTACGTGAAGCTTGTGACTCATTAATTGTTGTTAGTAATAATAAATTACTTTTAAATAAAGGTAATTTACCAATTGGACAAGCCTTAAGCGCTGCTGATGATGTTTTAGCACGTAGTGTTAAAACAGTTATTGATTTAATTTTAATGCCATCTTATATTAATTGTGACTTCGCAGATGTTAAAAATACTTTAAAAGAAAGTGGTGTTGCTTTCATTGGATTTGGTAATGGAAGTGGTACAAATGGTGCAGTTGAAGCTGCTGATGATGCAATTGCATGTCCTTTAATTGAACAATCAATTACTGGTGCTAGAAAAGCAATTTGCCATATTACTTGTGGTCCAAAAGTTACTTTAATCGATTATAAGATTTGTATTGATCGATTAATTGATAAAAGTGGTGGAAATATTGATTTAAAAGCTGGTGTTAGCGTTAATGACCAACTTGATGATCAAATTTTAGTATCAATTATCGCTGGTGATTTCGATAGTGAATATGACTTCTCAATTAATCCAGAAAGTACTGAAGATATTGCAAAACTTAACTATTTAAAAGCAAAACAAGACGAAAATACTTTCAAAAATCAAATTGAACAAGAAAAATTAAAGAAAGAATTAGAAGAAAATAGTGAAAAAATTGTTGAAGAAGTTCCTGATGAAGATGATTCAGTTATCCCAGGATTCTTAGATGATTTCATGAATTAATGTTTATTAAACTGTGAGGATTAATTTCTTCACGGTTTTTTTAAAGAAAAAAAGAACTAGACGTTTCACTAGTTCTTTATTGGTAAACAATTAGTTATTTTTTAGTTAAATACATAGGTTTTCCTATCTTTACCTTATGATTTTTAATTTCAACTTCATCATTAGATAAATAATCAATATAAATTCCATCATTAATGAAATATTCATTAAATTTATTAGGTTTAAATTCAATTTCTAATTCATCACTACCTGAAATATTAAATAATCCAAAAGAATTTGAACCATCTTTATATGTATTTTTAATAATTAATGATTTAGAATCATCAATTAATGGGAATGATGTTAATAAATCTAAATTTTTAATATTCTTTTTATAATCAATAATTTTATCTAAGATATTTTTCCAAGATTCATCAATATTTAAATCTAATAAATCTTTAGTAAATAAACTTAAAACATGATCACTTTTTGATTCAAGTCCATTATAAATGAATAAAGGACCTTTTTTAAATGCAGGATACGCAAGTAAAGTGTAGTAGAAGTTTTTATTTAATTTTTTATATTCACATATTCTTTTTTGATCATGATTTTCTAAACATCTAATACGCATTGCGTTATGATTTGATTGAGTTTCTTCAACATAAAGTTCAGTTTTATATTCAATTAATGATGTTAAATCATTAGGATTATCACAATAAGTTTGGAAAGCTTCTATTGAATTATAAGGATATAATAAATCAAATCCTAAATTATATAATTCTTCATCACTTAAAGAATTAAATCCTTTTTCTCTACAATATTTAATAAATGCAATATGAGTAGATTCTGCAAGTAAAATAGTATCAGGATATTTTTCTTTTAACATTTTATTTAATTCAATATAAAATTCTTTAGATATTAAACTTGCAACATCAAAACGATATCCATCTACTCCAAGACTTGAATAATATTCAATAACACTTACTAAATATTTAATTAATTCAGGATTTTTAGTGTCTAAATCATAAACATCACTCCAATCACCAGCTTTATTTGCAAATTCTCCTTTATTATTTTTATACATCCATTCTGGGTGATAGTTTAAAATCCATGAATCTCTACTTGTATGATTAAAAACAATATCAATCATTAATTTCATATCTTTTTCGTGAGTTTTATTGATTAATTCTTTAAAATCTTCAATTGTTCCAAGTTCTGGATTAATTTCTAAATAATTAGAAATTGAATAAGGACTTCCTAAATCTCCTTTTCGGTTCTTTTTTCCAATTGGATTAATTGGAAGAAGATATAAAATATCAGTTTTAAGAGATTTAATATAATCTAACTTATTAATTAACGCTTTAAATGTACCTTCTTTAGTGTAATTACGTGTAAATACTTGGTATATTACTTGATTTTTTAAATAATTTTTCATGAATTTATCTTAAATAATTTTGTTTTTTATTTCAATATTTAAAATTAATTTTATCAAATGATATAATCCATAATCTTTATACATTCTTAATTTGAATTTTATCTAATTTAGGAGTATAATGAAAGCGCTTTCAAGGAGAAAATATGGAAAAAAGTTTAGGAATTTTAATGCATATATCTTCTCTTCCTAGTAAATATGGAATTGGTACTTTAGGAGAAGAAGCTTTTAATTTTGTTGATTTTTTAAGTAAATCAAATGTTAAAATCTGGCAAATACTACCTTTAAATGTTACAAGTTATGGCGATTCACCATATCAATCTCCATCAAATTATGGATTAAATTATTATTTTATTGATTTAGATATATTAAATAAAAAGGGATTACTTTTAAAAGAAGAATACGAAAATATTAAATGGTCAAATTCTTCATCACGTGTTGATTATTCATTAGTCTTTAAGAATAAATTAAACGTATTAAGAAAAGCTTTTGCTAGATTTAATAAAAATGATTTAGAATTTAAGAAATTTATAGATACTAAAACCAATTTTAAAGATTTTGCTTTATTTATGGTTTTAAAAGATTTAAATAATTTAAAATGTTGGAAAGAATGGGATAAAAAATATCTTAATTATTCTAAAAAACTTGAAGAAGAAGTTATTAAAGAAAATAAAAATAGTTATTTATTTTATCTTTGGACTCAATTTGAATTTTTAAATGAATATAGTGAAATTAAAGAATACGCTAATTCCAAAGGAATTAAAATTATGGGTGATTTACCAATTTATGTCGCCTTTGATAGCGTTGAAGTTTATAAGTATCCTGCACTCTTTGAACTTGATCAAAAACATGATCCTAAAAGAGTTGCAGGATGTCCTCCAGATTGTTTCTCAGAAGATGGACAATTATGGGGAAATCCATTATATGATTGGGATTATCATAAAAAAACTGATTATAAATGGTGGAATGAAAGAATTAATAACTGTTTAAGTTTATATGATTATTTGAGAATTGATCATTTTAGAGGTTTTAGTGGATATTACGCAATACCATATGGTGATAAAACTGCTAAAAATGGTAAATGGGTAAAAGGTCCTGGATTTGATTTATTTAAAGATAAATTAAATTTACCAATTGTTGCTGAAGATTTAGGAATGTTAGATGATGATTTCTTTGATATGATGAAAAAAACAAAATATCCAGGAATGAAAATTGTTACTCAATGTTTTGATTCTTTAGATAAAGATAACATTTGGAGACCATCAAATTATACTGAAAATTATTTTGCATACACTGCAACACATGATTCTCAAACTACAAAACAATTCATCGATGAACTTTCAAAAGAAAGAAAAGAAATGATGCTTGAAGTTTTAGAAGATGAATGCAAACATTTTGAAATTCCATTTGTTAAAACATTATCAAATGAACAATTAACTTTAAAGATTTGTGAACTTGATTGTGCAAGTAATGCAAAAGTTGCAATTCTTCCTTTACAAGATTTATTTGCAATTGGAAAAGAAGGAAGAATGAATTTCCCATCAACTTTATCTAGTGATAATTGGAGTTGGAGAATAACAAAAGAAGAATTTGAATCTAAAAAGGATAAGATATCACAAGAATTAGTTAGATGGTGTGATAACTACAACCGTAAATAAATATTTATATTAAATTAATAAGACAGAAATGTTTTTATACTTTCTGTCTTTTATCAATTTATATTATTAAAATATTTATTAATTTTTAGACATTATATTTAGTGATTTGATATAATAAAAAAGATGTATTTTATTTATTTTTTAAAATAATTTTAGGAGAAGATATGCGTAAAGAATATATTAATTATAACTGGTTTTTTAAGGAAAATTTTAAACAATCTGATTTAGAATTAGGTAATTTTAAGGAATTTAATGAAGTCAATTTACCTCATACTAATAAAGAAACTCCACTTAACAATTTTAATCAAAGAATTTGTAATTTTGTTTCAATTTATAAAAAGATTATTAATATTGATTCATTAGATGTTGATAATGTAATTGTTTTTGAAGGAGTAGGGCATCAAAGTGATGTTTATTTAAATGGACATAAAATATATTCAAATTATTGTGGATATAATGAATTTAAAGTTAATTTAAATGAATTTGGAAAGATTGGTGAAAATGAACTTGCAGTTATCGTTGATTCAAATGAAATTAATCAACCTCCTTTTGGATTTGTTATTGATTATTTATGTTTTGGAGGAATATATCGTGATGTTTATTTAGATAGATTAAATAAAACCCATATTGAAGATTATTATTTCCATCACGATAAAGATAATATTTATATTGATTATAAATTATCTAGTAATGAAGATGTTGTTATAAAAGTAGAGATTAAAAATTATCATCAAGTTATTAATTTAGAATGTAAAAATGGTGAAAATTTAATTACTCAAATTGTTAATGTTGATTTATGG
>CAVKZU010000006.1:0-4587 GCA_963660725.1 Lachnospiraceae bacterium | reverse complement strand
ATATAATATAATATGTGTCATTTTGACACACCCCTCTTTTTTCATTTTTTAATTGCGTCAAATTTCCGTCATCAAAAAATAGTATAATATGAGCATATAAATAGACCTAGTCCATTTATTTATTAATTAAAATTAAAGAGGAAACGTTATGGAAGAAAGAATTAATTTAAGGATTAGAAATCCAGAAATTCGAGCTAAACTTGAAACTTTTTTGAAAGAGAAAAACATTAGTTTAAACCAATTTATTAATGATTTATTGGAAGATTTTTTTGCAAATGAAGGTGATAAAGCACATCTTCAAGGCATTGATTCATCACTTGATTCAATTAAAAATAAGTTGGATGACATTGAAAGATTTTCCAAAAAATCTCTTATGATGAGTAATAATTGTATGGTGATGTTGCTACATGAGAACTCAAAAAATCTTCTTGAATTAAAGATTCAAGGATATGATCCAAAGGAATTTTATTCAGGAATCTCTCCTGAATCAACTGCCATTATGGAAGTTGATACTGAATTTTTAAGAGGGGTACATAATTACGTTTAT
Source organism: Lachnospiraceae bacterium (assembly GCA_963660725.1). Lineage (GTDB taxonomy): Bacteria > Bacillota_I > Bacilli_A > RFN20 > CAG-826 > Onthovivens. The sequence continues at coordinate 4,040 of CAVKZU010000006.1, read as the reverse complement.
AACTATTTAAAGGATAAAAATGAGTAAGGAAAGTAATGTAAATGTCTTTAGATTGAACTATCATTTGTACTGTCCAGATGGTTTTTAACCACGTGATTCAATAGATGTAAAACAAGTTCATGGTAGTGGTTGAGCAAGAGGAACAGCACTTACAAAGAGTGGGAACAAAGGTCAAACTCCACTCAATTATATGATTTCACATTGCGATAAAGTACTCTTCAGGTTCACCAAATACGCATCGAGCAAAGATAAATCAGCAGGATTATTTGATGCAAATCATGTCCTTTCTAAAGCTAAAAAGAAGAGTTAGAAGGCAAATAAAAGTATACAATTGTAATATTTTTAACAAGTGTTTTTCTCCTTTTGAATCAGTTTTATAGTAACATTTTGAATGAAAAAGAAAGAGAAATACAAGCAAGGAATCTTATTTAAAGTGTTATATCGCTTATGCTTAAAACACAACTGATACATCTTTTAGAGACTAAAATCGAACACCAAAAAAGATAAATGTTATCACCTTAAGTATGGAATCATTATTAATTTAGAGTATGATTTTTATATTCTAAACGCTTAAAAGAAAGTGAATGCATCATAACATAAAGCAAATAATTATTGTACTTCAGCATATGAAATAACGCTTACAAAGAGAAGATAAACAAGATATAAATGCAATCAATTATATGTCTACATGTTATATTAAAGTACTCTTTAAGCTCATTGAATATACATCTAAAAGAGAAATTTACTAAATAATTTTATATAAAGCAATGTCCTTATATGTAATAAAAATAAGCGATTTATGAGTGAATTATAGTATATAACTGCGACTATTCATGAAGGATATTTTCACTTTTCATCAAATCATTAAGATAGGATTATGAATATAATAAACATAATAAAAGTAATTAAAAAATCCTTTTAATGTGTTATATCGCTTATGCTTAAAACACAAGCAATACATCTTTATTAACTAAGATTTAACATTAAAAAGAGATGAATATTATTACCATAAGTATAAAATTATTAGATGTTGATTAATAATTTTTAACCCTCAAATATCGAAACAAGAGTATATGCATCATAAAATAAAGCAAGTTTTAATTGTGCTTAAGCAAGAGAATTAATACTAGTAAAGAGTAGAATAATATTTTAAAGAACAACTACAATCTTAAAAAAGAAGAACAACAAAAGGTCAGCATTCACTGACCTTTTATAATGTTATAAATTAATATTTTGTAGTAGAAATAACATTAACGAATTCAAGATTATTTCGTATTCTTTTAATAAAAATTAATTTTTAATTTTAACTAAAATATCTTTATAAATGTTGCCATTATATCCTTTTGCTAAATCTTCTATATCATATGTTTTATTAAAATCTTTGTTATTTAAGATGACATTCCATAGTTTTTTAAGCATAAGTATATAAATATCAAAATCATCAATTACAGTTAATCTTATTCCAGTTTGCCATTGTTGTTGAAATGCATTTCCACAATATAAATCATTTAATTGTGGTGCAATTCCTTCAACTGCTCCACCAATTCCTAATCTATCATATTTATTAGCGTGTTCATTTCTTGGTTCAGCTGCAATCAAAACATGTAATAAGAAATGTTCAAGTAAATTACAATAAACCAATCTATTAGCCTTTTGATATTCAAAAGGATTATTTTTTGCAATTTCTTTTTGACTAAGATTATTTGCTTTATCTTCATCAATATGATGAACATATAATCCATCTTTTGTTTTAGTTATCGAATTATTTTTATTAGTAAAATAATCATTAGTGAAATAATCACCTCTAACTGGACCATATTTATTAATTAAAAGTTGAACTAATTCATCATATGAATAATTAAGAATTTCTTTGTAATATTCTTTTGTATTTTCTATATGTATTGGATGATATTCATAATTTTTTAATTCAAAACTAAGAGATTCTCTTTTAACTTCTTTTTTAACATCCAAACTAGCTTCACTTGGAATATTTTTCTCTTTTTTAATTCTTTCGATTTCTTCGTTAATAATATCACCAAATTTAGTATCATTAATTTCAATATTTTGTTCTGCTGCAACTGATTTATCAGCAAATGCATCAAATTCTCTTTGCTTTTCTTGAAGCATTTCCATCATTCTTTCTTCAGTTGTATCTTCGCAAAGCAATCTATAAACTAAAACATTTCTAGATTGTCCCATTCTATAAGCTCTTGAAATAGCTTGATTTTCAATAGATGGTTTAAATTGAGGTTCACAAATTACAACAACTGATGCTGATTGAATATTTAATCCAGTCCCACCACTAGTAATTTGAGCAAGTAAAACTGTACCAGCAGGTGCTTTATCAAATTCATCAATAATTTCTTGTCTTCTAGCAACATTAATTGATCCATTAATTGGATTTAAACATTTATCTTTTAAGAATTCATGTATTTGATTAATTGTGTCTAAAAAGAAAGAAAATACTAAAACTTTTCTATCTTCTTTTTCTGCTTCTTCGACAATTTCTTTTAATCTAGTTGCTTTACATGATTTATTTAAATCATTAATATTCCAAGATACTCTCCTAATATTAGTTCTATTTTTATCTAAAACTGCTTGTTCATATATTTCTTTTTCTTCTTTATTAAGGTTGCACCATGCATCAGTTTCTATTTTATCAGGTAACTCAGTTAATACATCTTCTCTTTTTCTTCTATAATAAACTGGTGCTATTTTATCTCTAAAAGCTTTTGCAGATGAAATAAACGCTAATCCTTTTACTTGATTTGCAATACTTGGTCTTAATACATCAATTAAAGTAATCATTTCATCTACTTTATTTTCAAGTGCAGTACCTGTCATAAAAAGCAATCTTTTAGAATGAGAACAGATACTTCTTGTTTGAATACTTCTTCTAGCACCTTCATTTTTAATGTAATGAGCTTCATCTACAATTACTAAATCAATATTAAACCCTTCAGGTAATTTAATAGTAGATACTGATTCATAATTTGTAACAGCAACTCCTCCTGTTTTAAGCCATGATTCAAATGCTGATTTTTTACCTGTTCCTTGAATTTTTGTGTATCTTAATTTACTTTGTTTTGCAACTTCTCTACACCAATTAGTAACAACTGAAGCAGGACAAATAACTAAAAAATGAGTAGCTCCAGTATTTTTTAAAGATACCATTGTAGCAATTGCTTGGATTGTTTTACCTAAACCCATTTCATCACCTAAAAGAACTTTTTCTTGATGAAGTATGTATTTAACACCCCATTCTTGATATTTTCTTAAAGTACATAATAATCCATCTGGAAAAAAGCATTGATCTTGAATTTCTCTAGCTAATTCTTCAGTTAATCCATAAATAGAATTATCATTCCCTAAAACTCCAGGACATATTTCTTCTATTGCATTATAGTATCTAATTGAATTAACACTAAAATCATTCCATGCACTTTTATTATTAATTTGGTTATTTTTAAATTCTTTATATATTTTATCTATTTCAGGTTTGTATTTACTATTTAAATTTTCTTTAACATATTCAAACATGCTTCCATACATTGAAGATTGTTTTTCATCCAAAAATAAATAAATTAATCCATTTCCTAATTTAATAAATTCATCTAAACAATAATTAATTTTACTTCCATATTCTTTATTAAGTTCATTAATCTTATTTAGATAATCGCATTTATTTAAATATCCAAAAATATTTTCAACTACACTTGTAGATGCTTTAGTCTTATTATCTACACTTAATTTAATTTTTAATTCTTTTTGTAGGTTTTTAGCGTAACTACTACATTTAGATTTAATAGTATATGCTTTATCTTGACTAATTCCATGAATTGAAGAAAGTTGATAAGCTGAAGCACCATAAACATCCGCTAAATTATTATACCCTGCATCCATTAAGAATTTAGTTTTAATACCAGATTTATCTCTAGCAAGTGTTTCTACAGGTACTCCTCTTAAAGCAGTGAGCATATCTTCTGCGATTAATCTATCAATTGCATTTTTAATATCTTGTGTACTTGAATCAATTGAAC
>CAVKZU010000005.1:0-3149 GCA_963660725.1 Lachnospiraceae bacterium | reverse complement strand
AGAATATGTAAATGCACCATTTCTACAATATCCTTATAAGAAAATAATGAAATATTCCCCTCACTACCATTTAAAAGATTTACCTAAAGATTTTGTATTTTTATATGATTCTTTATGTAATTACAAGTTTAATTGTCATAAAGAAGAAATAATAGAATTAGATTCTAAAATAGACTTTATAGTAGAAAGTGCTAAAGGACAAGGTATATGGGAAGATAATTCATATTCTTTAATTGCGTATTTAAATGGGCATATTGATCCTTATTCAGATGAAGAAGATGAATATTTAGATATACGTTTACCATGGAACTTTGATAACTTTGTATATGGAGATTTTGATTATGAAGTAGATATAAAATGGTTTAATGAAAGAATATCTAAAGACTTTACACCTAGATTAAACTACTTAAAACGAAAAGAAAAAGCATACATTACAAATCATTATGTTATTTTAGATGATGTATCTCCAGAAGGTAATGAAGAAGACCATTTTAATTTCTTTGAAGATATATTTATGATGAATTAAGAAATATTTAATTCTAATAATAAAATTAAATTAAAAATAGCTATTTAAGAGAGAATTTCTTAATGAATTAGTAAATATTCATTCATAAGTGATTTCTTTCTTAAATAGCTTTATTTGATTAAATACGAAAGTATTAGATATTTATATTAGTTTTTCAATATCGATAATAAATAAAATAAAAGAGCAGAATTTAATCCACTCTTTAAATAACTTATAAATTAACACAAATCTTTTAAAAAATTTGGTAATATTTCCTCTTTATCGTAATAAACCTTTTTAACAAATTTATAAATTTCTTTATTTTTACTATATGAATCACAAAGTGCTTTAAAATCCTTAGAATCATTAGTAGATAAATTATTAAAAATTTCTTTTATGTCTTTAATTGTAAAACTTATTAAATTTTCTTGATTCTTATAAGTATATTCAATGAATAATCTATAATCTTTAAAAGTTAAATTCTTAATATTGGAATGATTACATAAAGTTAGTTTTTCTTTGTCATCTTCAATATTAAATTCTTTAAGAAATTCATCCGAAAGAATCAATAAGTCTACACCATATCCCCATTCATTAGAATTGCTAACTAACGCTCTTAAAGCTGCCCAGTATGAATCTTTTTTATCTTCAAATTTAAAAATTGAGTAATCGTTATCTTTTTTAGGATTCCAAAGTTTCAATGCTAATATTGGGAGATCATCGATATCTTTAACATTCCATCTTTTGATTTCGTCTGCTTTAAAAACTCTTACGTACATTTATTTTATTTGCTCAAATCTTTTTTGGTATAAATCTAAAATATCTTGAGCCCTCGAAGATAAAACGATATCACTAGATTTTTTAGACGTTATTAATAAATTCTTATACCAGGAAGTAAAAATATTTGTATCACTAGTCAATATAGATAGTATTAAGTTTAACTTTTGAACATCATTTAATTTATCAAAACTAAAAAGAATAAAATTTGGGTAGTTAATATCATTACAATTTTCATTTAAAAAATTAATTAAATAATCATAATCATCATAACTTGAATATTTAGATAATAATTTAAACATGTCTTTGTAAGTATTGTTATCGTTTTTAAGTAAATTATTTAAATATATCATTAATCATCACCTACTTTGTAAAACCAATGTCAGAAACTTTCAAACTTTGATATTTGTTAGCTAAAGTATAACTTGTAATTCTTGTTGTTCCAGAATTAGGAATTAATATTCCTTTATGAACCCATTCACTCATCCATTTTGATATTGCACGTGATGTTACACCAAATAAATCGGCTATTTCTTTATTTTTAACAACTTTAATTCCATTTTCTAAACAATATCTAAGTAATGTTAAATCCTTCTTTGTTAGATCATTCAAAATATCATTAGACGATCTTTGTGATACCTCTAAAGCTTGTTCATATATCTTTTCTGCATTAAGTGCCATTATTTTACAAAAATATTCAATCCAAATTTCTAAATGAGGTGGATTTTCTCTTCCAGAATAAAACAAGGCAGGAAGTCCCATTTGAATAGACTCATAATATCCATTTAGATCAGACATGTAATATTCTTCAAACGAATTAAAACCTTTAAAATCATAATCATGTTGCATAAGTACATAAGTTGATAAAGCTCTTGATGTTCTACCATTTCCATCAGTAAATGGATGAATTGTAACTAATGCATAATGCATTATTGCAGCCAAAATCGGTGCTGGTAAATTTTGGTTGCTATTATACCAATCAATCAACTCATTGATGAGTGGTTCAATGTCTATCCACTCTGGAGGAATATATTCAGCTTGTCTAGATATTGAATCATATACTGCAAATAGCACACCTGGAGGTGTTTGTCCTCTAAATGGAATTCTTTTTAATTTATCTTTTTTTTGTATAATATCATGAAGATTTAATATAAATTCCATATCAATTTTAGTATTTTTCTTTCTTTCTTCTTCAAGATATGTTAATGCCTCCCAATAATTTTGAACCTCTTGCTCAGCAGTTATCCTATTATCTTTTTTATTTGCAATTACTTTTTCAACTTGATTATACGATAAAACATTTCCTTCAATACTCGTTGAAAAATGAGTTTTCTTTAACTTTGCCTCATACATTAACTTTTGTTTTTCTCTTGTAGGAAGTAACAAGTAATCTAATGCTGTTTTATATTTTTCTATTTTTAAAAGACTATTTACTAGTTCATTAGTATATTTAAATTCTAACTTCATTATATCACCACATTTATATTATAACAAAATAAGGAACAAAAATCCATTTTTTTCGTTCCTTATTCGTTCTCTATTTGTTCCTTATTCGTTCCTTATTTTAAAAAAAGTATAAAAAATGAACTCACTTATTTATAAGCAAGTTCTCTATTAAAGTTTATTTATTAACCGATAAAAGCATCCAAATTATTGATACTTGAACCATTTTTATAAAAAAAGTGAAATAATCTGCAACGCAAATATTTACCAACTAGCTCGCAGATATAGCCAAAACGACAAACGGTGCAATAAACAATAACACCGCTATCACAATCAGATACCATACTTGTTCCTTATATTAGAAATTGTTGTGTCTCCATCTACAGTGTTTCCAGATTTTACATCTTCCAAACCGTCCAGAATT
>CAVKZU010000004.1:0-3531 GCA_963660725.1 Lachnospiraceae bacterium | reverse complement strand
GCCTACTATTTTTCTAATCTCATAACGCATAAAACCATCACCTTTAAAAACAAATTTATATCCAGATTGAGTTTTAACTAATCTTAAATCCATTATATTTCTATAAAAATCATCTTCATCTACTTCTTTAGAAGTAAAATTTTTAAAATCTTTATACCCTATAAATAAAGATAAAATATCTTGGACTTTATCTTTATTAAATTTTAGATAAAATAATTCATAATTTCTTTTTAAAGGATCATATTCTTTATTATTTATATAATATTCATAAATTTTATACTTAACTTCAAATCTAGGCATAAAATCATTACTACATTTTTTAATATCTTTTATATAAATATCTTTTGGAAGCAAACAATTAATAGAATATTTAAATTTTGATAAATCTTTTATATCTTTAATTGTATCAAATACACCAACTTGATAAGTTGCGTGCACTCCTTTATCAGTTCTTCCAGCACTTAAAAGTTTAATTTCTTCAAAATTTAAAAGTTGTGATAAAGTATTTTCAATTTCTTCTTGGACACTTCTTTTATTAGGCTGCTTTTGATATCCATAAAATGTACTTCCATCATACGAAATAATTAATTTATATCGGTTTACCATGTAGTAACTCCAAAGAAATAATTAATTAAATCATTCATTTCAGGAACATTTTGAATATAACAAGAAAGTGTTATAAATAAAGCACCAACAATTAGAATTAATAAGAAAGAAAATAAATCACTCCATTTAAATTTTAATTCTCTATATTTACTTCTTTTACCATATGGATCATATCCTCTTGAATCCATTGCAATAGCAAGTTCATCTGATTTAGTAAAACAACTAACAAGAAGTGGAATAATTAAAGTTGTAATTGATTTAATTTTACTGATTAAAAATCCTTTATTATAATCAACACCTCTAGATTTTTGAGCGTTCATAATTCTTCTTGATTCATTTAGTAAGGTTGGAATAAATCTTAACGCTAAAGAAATTGTTAAAGAAATAATTTGAATAGGGAATTTAATTAATTTTAATGGAGTTAAATACCATTCTAATGCGTAAGTAATATCAACACTTGAAGTAGTTGAAGTTAAAATAACAGTTAACGCTACCATTAAAACAAGACGTAAAATAACAAATAAAACTTGGAATAATCCATCATAATATAAGGTATATCCATTTGGGAATGCATATAAAACATATTGCCCATTACTTGGAGGAACAAAAAACATAAAAATGGTTAAGAATATAAACATCATCCACATCATTTTTAGTGATGAAAAGAATGTCTTTAAACTTACCTTTCCTAATGCCATAACTATTCCAATTAATAAAGTTAATATCCCTAAAACAATAAATCTTGATGTATAGTTTCCATAAGGTAAAAATACAATAACCATGATTAAAACTAACCCAAAGAACTTAATTCTTGAGTCAAGTTTATGAATAATAGTGTTTAATGGTACATATTTTCCTAAAATTGGATTCATATTAATCTTTCAAAACCTCTATTAAAGAATCAAAGTTATTTACCTTTGATAAATCTTTTGAATACCCATACTTTTTAAGTAAATTTTTAAATTTATATAAAGTAGGTATTTCAAGTGAATATTTTTCAATATCACTTTCATTAAATAATTCAACTGGTGTTGTAATTTTTAGTAATTTACTATCATTTAAAATAGCAACTTTTTTAGCGTGCGTTACTAAATCCATATCATGAGTAACAATAATTACAGTAATTCCTGCATTATTAATATCTTCAATAATATTAATAATTTCTTTTTTACCATCTGAGTCAAGACCAACAGTTGGTTCATCAAGTACTAAAATATCTGGTTCACTTGCTAAAATCCCTGCAAATGCAACCCTTCTTTTTTGACCACCACTTAATTCAAATGGAGATCTTTCAAATAATGATTCATCAACTTTAAGTTTTTTTAAATTATCAATTGCTTTCTTTTTAGCGTCTTCTTCATTTAATCCAAAATTAAGTGGACCAAACATTACATCTTTTAAAACAGTATCCGCAAATAATTGATATTCACTAAATTGGAAAACTAATCCAACTTTTTTCCTTAAAGCACTATATTTTTTAAAATCTTTTTTAGTTTTTTCTTTAGATTTAATTTTTTCTTTAATAATATTTTTATCTTCAGTAATGATAAAATCTTCTACTTTTGTGTATCCGTCGGTAGGTAAAAGTAAAGCATTTAAAGTTTGAATTAATGTACTTTTACCACTTCCTGTTTTTCCAACAATTGCAAAAAGATCTCCTTTTTCAATTGAAAAAGAGATATCTTTTAAAGCACTTTGAGGTAAAAGTTCTTTTTTGTTGTAATTAAATGTTATGTTTTTAAATTCAATTATTGGCATAAAAATTTTGCTAAATCCTCAATATTATTAATTGAATCATCAATTTCTATTTTATCTTTTAATGATTCTTTAACTTTTAAAACAAATGGCAATTCAAATCCTAAAGCTTTAATTTCATCTTTAGAAGAAAAAACTACACTTGGTGTATCATTTTTTATAATGTTTCCATTACTTAAAATAATAACTCTATCACTGATATAAGCTTCTTCAATATCATGGGTAATAGAAATAATAGTAAGTTCTGGATCTTCCTTTTTCATTTCAAAAATTAAATTCTTAATTTCTTCTTTTCCTTCTGGATCAAGCATACTTGTAGCTTCATCAAGAATAATAACTTTTAAAGAAAGTGCTAAAATTCCTGCTAAAGCAACACGTTGTTTTTGACCACCACTTAATTCATCTGGAGTTTTCTTTAAGAATTTTTCCATTCCTACTTTTTTAGCGAATTTTCTTACTCTTTCTTCCATTTCTTTTTTAGGAATATTTCTATTTTCCATTCCAAAAGCGATATCATCTTCAACACTACATCCAATAAATTGATTATCAGGATTTTGGAAAACAATTCCGATTTCTTCTTTTAATTTGGTAGAATTTTCATCAGTTAATAATGTATTATTAAGATAAATTTCTCCTTCTTTTGGAGTTAATATTCTCATAATTAATTTAGCAAGTGTTGATTTACCACTTCCATTTTTACCAATTAAAGAAACATATTCACCTTTTTTAACGCTAAAAGAGACATTCTTAAGAATGTCTACATCATTTTCATATCCAAATGTTAAGTTTTTTATTTCTAAAACGTTACTATTTGTATTCAATTTCTTTAAATCTTCCTTTATATTCTTCTAGCTCTACTCCTGCAAGTAGAAGTAATTTTCTACTTGCTTGAGTAAATAATGTATCATGATATTTATCATCTAAATATACGATTTTTTTAATTCCTGTTTGTACAATTGCTTTAGCACATTCATTACATGGAAATAATGTAACATATAAAGTGCATCCTTTCAAACTACTACCATTTCTAGTATTTAAAATAGCATTAAATTCAGCATGACAAACATATAAGTACTTGCTATCTAAACCATCATTTTTATTCCAAGATAATTTAGATTCATCAAGTCCTTTAGGCATTCCATTGTATCCAATTGAAACAACTTTATTATC
>CAVKZU010000003.1:0-5368 GCA_963660725.1 Lachnospiraceae bacterium | reverse complement strand
AAATCCTAAAAATATATTAAGCAAAGGATATACGATTATTGAAGATGAAAATTCAAATATCATTGGAAGAAGCGATAAATTAGAAAAAGAAACTAAATCAAAAATTATTTTTTATGATAAAGATGTAAATGTAATTATTAAAAAGGATGAATGAATATGGTAGGAAAAAGTTTTGAAACAAAAATGAAAGAATTAGATGAAATTGTTCAAAAAATGAATTCTAGTGATGTTAAACTTAATGATATGCTTTCTCTTTATGAAAAAGCACAAGTTTTAATAAAAGAATTAGAAGAAGAAATAAATAACGCAAAAAGTAAAATTATAGAAAATTAGTTGTATAATATTATTAATGAGTAAAGTTATTTTACATATAGATTTAAATCAATTTTTTGTAACATGTGCAAGAATTCTTGATCCATCTTTAAATAACAAAGTTTTAGCAATTGGAAGTGATGGAAGAAGTGGAATTGTCTCAACATGTAGTTATGAAGCTAGAAAATATGGTATTCATTCAGGTATGCCAATGTTTTATGCTAAACAACTTTATAAAGATTTAATTATTAAAGAAATTGACTTTGATTACATTCATTTAATGTCTAATGAATTTATGCATCATGTTTCGGAAATAACACCATTATATGAAAAAATTTCATGTGATGAATGCTATTGCGATATTTCTCATTATTTTAAAAATAATCCTAATTTTGATGTAATAAGTTTTTTAAAAAACTTTCAAAATAAATTATATAAAGATACTAAATTACAATGTTCGATTGGAGTTGCTCCTACTAAATTTTTAGCAAAAATGGGGAGTGATTATAAAAAACCAATGGGATTAACTATTATTAGAAAAAAAGATATTAAAAGTATCATTTTTCCTTTAAAAGTAGATGATTTTTATGGAATTGGTAAGAAAACCGCACCAATGTTACACGATTTAAATATAAATACTATTGGGGATTTATATTATAAAATAATTAATGATGAATTAGATGATTCTTTTTTATCAAAGGATTTTCAAGAATCAATACTTTCTTGTTTAGAAGGGAGAAGCAGTGACACATTAAATGATTTTGTACCTAAAAGTAAATCAATTGGAACAACATCAACACTTTCTTTTGATACAAGTGATAAACCTTATATTTCTAATTATTTAAGCGTTTTAATTAAACAAGTTGTAAAAAAGATGATTAGTAATGATTATTTAACTAATTCATTTTCAATTATTTTAAAAAGTGCTGAATGTAATAATGGATTTAAAACTATAAGTTTTGGATACACTTTTAATGAATATACAGATAATTTAGAATTAATAATGAAAGAAGCATTAAAAAAGTTTGATAATTCTTATAAAAATTTTGAAATAAGAATGATTGGATTTTCTGTTAAAAATTTAAAAAAGAAATATAACATTGTTACTCAAATGACTTTTGATAATTATAAAATTCACGAAGAAAAATCTAAAACATTTCTTTTGATTAATGATATAAATCGTAAGTTTAATAAAGAAGTAGTAAAAAGAGCGAGTGATTTAACTAAAAATGGAAATAAATGAAGCATTCAATAAATATATTAGATATTTAAAAATAGAAAAAAACCTATTAGATAATTCTTTAATTGATTATAAAGAAGATTTTTTAGAGTTTCTTAAAGTATTTCCAAACATTAAAGATACATCCGATATTAAAAAAGAAACAATTAAAAATTTTATTTATGATGAATCGATTAAAGGTATGAAATCTAAAACTATTGCAAGAAGAGTATCCACTATTAAAAATTTCTTTATATTTTTAGAAACTGAAAATATTGAAAATAATATATTAGAAAATGTAGAGTTACCAAAACTTGAAAAACATTTACCATCTTATTTAACAATTGATGAAATAAATAGACTTATAAATTATTTCAAAAATCAAAGTGAGATAAGCGATTCTTCATATCGAGATTATGTAATTATTTTTACAATGTATAGTGCAGGATTAAGGGTTTCTGAACTTTGCAATTTGCAAATAAAAAATATCAATACATCTGAAAGATTAATTAAAATTAGAGGAAAAGGCGATAAAGAAAGAGAAGTACCTATAAATTTTGATTGTTTATCATTAATTGATTTATATATGAAAAATATCCGTAATAAGAGCAAAATTATAGATAAACAATATGTATTTTTAAATAATCAAGGTAAGAAAATATCTAGACAATATATATTTATGATTATAAAAGAAGCTGTATCAAATTTAGGAATAAATAAAAATATTTCACCTCATTCGTTAAGACATTCATTGGCTACGCATTTGCTTGCTAATGGTGCTGATTTAAGAGTTGTTCAAGAATTATTAGGTCATACAAATATTGAAACAACTGAAATTTACACTCACATTGATGAAGATCAAAAAAGAAAGGTTTATGATTTGTATTGGGATAAATAATTATTTATAATTTTATTTAGGAGAAAAAAGATGAAGAAATTTAAAAGAATTTTTACAATAGTAATGGATAGTGCTGGAATTGGACACGCTGAAGATGCTTCAAGATTCCATCAAAATGGCAATATTAGTGATGAAGGCGCTAATACATGGGGACACATTAGTGAACATTTTGAAAATGGTTTAAATGTACCAACACTTAATATGATGGGGATTGGAGATTTAGACGAAATTAAAGGAACAAGTATTGTTTCACATCCTAATTCATATTCAATCAAATTAAATGAAATCAGTGAAGGAAAAGATACAATGACTGGTCATTGGGAAATGATGGGAATTTATACTACAAAACCTTTCCAAACATTTACAGAAACTGGTTTTCCAAAAGATTTAATTGATGCATTAGAAAAAGAAACTGGTTATAAATTTATTGGTAATTATGCAGCTAGTGGAACAGAGATTTTAAAAGATTTAGGTGAAGAATCTATTAAAACTGGAGCTTTAATTATTTATACTTCAAGCGATAGCGTTTTACAAATTTGCGCTAATGAAGAAACTGTTGGATTAGACGAACTTTATAGAGTTTGCCATATTGCACGTGAATTATGTATGAAAGATGAATGGTTTGTTGGAAGAATTATTGCAAGACCATTTGTTGGAAAAACAAAAGATACATTTAAAAGAACTGCTAATAGACATGATTATGCAGTTTCTCCATCAGGAATCACTGCAATGAATATTTTAAAAAATAATGGTATTCCTGTTCGTTGTGTTGGTAAAATCAATGATATTTTTAATGGAAGTGGTGTATCTACAACAGTTTCAATTAAATCAAATAATGATGGAATGGAAAAAACTATTAAATTAATTGATGACGAATCATTTAAAGAAGGATTCTGCTTTGTTAATTTAGTTGAATTTGATAGTGAATTTGGACATAGACGTAATGTTATTGGTTATGGTAAATCCATTGAAGAATTTGATGCTAATTTAGCTGGATTAGTTAAACATTTACGTGAAGATGATTTGTTGATGATTACTGCTGATCATGGAAATGATCCAACTTGGGAAGGAAGTGATCATACAAGAGAAAAAGTTCCACTTATTTGTTATTCAAAATCTATTGAAAATGGTAAATACTTAGGTGATTATAAATCATTTGCTTGTTTAGGTGATTCAGTTTTAACTAATTTTGATTTAAAAAAGGATCCATCAATGGTTGGAGAAACAATTTTAGATTTATTTAAATAAAAATTTCTAAAATTTTGGATAATTTTTGAATTTGCATACATCTTGATTAGTAAGAGGTATTATATTTATGAAAAATTCAAAAATTTATCACTTTAAATCATCATTTTCAAATAATTTGGTGAAAATTAAAGAAAACATTAAAGAAGAAGTAGGAACTACTAATTTAGAAGGTAATTCTCAAATTGATTTTGAGAAAACTCAAATTAGGAGATTTTATAATTTTGAAACGCATCGTTATGATTTTTGTGTTGTATTATCAGATACTCACAAATCTCAAAACGATGTTTTAATTTGTCCACTAGAATTTAAAAACGAATACAATAGGAATGGTTGCATTTCTTTAGGATTAATGCCATTAATTGATTTCAATCATGAAATTGTTGCAAATATTTTTAGAATTTCTTTTATTAGCAAGAAACTATTTAATTATGATGATTTAATTTATACTAGCGATCCATTTGGAAGATTAAATATTTATTCATATAAAAATATTATGCAGATTTATTACAATATTATTAATGATATTCAATTAAAATCATATAATTTAATTAAACCTGAATTTATTTGTTAATTTTCTTTTAAAATTAATTTAACATAATAGATATTATACGAAGTTAATATATAATAAAAATGACCACTAATTATTTACTAGTGGTCTTTCATCTTTTTATATTAAACTTTAGAAGTTAAGAAATTATCTAAATCAAAATGTGCACGTGTGCCTTCATCAAAAATATGAATAATAATATCATATGCATCAATTACGATCCAATGACTGTTTTTACCTTCAACAGATTTATAATTAATTTTGTTTTCTTCTAATTTATCTAATGTATTTTCACAAATAGCATTTGCATTTCTATCGTTTAAGGCAGTTGCAACAATTACTTTATCGCAAATTGAGCTATTAACATCATAAACTTTAATGTTTTCACCCTTCTTTTCTTCAATTGCTTTAACAATTATCTCTGCTTTATTTTCAATTTCCATCAATTTACTCCTTTATTTTAAATAAAAATTGTACATTTCTTTAGATAATCTATTATCTTCATCATGTTTTGATTTTAAAAATTTATCTACTTCGATTAAAACTTTTTTAAAACCACTTCTATAATCTTTAAACATATTTAAAATTAAATCATAAGAATCATATCTTCTTGTTGGTTCAATTTTATCTGCTGCAAATAAAATCATTCCCAAAGATGATAAATTAGCTTTCCCTGTTGTATGAAACATAATTGAATCTAATAAATCCTCATCATTTATATTAAGTTCTTCTTTTATCATTTTTGCACCAATAAATGAATGATATGCATAACTTGGTAAATCTAAATATTCTTTAAATTCTTTTTCCATAATTTCTTTAGATTTAACTTCATCAACATATTTACCAACATCATGCAATAATCCAGCAATAAAATATTTTAAAGGATTATCTAAATGGTTTTTTATAGCGATTTCATATGATAATATTGCAACACTATAAGAATGATTAAATCTAGATTCTTTTAAATTCTTTTTTAAATATGCAATTAATCGATCATCTATAATAAAATGATCTTCATTTATTTCAATTTTATATCCAAAAAAATCCATATTTTATAAATTTTTAGGAATAATAATTCTATTTTTTAAATCGTGATTTGGTTTATAAATTAATAAAGTATTACCAATTTTATCAACAATATCGC
>CAVKZU010000002.1:0-3556 GCA_963660725.1 Lachnospiraceae bacterium | reverse complement strand
ATATACACCTATTATTATATAAAAATTAATGTACCAAAAATTCAATGTCCGTGAATTTTAGGATAATGATTTAAATGTAAACTTTAATATAAAATTCTATTTATTAAAAAATCAAATCAATATCTTTAAAAATTAATTCTAAAGTAAATTTAAAAAGAGTATAATTTAAAAGTTATGGAAAAATTTATTAAAAACTTAGTCAAATCTATTTTAGCTGGTATGCTTATTGGACTTGGTGCTACTACAAATTTATATTTAAAAACTCTTGGACTAAACTTTTTAGGTTCAATTATGTTTACTTTTGGACTTATTTGTATATGTTTCTTTGATTTAAATTTATATACAGGTAAGATTGGATTCTTCTTTGATAATGATAAAGAATATAAAATCAATATTCTTACTATTATTTTAGGAAATATTATTGGTGCAGCATTATTTGGATTTATGATGCATGTATGTGCTCCATTTAATTTAAGTGTTTATAGTGAATTTGTAAACGCTAAAGTTATTGATTTTGCTAACTTTGATATAATGTGGTTAGTTAAATTCTTCTTAAATGCAGTTTTAGCTGGAATATTAGTATATCTTGCAGTTATTGCGTTTAAAAGATTTACAAATCCAATTATGGAAGTTTTAGGAATTGTCTTTGCAATTTCTATTATGGTTTTACTTAAAGGAGAACACTCAATTGCTAATGTAGTTTATTATTCATTATTCTATGATTCAATTAATCATATTGGTGTTATTGTTTCATTTATAATTGCAGCATTAGGAAATGCAGTTGGATCAATCATATTACATTTATTATTTAAAATAGCAGATAAAAAATTAATTAAAAAAGAAGAAATTAGTAAATAAAAAAGGTGAGTCAAATCGATTCACCTTTTTTTCTTAACTTCATTGAAATTTATTTAAAATTAATCCATTCAATATTAGTAATTATTATGTTATATTCTTAAAATAATTATTAATATTCTTTGTTATTATCTTTCTTTAATAAATTTCTATAATATGGTTCTAT
The DNA here is from genome assembly GCA_963660725.1 of Lachnospiraceae bacterium. GTDB lineage: Bacteria > Bacillota_I > Bacilli_A > RFN20 > CAG-826 > Onthovivens. Next base: position 2,535 of record CAVKZU010000002.1, on the reverse strand, counting down.
GATTTTTTTTAAACGATAATTTTTGTCTAAATAATTTGAATCAAGTTTATATAATTCTAGTAAACTTTCAACAACCCATTCTGGATCTTGAGTATGAAAAGAAAAATAAACTTCATTCATTTTTTTATAGTTAAATGTTTTCATTAAAAATTCAGTAGATTCTCCTCTTGTGTAAGACATATATCTATACATATATCCAATCCAAAACATTGAATCATGAGAAAATTTTATTTTCCCATAACTTGATTTTCCATATTCCACATTTAAGCTTTCTATTCCTTCATTAATATCTAAAGAAATCAATGAAGATTCATTTTCATCTAGATCTCTTGCTAAAGATGAATTCATAAATCTTCTCATAAAAATTGGAGTAGAATACTCTAAATCTAGCGATTTCTCAAAAAGTTTTGCTTGATATTCACATAATAAAATTCCATTATGATCTAATTTTCTCATTTTAATACCTCCTCTATAAATATTCCATTATTATATTTTCTTTGAGCTAATTTTAATTTTGTATCTATTTCAAGACTTCTTTCTATTAATTGTTTTTTGTTATCTTCTTTTTCAGCACTTGAAACAAAATACTTTTCTATTGGAACCAATCTATCAATTGCCTTTTTAGTTTTAAAAACGTATTGTAAGCCTAAACTACTTGCAGATAATGAATGTAAAGCACATTCAGCACTTATCATACCATCACTAAATAACGTCATTATATAAAACATGCGATTATCAGCAATTGGAGCAATGATTAAATCAGAAGATTCTACTTCACTTCTAATTTTCTTAATTATTTCACTATCTTTATATTCCGATAATGTATTTCGATAATAACATATAGCAAGCATCCACTCTAAAGATGTTTCAAATCTTTTTATTTTTAATCCATCTAAATTGCAAATAAAAGAATAAATTGATGATCCATTTTTATTCGATATAAAAGATAAAGCTTGATTATAATTTTCTCCAGCATAAAATCCACTTCCAAAATCACAATTTTCTCTACTTCCATTCTCATCTATCTCTTTTAAACCATTTTTGGAACCATGGAATAAAACAACAGGATAATTTTCTAATAAAAATTCAGCTTTTACTTTATTAAGTCGATATCCAAGTTTATAAATATAAGAATATATTTTTTCTAATAAATCATAATCTTGCTTTTTTGAATCATCAATATTATCTAAAGAAATTCTAGAAACGTAAATTAAAACTGACAATTCAAAATTCGTCCTTTTTTCTAAATCTTCCAAAAATTTTAAATCTTCTTTAATGTTATAATTCAAATTAACTTTTATCATACATCTACCTTATACATAAATTGTATAACATTTTAAACTTATTTGTCGAGATTAACAAACAAGTTTAATTAAACATGTAAAAGAAAACCCAGGAATAAATCCTGGGCATAATAATCTTGAATATTTTGTAATATTTGCTTGAATTAAGCAGATTATCTCTTTGAGAATTGTGGAGCTCTTCTTGCTTTTTTGAGACCGTATTTCTTTCTTTCTTTTGCTTTTGAATTACGTGTTAACATACCGTTAACTTTTAAAGCTTTTCTATCTTCTCCAGCTTCTAATAATGCTCTAGCAATACCTAATCTTAAAGCACCTGCTTGGCCGCTGAAACCGCCACCATTAACGTATGCTTTAACATCATATTTACCTTCAACACCTAAAATTGTAAGAGGTTGTTTTAAATCTAAAACTAATGTAGCATGTGGGAAATATGCGCTAACGTCTTGATCGTTAACGATAATTTTACCATTACCTTCAGCTAAATAGACTTTTGCAACAGAAGATTTTCTTCTACCTGTTCCATAGAATGCACTTTTTGTAGCCATTACTATTTACCTCCTAAACTTTTGAAAGTTAAAACTTCTGGTTTTTGACTTTCGTGATTGTGTTTTTCGCCTTTATAAACGAATAACTTTTTAGCCATTTGACGACCTAATCTTCCTTTTGGAAGCATACCCCAAACTACTCTTTCGAATAATTCTTCTGGATATTTTTCGAGCATTGTTTCTAATGTTCTGATTCTCATACCACCGTTATAACCGCTAACGTTGTAGTATTTTTTGTTTAAAGGTTTATTAGCACCGCTAACTGCAACCTTTTCACAATTGATTACAATAACGTAATCTCCGCAATCTTGGTTTGGTGTCCAAGTTGGTTTTTCTTTACCCATTAAATAAGTAGCAATTTCAGTTGCTAATCTTCCAAGAGGTTTGTCTTTTGCATCGACGACATACCACTTGCGAGTAATTTCTTCTTTCTTTAAACTTGTAGTTTCTTTATTCATCTCACTATTCTCCTATAAATATAAAATCGTACCGGGACTTTAAATTTGGTTTGATTTAGTGTCCATAATATTATATAGATTTAGTATTTCAAGTGCAACAAAGAGTTTAAAATTTTATGATAAAATCGAACACTTTTTAAAAAAGAATAAAAAAGAACAGGTTTATCCTGCTCTTTAATTGTTTTTTCAAAATGATAATAAAATAAACGCTACTATTCCACTTATTCC
>CAVKZU010000001.1:0-12963 GCA_963660725.1 Lachnospiraceae bacterium | reverse complement strand
CAATTGAATGTGGTTATCGTTTAATAGATACTGCACAAGCATACTATAATGAATCAGAAGTAGGTGAAGGAATTCAAAAAGCAATTAAAAATCTTGGTGTGAAAAGAAAAGATATTTTCATTACGACTAAAGTTTGGGTAACTAAATTCGGATATGAAAAGACTAAATTATCTATAGAAGAATCTTTAAGAAAATTAAAAACAGATTACATTGATCTAGTGTTAATTCATCAATGTTTATCAGACTATTATGGAGCATATCATGCTTTAGAAGATTTATATGAAGAAGGAAAAATTAAGGCTATTGGAATTTCTAACTTTAGTGCGGAAAGAATGGCAGATATTGCAACGTTTAATAGAATTGTGCCAGCTATCAATCAAGTAGAAACGCATTTATTTTGTCAACAGCATTCTCTTCATGAATGGATGGAGAAATATAATATACAACATGAAGCTTGGGGGCCACTTGCTCAACATAGATTAAAAGATATAGTAAATAATCCTATTGTTAAACAAATTGCAGAAAAGCATGGAAAAACTCCAACTCAAATCGCACTTAGGCAACATATAGAGCGTGGAATAATTGTTATTCCTAAAACTTTGCATAAAGAACATATGAAAGAAAATTTAGATATTTTTGATTTTAAATTAACAAATGATGAATTGGAACAACTTAAAGCTTTAGATGAAAATAAATCAATGTGGGCTGAATATGATGATCCAATGATTGTTCAATATGCAATGGAAGAATAAACAATAACTAAAGTTTTAGTATTAAAGGAACTGTAAAACGAGTTCAAACAAATAAAAAGAGGTTCAAACCCAGACTTAAATGTAGGAGTGAACCTCTTTTTAGTATGATTCTTTAATTCTAAATTATTCATCATAGCGTTTTCAATCTCCTTTCTCTAGTTTTCAAACACGAAAAAAGCCGAGCCTTTTGAGATCGACTTCTTTTATATCTTTTAAATTTTAATTCTTATTTTTTATCAATTCTGACAGTTCAAGCTTTTTGTCAATGAAAAATAACGAGTCATCCCATTCGGCATAATATTCGTCTACATTCAATCTATAGACACTATTTAGCTCATCAGAAAGTTCTACTTCTTTTTCAAACTTGAATCCCAATTTTTCCACAAGTTTTTTAGATGCTATATTGTCTTTCTTTTCTATAACATAAAAATTTCTAGGTGATAAATAAATTTCTTTTCTAGCTGAATTATAATACTTAAGTCCTTTTGCCATGAAATCATCTAGTAAATAAAATACTGCTTCATAAGCAAAATATTGTTTTCTATATTTTTCAAGAATAACACATGAAATGAAAAGTTCTTTTTTTCTTGTTTTTAGCGGATCACCAATGCTAACAAAGCCGATAATTTCATCATTAAAAACAATAAAATATCCAAACTGTCCTGAGCCTTCAACAAATCCATTTAATTCGTCTGGAAATTTATCATCAATTTTATAAGGTGAAAGTATCACTCTTAGTCCTTTAATCTTTCCATTTATATTTTCTATTTGTTTCATTCCAACACCTCATACAATTGTTACTTAACTTTATACCGCATTATACTTCAAAAAAAACATCTTTCAATAACTGTTTCGACCTTTTACTAAATTGGTGATTCGAAGAAATAAAATAAGCTTGATAACTTAGTATCAAACCATTGCTTTCTTAATGGTGGAGATGCGGAGAGTTGAACTCCGGTCCATAAATAACGCCCATTTACCTCTACAGTTTAGTAAGCATTTAAATTTAATGATATATCAACACTCACAAACTTACTTATCACGAGAATATAAATTTTCTATTAAGCTTATATTCATCACTTAATATATCTTCTTATTATCACAGAATAAATCGAGTAAGAAGCAAAACCCAATAGATTCCGTTGCATTTGTCTATAAAAGACTAATTAATAATTGCTGAAACTAAGCAGCGAATGCAAGATTTGTATTTCTGTTGCCAGATAATTTTTGTTGATGATTAGGTCATCACTCCACTGCTAATAAATAAACTATTAAATATGTCGAAACCAAGACATCCCCAGTTTCTTTTCGTTATTAATTCCTTAATAACTAAAACTATTTTACTAGTTTTTATCGATTATATCAAATAACTCTTCAAAATCTTGAGATAAAGGGTAGTTTTTAATTTCATCTTTTTTAATCCAAAAAACTTCTCCTTCTTTAGACGAATGAATTTCGCCTTCAAAATCATTTGATTTATATAAAAATCCTAAATATCTAGAGTCACTTTCCCATTTCCATTCTTTTATTCCAGAAAAATGAACAGAATTTAATTTTAATCCTGTTTCTTCTTTTATTTCTCTAATAACACTTTCTTCAAGTGTTTCATCGTTTTCAACATGTCCTCCAGGGAATGTTAATCCAGGCCAATCCTTCTTTTTTCTAAGTTGTACAAGTACATAATCTCCTTTATATACCATACACATATTTGCTAATATAACTTTTGAGTATCTTTTATCCATAATCTTCACTTTTTTTGTTTTTTTTGTTTACTAAATATATTATAATATTTTGACTTGAGGTTAAATAACAAAATGGCAAAAAGTAAATATATTAAAAACACAAAAAAAGGAATTAAAAATATAAACTGGACTAAAATAGGTTACTATTTCAAATCCTTATTCAATAACGAAATTGCAAAAGAAATCGGTGTAAAATATTGGGCAATTTCAATTCTTATTTTCTTTATTTCAATTACATGCACTATTATTCCAACTGCTGTTTCTGAATCAACACGTAAAGGAAGTTCAAGTGTAAATAATTCAAATAACGATATGATAGTTGATGTTTTATATAAATATTCAACTTCAGAAGATGATGTAGCAGATTTACAAATCATCGATCATAAATTAACAAGAACTGATGGCGGAATTGCTCAAACTATTACAACATTAGAAAATGATGATAAGAAAATTGGTATTTATTATTTAAATACAGAATTGCAAGATGCTGGAACATTCCAAGATCAAAGAGCAAATATCATTAAAAATAACACAACATTTAATGGTTTCATCTTCTTTGGTAGTGAAAACTTCGTCTGTTCATTATACAAAGATACAACTCTTACAACAAGTCTTGCAAGTACAAGTGGTGGATATCAAAATTTCGAAAACATTACTTCATTAAAATCTTATTTAAAGAAAGATGTTGATACTTCAAAAACTGTAAATGAAGTAAAAACACAAATTATGACTAACTTCTATACATTCTGTGATACATCTTATTTAGATGGTAGAATGAGTGTTACATTAGTTCAAGTTGGAATGCTTGCAGGTATCAATGCTGGCGTTACAATTATTATGGCTTTAGTCCTCTTCATTATGAGTAGAGGAAAACAAAACCCAAACAGTTTATTAAAATTCTATCAAGTACTTGGTATTTCATTCTATATAACTATTACTCCTGCATTACTTTCAATGATTTTAGGATTTATGTTCGCTGGTGCATTCCAAACAGTTTGTATGTTATACATCATGACATATGGATTCAGATGCATGTGGCTTGCAATGAAATATTTAAGACCACAATATCAAAACTAAAAATTATTCCAAGATTAAAAGATCTTGGAATTTTTTATTACCTTTTTTGTACTAAAAAAGACCTTCTTTTATAAAGGTCTTAATTATTAAAATAAATTAAATAAATTTGAAATTAATCTTAATTCTGTTTCTGTATCAGTTGATGTACCTTTTTGCATAGCATTACATAAAAGTGCAAAGAATAAGAATACAATACCAAATCCTAAAGTAAGATAAGAAACGATTAATTCACTTCCTCTTTCTTTAGTTTTAACGAAGACATTAAGTCCTCCACCAGTAATAGCACCACTAGCACCTTCACTCTTACCACCTTGTAATAAGCCTAAAATAACTATAATAACTGCAATAACCCAAAATACCCAATCATACCATTGCATAAATCTTCCTCCAATAATGTACGTTATATTTTAATAAAAACAATAAAATAAATCTATAATTAATTATCTTTATTTTTATTATTTCTCTTAATTTGATTCCATTTAGGTTTTGTAAATATACCAAAAGTAATAGTAACAATATAAATAGCTGAGAAAAGTGGGAATAAAACAACACCTTTCATAAGTTCACTTCTCTTCTTAGCACCCATTTTCTTATAATCAAGCATAACAAGGATGAATCCTTGTAATAATCCTGCGAAGAAGAATAAGAACACTAAACAAATAATAATTACCCAGATAATAATCCAGAATTCTGTCATCATACCATGTGATGAAAGATAAATTAATGCATAAATGTAATAGCAAGGTAGCCAAATACATAATACAGGACAAATAGGAATAAATAAGAATGTAAGGATTTGTTCTAAGAAACTAAAATCAAATGTTTTTAAGAATTCCCAAATAAATCTAGGGAAATACTTAAATAATCTAATATTCCCTGATGCTAATCTTCTATTTCTGTTATATGTGTCTTGCATTGTTGAAGGTAAATCTTCATAAACTACTGCATCTTCACAATAGTTCATCCTTCTTCCTTCTAGCATTCTTTTAAAATAAAATTCAGTATCTTCACAGATATTAGTACAATCATATCCACCAATATCTCTAATAACATCCATTTTAAAACAACTACCAGGTCCATTAACATGAGCTTGTAATCCTAAAAATTCTCTAGCATGTGAAGCAAATCTTGAATCAAATATGTAATATAATCCACAAGCTTGTGTAAAACCGGTTTGTGACATATTAAGTGCACTTTCATAAGGTCTTACAATTTCACATCCAGAATTAATAGCATCATTCATTAAATTCATAAATTCACTATTGATTCTATTATCAGCATCAAGTCTCATGAAAACATCATATTCTTTGCCAGAATTAAGAATATACTTAATTCCAGCATCAAGTGCGACATATGCTCTTTTAATTTCACTTTCAGCTTTAATAGGAATTGCACCTGCTTCTAATACTTTTTCATAAGTATTATCGGTACAGTTATGACATACAACATATACATCATATAATTCTCTAGGATAATTTTGATTTTTATATAAATCTTCAATCGTGTCTTTAATAACACTTTCTTCATTTCTTGCTGGTATCAAAATTGCAAATTTATTTTTCTTTTCGCTTTTTGGATAAACTCTTTTATCTACCCAGAAAAGAAGCATAAATATCATTTGTAATATAAATGGTATACCAATCAAATAAAGTACGACATTATTAATGTTCGTAAGTATTTCGTATATATTTTGTTCCATGTAACTTTTATTTTAACATTTCTTTTAAAGAAATCATAGAGTCTCTATACTGAATTGCCTTTTCAAAGTCAAATTCTTTTGCCGCTTTTTGCATTGCTCTTTCAAGTTCTTTGATTCTTTTCTCAATTTCTTTTTTTGATAATGTTTCTTCCTCTTCTTTATTTTCTATATCAAGTTCTTTGTCAATTGCATGTAACGGAGAGATGATTTCTTTTTGAATAGTCATTGGAATAATTCCATTTTCTTCATTATATGCATTTTGTATTTCTCTTCTTCTTTTAGTTTCATCAATACATTTTTGCATACTAAATGTAATTTTATCAGCATACATAATTGCTTTCCCATTTTCATTTCTTGCACATCTTCCAATAGTTTGAATTAAACTTCGATCGCTTCTTAAAAATCCTTCTTTATCAGCATCTAAAATTGCTACTAAAGAAACTTCAGGAATATCAAGACCTTCTCTTAAAAGGTTAATACCAACTAAAACATCATATTTACCTTTTCTTAATTGATAAATAATTTCGCTTCTTTCTAATGTTTTACATTCAGAATGCAAATAAACAGTTTTAATTTCTTTTTCTTTTAAGAATTTAGTTAAATCTTCTGCCATTTTAATGGTTAATGTAACAACCATTACTCTTTCATGTTTTTCAATTCTTTGTTTAATCTCATTAATCAAATCATCAATTTGACCAAGTGATGGTCTAACTTCAATTATTGGATCAAGTAATCCTGTAGGACGAATAATTTGTTCAACATATTCATTATTTACTAAATTTAATTCGTAATCTCCAGGAGTAGCACTATCAAAAATGACTTGATTAATCTCGCCTTCAAATTCATTAAAATTCAAAGGTCTATTGTCTAAAGCAGATGGTAATCTAAATCCATAATCTACTAAATTAGATTTTCTAGAAAAATCTCCATTAAACATCCCTCTAATTTGGGGAACTGTAACATGAGATTCATCAATAATTAATAAATAATCTTTTGGAAAATAATCAAACAAGCAAAAAGGTTTTTCACCTTTTTTTCTACCATCAATATGTCTTGAATAATTTTCAATTCCTGGACACATTCCAAATTCTTTTAATTTATTAACATCTTGTCTAGTACGCATTTCTATACGTTCTGCTTCAAGAAGTTTTCCTTCATCCTTAAAATATTTAATTCTATCTTCAAGTTCACTAAGTATTCTTTCACAAGCTTTATCTATTCTTTCTTGACTTGATGCGTGATCATAAGCAGGAAAAAGTGATAATACTTTATAAGATTCTATTTTCTTACCAGTTAAATAATCACATTTATAAACACCTTCGATTTCATCATCAAAAAGTTCAATTTTTATATAATTATCTTTATTATTCGCTTGCATTATCGAAATTGAATCACCGTTAACTCTAAATTTACCAGGCCCAAGTTCAAAATCATTACGAGAATATTGAGAATCTACTAATCTTTTTAAAAATTCTTTTCTATTAATTGTTTCGCCAACTCTTACTTCAAATACTAATTTTTTATATTCTTCTGGATCAGTTAATCCATAAATTGAAGCAACACTTGCAACAACAATTACATCTCGATGTGAAACTAAAGAATTAATTGCACTAACTCTCATCATTTCAATTTCTTCATTAATCATCGCATTTTTTTCAATATATGTATCAGTTGATGCAATATATGCTTCAGGTTGATAAAAATCAAAGTTTGAAATAAAATACTCAACTCTATTATTAGGAAAAAGTTCCTTCATTTCTTGATAAAGTTGAGCTGCTAATGTTTTATTATGTACTAAAATTAAGGTTGGTTTATTAACATTTTTAATAACATTAGCCATTGTAAAAGTTTTACCTGTACCAGTTGCACCAAGTAAAACTTGATATTTTTTGCCTTCATTAACCCCATTTACTAGATATTCAATAGCATGAGGTTGATCACCTGTAGGTTTAAAATTAGAAACTAATTCAAATTGAGTGTTATTCATTTTCCTTAACTTCCTTTTCTAAATAAGAATAAATAAAACCATCAAGATCACCATCCATTACTTTTTCTACTTGAGTATCTTCAAAGTTAGTACGGTTATCTTTAACTAAAGTGTATGGACAAAAAACATAGGATCTAATTTGAGAACCCCATTCAATATTTTTTTGATCTCCAACAATTCCTTTTAATTTATCTTTTTTGCGTTGTTCTTCTAGCTCAAAAAGTTTAGATTTAAGCATATTCATCGCTATTTCTTTGTTTTTTAATTGAGTTCTTTCAATTTGGCAAGAAACAACAATACCAGTAGGAATATGAGTAATTCTTACAGCTGTTTCAACTTTATTAACGTTTTGACCACCAGCACCACCACTTCTATAAGTATCAATTTTTAAATCACTTGGATTAATATCTACTTTTATTGAATCATCGAATTGTGGAACAACGTTTACACTTGCAAAAGAAGTATGTCTTCTTTTATTAGCGTCAAATGGAGAAATTCTAACTAATCTATGAACACCTTTTTCACCTTTTAATAATCCATAAGCGTGTTTACCTGAAATTAAGATATTACAAGATTTTATACCAGTTTCTTCTCCTGGTAACATATCCATGATTTGATATTTTAAATGATGAGTTTCAGCAAAACGAACATACATTCTTAAAAGCATATTTGCCCAATCGCAAGCTTCAGTTCCTCCAGCTCCAGGATGAATTTCTAAAAAGCAATTAAGTGAGTCAAATTCACCACTAAAAAGAACTTCTCTTCTTAATTCAGTAAGTCTTTTTGAGAAGTTCTTATAATCTTCATTTATAATTTCTAAAGTTTCTTCACCAAGTTCGTCACTTAAAAGAATTAAATCATTAATATTTTCATATTCTTTTTTTAATTCAATAATTTCTTCTTTATGTTCAACTAAGTTATTTTTTTCATTTATTAAAGATTGAGCACCTCTTAAATCATTATAAAAATCATCTCGGGCACTCAATTTTTCTATTTCTTCAATTCTTTTATTAACTTTGTCGTTGTCAAAGTGAGTCACCGAGAGATTTTAAAATGTTATTTGCATCATTTAATAAATTTTTAATTTCAAATATTTCCATCTTAAAACCTCTTATTTTTAATAAAATTAGTTTGTATGAGCTGAATCAAAATCATGATCTTCAGCAGCTTTTGCGTCTTTATCAATATCAGTAATGTTTAAATGAGCTTTTGTTTCTTCAGCAACATTAACTTGTTCTTTTTCTTCTTCAGCTTTTTTAGCTTCTGCTTCTAATCTTGCTTTTTCTTGTAAATTTGGATCAACATTAGGAACAAAATTTGTATTTTCTGTTACTTCAACTTTTCTAATTTGAATATTCATTAAGTTTAAAACAACTTCAAGTGCAATAACTTCAAGCATTTCTCTAAATAATCCCCAACCTTCATTAACATAATCTTGTAATGGGTTAGTTTGAGCATAACTTCTTAAAGAAACAGATTCTCTAAAACGAGTCATGTTATCAATTTGTTGAGTCCAGTTTCTATCAATAACTTTTAAAGTAATGATTCTTTCCATATTTGCTGCTTCTTCTGGATTTGCCCACATCTTCTTTCTATTAATATAAGCATCTAAAAGAATTTCGCTTAAATCTTCACCAACTTCTTCAACACTTGCTTCATCAAATAAACTTTCTGAAATAGCACCTTCTGGTAAGAATCTTGGACATGTGATTTCAACAAGTTTTTTACCAATAACACCTGCATCTTTATTATTTTCATCAATACTTCTTTTTGCTAAAGCAACACCACAGTCTTTAAAAGTATCAAAAATTAAATCTGTAATATCGTCTCCAAAAAGAATTTGATCTCTTTTTGCATACATAATGTGTCTTTGTTTACTTAAGACATCATCATAATCAAGTAAGTTTTTACGAACATCAAAGTTTTGACCTTCAATACGTTTTTGTGCGCTTGTAATAGCTGTTGTAAGCATTCTTGATTCAATAGCTTCATCACCATAATTAGCAAAAACGCTTCTTAATTTATCGCTAGCAAAACGAATCATTAATTCATCATCTAAAGAAACATAGAATCTTGAATGACCTGGATCTCCTTGTCTTCCACTTCTACCTCTTAATTGGTTATCAATACGACGTGATTCATGTCTTTCAAAACCAAAAACATATAATCCACCTAAGGCTTTTGTTTCAGGAGTTAATTTAATATCGGTACCTCTACCTGCCATGTTAGTAGCAAGAGTGATGTGACCTTTTTGACCAGCCATAGAAATAATTTCAGCTTCACGTGAGTGGTTTTTAGCATTTAACATTTCAAAATTTAAGCCTGCTTTTGCTAAAGCTTGTCCCATTTCCTCACTTGCTTCAACTGAAGGAGTACCAACTAAGATTGGTTGTCCTGATTTATGAACTTCAGCAATATCATGAACCATTGCTTTAATTTTTGCTTCTTTTGTAGCAAAAACTAAATCGTTATCATCAATTCTTTGAACAGGTCTATTTGTAGGAATACAAACAACCTTCATATTATAAATTTTATTAAATTCTTCTTCTTCAGTTTTAGCAGTACCAGTCATACCACCACATTTTTTAAATAATCTAAAGAAGTTTTGATATGTAATAGTTGCTAAAGTAACTGTTTCTTCTTTAATTTCAACACCTTCTTTAGCTTGTATAGCTTGTTGTAAACCATCACTATATTCTCTTCCTTTTAAAACACGTCCTGTAAATTGGTCGATTAATTGAATTTCATTGTTATCATCAACTAAATATTCAACATCTCTTCCCATGATAAAATTAGCTTTTAAAGCTTGGTGAATTCTATGAACTAATTCTTGATATTGAGGAGCATAAAGATTTTCTAATCCGAACATTTTTTCAGCTTTATCAACACCTTTATCAGTTAAATTAACGCTTTTTGTTTTAACATCAATTTCAAAATCACCATCTGGAACATAATCAGGGTGTTTTTTCTTATATTCATCATCAACTGGAGTTGATGCTTTTAACATTTTACAGAATCTATCTGCAACTTGATATTGTGAAGCACTTGCTTTTGCACCACCAGAAATAATTAATGGAGTTCTTGATTCATCAATTAAAACAGAGTCAGCTTCATCAACAATACAATAATTAAGTTTTCTTAAAACTCTTTCTTCCTTGCTTGGAGCCATATTATCACGAAGATAATCGAAACCAAGTTCAGAGTTAATAGTATATGTAACATCACAAGCGTGTGCTGCTTTCTTTTCAGTTTTTGTTAAAGAGTGTAAATTAACACCGGTTGTTAAACCTAACCATCTATAAATTTGGCCCATTTCTTGAGCGTCTCTTTGAGCTAAGTATTCGTTAACTGTGACGATATGTACACCTTTTCCTTCTAATGCATTTAAATATGTTGGCATAGTTTCAGTAAGAGTTTTACCTTCTCCAGTCTTCATTTCAGCGATTTCACCATCATTTAAAACAAGTCCACCAATAATTTGGCATTCAAAAGGATACATCTTTAAAACTCTCTTGCCAGCTTCTCTACAAACAGCAAAAGCTTCAATTTTAATATCTTCTAAAGTTTCGCCTTTCTTTAATCTTTCTTTAAATTCAACAGTTTTGTGTTTTAATTGCTCATCAGTTAAAGCAGCCATTTCATCGCCAAGTGCCATAACTTTTTTAGCTTGTTTTTTGTATTTATTTAAGATTCTTTGATCTACTCTAAACATCTTGTTAATAATATTTGCCATTACTATACCTTCTCTATATAAAAAATCATATTATTTTAGCACAATTATATATTTGTATCAAACTTTAGATTTAAGCATAAATACGCTATTTTTAAATTCATTGCTTATTTTAAAATAAAGTCTTTATTTTCAATATGTTTTAGTTCTTCTTTTGTAAAATTTCTTTTAGCAACTACTAGAATTTTTATGTCTTTTGGATGATTATTTTTAATTAATTTAGATATTTCTTTTAAAGTTGCTCCTGTAGTACAAATATCATCTACTATTAAGATCTTTTTATTTTTAATCATTTCAGGGTTTTCTATTTTAAATAATCCATCTGTTTTTTGACGTTCTTTGTAGTTTTTACTAGATTGTTTTTCGTTTTTTAATTTAATAACTTTTGAATTTTCTTTTAAATTTAAACATTCATACATTGATCTTACATGATCAAATCCTTTTTCAATAACTTTATCTTTATAAGAAGGAACGTAAATTACTTCATAACCCTTAAATTTATAACGTAAAAAGGTGACATAATATGATAAAAATGTATCTTTTAATTCATAATCTCTATTACCTTTATATAAAAATATTAATTTTTTTAAAGTTTCGTTATAGTTATATAAACTTAATGCTTCAATATTATTAATTTTAAATTTATGTAGTTTTGGATCTAAAGATTTAAGACAACTATTACATACTTTTTGATTAGATACTAAAGAATGCAAGGAATCAATTTTTATATCTTTAAAACAAATCTTACAAAAAGGTATTGTAGTGCTCGATTTCCTTGATTGAATCAAGCATTGCGGAAGTTTTCTTTTTAGCAACATAAATAACATCTCCATCTGGAAATTCTTTCTTTCTACCAACTCTTCCTGAAATTTGAATTAATGCAGCTTTATCGTATTCTTCATGATCAGAATTAATAATCAAAACTTGTAAATTCTTTAAGGTAACTCCTCTTTCTAAAACAGCAGTTGTTACAAGATAAAAATATTTATCATTTCTAAAATCATTAATAATTTCATTTCGATAGATAGATTTACTATTAACAACATTCCCATTTTTAACGAAGATTTTGAGTATATTAAAGAATGCAATTGACATATCAATTGTTGGTAAAAATATTAAAACTTTTTTATTTTCTTTTTTATATTTATTAAGAGTATCTACTACAAATGCAATTCGTAAAAACTCTGGAATTATTTTAATTTTTGGAACTGGTAATGGATGACGATGAAATCTAGTAAATAAAGTTAAAATAGAATCGTTATTCTTTTTAAATATATTAAGAATACGATCAGAAGGCGTTGCGGACATCATTATAAAATTACCTTTAATACTTCTTTTAAAGATATTTTCTAATACTTCATTATCTTTAAAAGGAAAGGCATCGATTTCATCTAATATTAATAAATCAAATTCTTTTTCAAATCTATAAAGTTGATGAGTTGTTAAAACAGTAATATCTCCATATAAATCTTTATTATGCCCTCCATATAAACTAATAACTTTATTTTGAAGAAATGTTGTTTTTAATCTATTTGCAAGTTCAATAACAACATCTTTTCTTGGGATTGCAAATCCTACTTTTAAATTCCTTTTTAAAGAATATTCAATTACTCCAAATACAAGTTCAGTTTTTCCAGCACCACATACAGCATAAATTAAAGTATTTTTATGATTTTTAAGGTTTTCGATTAATTTTGAAGATATTTCTTTTTGATCTTTACTTAACTCATAACTAATAAAAGATTTATAGTTTCTAACGTTTTTATTCTCATTTTCATCATAATTTTCTCCACAAAACTCGATACATTTTCGACAATAAGGTTTATTATTCAAATAACCTATAAATCTTTTATCTTTATTTCCACAAAGTGGACAAACAAATTCTTCTATTTTTAAAATCACCTCCCTTTATATATCAAGATGTAAGTAAATTTAAAAATTATCCAAAAATTTTAAAAAAAATGATTCTTTTTTTC